>CAYQRX010000230.1:0-5458 GCA_964419865.1 uncultured Hyphomonas sp. | reverse complement strand
CGATGGGGCTTAAATCGGAGTTTGTGAAGAAGGGGTGAGGCGTCAGGCCCCCGCCTCCTTCCAGCCGCCGCGATCCGTCTGCTGAAAATAGCGTGTCACCAGCCCTGCATCTTTCGCCGCCTTGAACTGGGCGCGGGCCTTGTTGCGGGCGGCGGTGTCGGAGTCCTCGAACATCACCATGCAGCGCCTGAAGGCCGCGTCCACCGGCGCCTCGGTGCCATCCATCAGCATCAGGGCTTCGGCGTTGTTGGCATTGGCAAGCATTGCCGAGAGCAGCACCGGCTGACGGGCGACATCCAGTCCCGGCGCATCGGCCTGGCCGTGGGGCAGGAAGGAAGCGTCGTCAAAGGTCCAGAGCACGGCGTCGAGCTTTGCCAGACGCTCCGCCCGCGGAGAAACGGCCAGCACGCGCCAGCCGGCCTCGAGGCATTTCTGCAAGAGCGGCGCAGCCGCCTCCTCCAGCGCGGTGCGCGAGAGATGGTAGAACCACCATTCGGGGGCTGCTGGCTGGGACACTCTCTGCGCGGCTCCTCTTGTCCTTCGACTTTGCTCAGGATGCGCAAGGGTTGCAAGCGGCCTGACGGGACAAAGGAACCTGCCTGTTCGTCACGCTCGATGGCTGAAAGCCATCTGAGGGCCCAACTCCTGACCTTTCCACCTTTGCAGACGGTGAGGTTTGGAGATGGGCCCTCAGACGGGCGTTGCCCATCGAGGGTGACGCGCGATGGAAGCGAGGCGGTTACGCCTCGTAGTTATCAACGATCCAGCGGCTGAGCAGGCGCGGCCCGTAGCCCGAGGCCCAGCTCGGATCGGTCGGCGATTTCTCGCCTTCGACCCAGGCAGTGCCGGCAATGTCGATATGGGCCCAGCGAACACCATCCTTGACGAAGCGCTTGAGGAACTGGGCCGCTGTGATCGAGCCGGCGGCGCGGCCGCCAACATTGCGCATATCCGCGAATTTCGACTTGATCTGCGCATCATATTCCGGCCCGAGCGGCAGGCGCCAGACGCGCTCGCCCTCGGCGAGCCCGGCCTTGGTCAGCTCATCGGCGAGCCCGTCATCATTGCAGAAAAGGCCCGCATGATGATGGCCGAGCGATATGACGATCGCGCCGGTCAGCGTGGCGAGGTCCACAATGGCTTTCGGCTTGAAGTGTTCCTGCGCATACCAGAGCACATCGCAGAGAACGAGCCGGCCTTCGGCATCGGTGTTCTGGACTTCGATGGTCTGCCCTGATGCCGAGCGCAGAATGTCGCCCGGCCGGATGGCGTTGCCGTCAGGCATGTTCTCGACGAGGCCGACGAGGCCGACGACGTTCACCTTGGCTTTTGCCTGGGCAATCGCGCGCATGGTGCCGGTGACGGCAGCGGCGCCGCCCATATCCCCGCGCATGTCTTCCATGCCGGGGCCCGGCTTCAGCGAAACACCCCCCGTATCAAAGCAGACGCCCTTGCCGACGAGGATGACCGGATCATCGCCCGGCTTGCCGCCATTCCACTTCATGATGCCGAGCTGGCTTTCCTTCACCGAGCCCTGGCCGACGCCGAGCAGCGCACCCATGCCGAGCTTGGCCATCTGTTTCTCGCCAAGGACTTCAACCTCGAGGCCGAGCGCGGAAAGCTCCTTGATCTTGGCGGCAAAGCTTTCCGGATGAAGGTCGTTCGGCGGCATGTTGACGAGGTCGCGGGCCAGATAGGTGCCGTCCGTGGCGGCATCCAGCGGCGCAAAGGCGGCCTTGGCCGCCTTGGGATCGGAGGAAACCATCGTCAGGGTCGACAGGCTCGCCTTCTGGTCCGGCTTCAGCTTGGTGAAATAGGTATCGAAACGATAAGCAGCGAGCTTTGCGCCGGCGGCGACGCGCGCTGTTTCATCCGCTGTGTGCGCAGCGATGGAGGCCGACTTGAAGCCGGATTTGGCGAATGTCTTGATGAAATGGGCGCCGATCTTCTCCATTTCGCGGGCGTCGCGTTTCTTCGGCTTGCCGCCGCCAAGCAGGACCGCACGGCGGGCCTCAAGGCCCTTGGGCAGGACGATCTGCAGCTGCTGACCGACCTTGCCGTCGAACCGGTCGCCCTCGAGCGCGGCGCTGATCAGCCCGCCCGATGCCTTGTCGAGCGCTTCTGCGCTCCCCGGAAGGCCTGCCCCCTCATCAGCGATGAAAGCGGCAATGTCGGCCTTCGCGGCCTCGGCAAATGTAATCTTCATATGTGGAAACTCCGTTTGGAGCGGAAACTAAGCATCGACGCGACAAGCGCAACTCGTTAGCTAGGGGTTTACTGCCCAAAAAACGGGTCATTCCCCCGGATATCGACGTGCCACACCCCGGATCATGACAAAGATACAGGCTCATCTGTTCAGACAGGTGCTGCAGGCCGTGCTCATTATTGTGGGCAGCCTCGTCATGATTGCCCTGCTGGCCCAGGGCCTGACCCGGACCGACCTGATTCTCGAGAACCGGCAGTCGGCCGTCACCTATTTCTATGTCGTGATGCTCGGCTCGCCGCAGGTCATTGCTCTGTTGTTGCCACTGGCGCTGTTCGTGGCCGGTGTCTGGTCGCTCAACCGTATCCACAAGGATTCGGAGATTGTGGTCGCACAGGCCGCAGGCATGACCCGCTGGCAAGTCGCCTCGCCGGTGCTCCGCCTGGCCGTGATGTGCCTGGTGCTGCACCTCGGCATCAACCTGTGGGTCCAGCCACTCGCCCAGCGCGAGATGCGCGAGGCCGTCGCCAGCGCCCGCGCCGACCTTGCCGCTGCCATGATCCGCCCCGGCCAGTTCACCTCGAATGGCGAGCGGCTGACCTTCTATGCCCGCGAGCAGGTCGGCGGAGAGCTGCGCGGAGTCATGATCTCCGACATGACCGACCCGCAATTCCCGACCGATATCCTGGCCCGCTCGGCGGCGCTGGTTACGGTGGAAGGGCGCCCGACACTGCTGCTGCGCGATGCGCTCAGCCAGCAGCTCGATTCCAACCAGCAGCTCTCGGTGCTGGAGTTCGACCAGTATATGTTCGACCTGACCGATTTCATGCGCGAGGATTCCGATCTCAATCTCAAGGCGTCGGACAAATTCCTGCATGAACTGCTGTTCGTGGACCGGAAGAACTACTTTGAAAGCAAGGAAGCTGACACCTTCCTCGCCGAAGCCAATGCCCGGCTGACCACGCCGATTTTGAACATCGTGATGGCGCTGCTGGCCATCTTTGCAGTGCTTGGCGGCGACTTCAGCCGCCAGGGCTATTCCCGGCGGATCGCCGTGGCGACGGCCGGGGCCATCCTCGTCCTCGTGGTCGATCTGGCGGTGCAATCGGCCGCCGCCAGCGACCCCGCGCTGAATATCGCCCTCTGGGCCATTCCGGCGGGGGCCGCGCTGCTACTCGGCTGGGTCTATTTCGGACGCGGCGCCCGCATCGGCCGCCGGCAGCGCCGCGCAGCGCCCAATGATGCCCTTTTGATGACGGGGACTCTGCGCTGATGCCGCTGGTTTCGCGCATTCAGATCTACATTCTGCGCCAGTGCCTGTCGGGGCTGGCCGTGGTGCTCGGCATTCTGCTCCTGGCGATCCTGATGATCGACGTGGTCGAGCAGTTGCGCACGGTGGGGGGCGATGTCCGGATCACGCTGATGGACGCGCTGCGCCTGTCGCTGATGAAGCTGCCGCTCATTCTCGAACAGACCCTGCCCTTTGCATTGCTGGCGGCAACGATGATGGCCTTCACCCGCCTCAACCGTCGCTCCGAACTTTCGATTATCCGCGCAAGCGGGCTGTCGGCCTGGCGCTTCCTGACGCCCGTGATCGTGCTCGGCGTCGTCCTCGGCCTGTTTGCCTCGATGGTGCTGAACCCTTTCGCGGCCCGTCTGAGCCAGTCCTATGAAACTGAGCGCGCCCGGCTCTTGAACACGGGGCGGGAAGCAGTTGTCGTAGCGGAAACCGGCGTCTGGCTTCGCCAGGGTGATGATACCAGCCAATTCGTCATCCATGCCCGCCGGGTCGAGGACAATGGCCGCACCCTGGTGGACGTGAAGATCATCGAGGAACAGCGCCTTTACAGCGGGCGCCAGCCGACCAGCGATTTCGCCTTCGTGCGCCGGATAGATGCAGAGCGCGCGGTGCTGAACGAAGGCTTCTGGCAGCTTGAAAACCTGGTGGAAAACCTGCCCAACCAGCTGCCGGAGCGGCGCGACACGCTGGCGATCCCGACCTCGCTGGATGCGGTCAGCCTGCTCGACAAATTCGCCTCGCCCAACACGATCGGTTTCTGGTCCCTGCCGCGTTTCATCTCCGAAACGCGCGCCGCCGGCCTGGATACGTCGCGCTACACAATGCGCTGGTTCGGCCTGACGGCGACGCCGATCCTGTTTGTCGCCATGGCGCTGATCGGGGCCCTCGCCTGCCTGCGCCTGCAGCGGCTTGGCGGCACCTCCCGCCTGCTCGCAACCGGCGTACTTGCAGCGATCGGGCTGTATTTCTTCACCCAGTTCTCCTCCAGCCTCGGGGCCACCGGGGCCGCCCCGCCGATCATCGCGGCCTGGAGCCCGCCACTGTTCGTGCTGTTCGCCAGCCTGGCGTTCATCGCCTACCGCGAAGACGGCTGAAAACCGTTGCAGCCTTGACAGGGCATCCCGCTACAGACCATTCCTGCCGCCCTTGAACAGGTGGAGCCCGCATGAAACTTGTCGTCGTCGAGTCGCCGGCAAAGGCCAAAACGATCAACAAGTATCTGGGCAAGGACTACAAGGTCCTCGCTTCCTACGGCCATATCCGCGACCTTCCCTCGAAAAACGGCTCGGTCGATCCCGATAATGATTTCGAGATGGTTTGGGAGGCGGACGCCAAATCCGCCAAGCGGATTTCGGATATCGCGAACGCCCTGAAGGATGCCGACACGCTCGTGCTGGCGACTGACCCCGACCGCGAAGGCGAGGCGATCAGCTGGCACCTGATCGAGGCGCTGAAAAAGCGCCGCGCGCTGAAGAAGGACATCGCCATCGAGCGCGTCGTCTTCAATGCCATCACCAAGAGCGCGGTGACACAGGCAATGGAACATCCCCGCGCCATCGACAGCGAACTGGTTGACGCCTATCTGGCGCGCCGGGCGCTGGACTATCTCGTCGGCTTCAACCTCTCCCCCGTCCTCTGGCGCAAGCTGCCAGGCTCGCGCTCGGCCGGCCGGGTGCAATCGGTCGCCCTGCGCATCGTATGCGACCGCGAGAACGAGATCGAGATGTTCCGGCCGCAGGAATACTGGAACATCGCCGCCGAGCTGCGCGCGCCCGATGGCTCGCATTTCGAGGCCCGGCTGCATTCGCTCGATGGCGAAACGCTGAAGAAATTCACCCTCGGCAACAAGGGCGACGCAGACCGCGCGCTGGAGATCGTCAAGGTCGGCGGTTATACGGTGGCCTCGGTCGAGGCAAAGCCGGTCAAGCGCAACCCGCCCCCGCCCGACCACACCG
>CAYQRX010000229.1:0-5471 GCA_964419865.1 uncultured Hyphomonas sp. | reverse complement strand
CGTGTCGGACAGCGTGATCAGAAGTCGGGTGCGGGCCCGACTTCTCGGCTCCAGCCGCGTGAAAATGGTGAACTACAATGTCGAGACCTATAACGGTGTCGTCTACCTGATGGGCATTGCCCGCACGCCGGAGGAACTGCGCCGGGCCGCCGAGGAGGCAAGCCTCGTCGGCGGGGTCAAGCAGGTCGTCTCCTATGTCCGTGTGGCCGAGGAAGTCCGCCGACCCGCCGCGCCGACGACCCAGGTACAGCCGGCGCCGCAGACCACCCCCTCTTACCAAGCGCAACCGGAGGCGTCATATGGTAGCGAGCCGCTGCCGGAGCTGCGCGGCGTAAGCTACTGATCCGGAAGCTGGCGGGGGCGTCCCCGGCCCTTCCGTGACTACCGGAAGGGACAAGGCCCAAGTGACACTTCGCATTGCCATCCAGATGGACCCGCTGGAGCGGGTGAATATTGACGCTGACACGACCTTTGCGCTCGCCGAAATCGCGCAGGCGCGCGGGTTTGAGCTGTTCGTCTATGGCCCGGCCGAGCTCTCCCTGTCGGCCGATGGCCGCGTCACGGCCTCGGCGCGGCCTGCCAGGGTGCAACGGGTGCGCGAGACGCCGGGGCTGTTCGAAGCACCGATCCGCCTAGATCTGGCGCGCGACATAGATGTCGTGCTGATGCGCCAGGATCCACCCTTCGACCTCGCCTACATCACCGCCTGCCACCTGCTGGAGATGCTCCACGGCCAGACGCTCGTGGTGAACGATCCCGCCGGCGTGCGCTCCAGCCCGGAGAAGATTTTCCCGCTGATGTTCCAGGAGCTGATGCCGCCGACGCTTGTCACCCGTGACCGGGCAGTGATCGACGAATTCCGCGAGGCCCACCGCGACATCATCATCAAGCCGCTCTACGGCCATGGCGGCGCGGGCGTGTTCCGCCTGACCCATTCCGACGCCAACCTCGACTCCCTCCTGGAAATCTTCTTCTCCCATTCCCCGGAACCGGTGATGGTGCAGGCTTTCCTGCCGGCGGTCAGCGAGGGCGACAAACGCATCATCCTGATCGACGGCGAACCTGCCGGCGCGATCAATCGCCGGCCGAAATCGGGCCAGGTGCGCTCCAATCTCATTGTCGGCGGCACCGCCGAGGCAACCGAACTCTCCGCTGCGGACCGCAATATCTGCGAAGCCATCGGCCCGGAACTCCGGCGCCGGGGGCTCACGCTCACCGGAATCGATGTCATCGGCGGGCGCCTGACGGAGATCAATGTCACCTCTCCGACGGGCCTTCAGGCCCTGAAGCGTCTGACGGGCATTGATGCGGCGGCGAAATTCTGGGACGTTGTGCAGGCCAAGCTTGCGGTCGCCTGACGGCTGCGCCATCACTGGGAAATGTTCATGAAACCGCTGACCGCCGCGCTTCTTCTGTCCTTCGCCCTCACCGGCGCCGCCTGTTCCGATTCGGTGAAATCAACTGCCGAGGCAGCACCGCCCGCTTCCAGTGAAGAGCCCCTGCCGATCGACACATCGACCGCCACATCCGAAACCGCGCTCGGCGGCACGTTGAACCTGAATATCGGGGGCCAGCGCGAAACAGAAGGCACGCGCCTGCTGGGCGCGGGCGGACTGGGCAATGGGTCCGGTCAGGGCAGCACGCTGATCGGCTCCGGCGGCCTCGGCGGCGGAAATTTCGGCGAAGCGCCCGATCTGGGCATCCGGCTCGAGCTTGAGGAAGACGACGCCGCCTCAATACTGAACGCACCGTCCGATGCGCAGCCGCCCGCGGACGAGGATGAGATTGTCCGCCTGCCGAACTAAGCGGCGCCTCAGCCGACCAGGCCTTCTGCCTCCAGCCACTCGCCGCAGGCTTTGACGGCTTCGGGCAACAGGTCCGGCCGTTCGATATAGTAGTGGTCAGCGCCCTTGATATCCCGGTAGGCCTTGCGGCCGTGCGCAACCGCCTCAAACAGCCGCTTTGCATGGCTGGGCGTACAGGCGAGATCCGCCGTGTTGTTCAGCACCAGCACCGGGCAGGAGATACGTCCCGCATTGCCGAGCCCGTCGGCATTGGTCGTGTCGAACCCCCATTGCGACAGCCAGGAGCGAAGTGTCGTGAACCGGGCGAGGCCGACCGGCCCGTCATTGGCGATTCGCGGCTCACCGAGATAGCAGGTATGGGGCCGCCGGTCTGACGGGTCCTGCGCAGGATCGGTCCAGCAGACGCTCGCCATCGTGCCCTGCACGGTGAAGGCGCGCTCCATGTTGGGCTCACCCCGGCGGCGGAGATCCTCCAGCGTCTCGCGCACCCAGGCAGTGATGCGCCGGTTGCGGTCGAGCTGTGCCGCCCGGAAGCGCGCAACGAAGGCAGCGCTGTAAGGCGGCTGGTCCGGACAGGCCGGATCATAGATGTTGAGGGCCGCGTCCCGTTCGAACGGGCGGGCTTCGTCCACGATGGACGGGTCCATCCATTCCGTCAGTGTCACCGCCCGGCTGACATGGGCGGCGAGCAGCATGATCCCGTCAGCCGGCGGCAGGTCCTTCTTCGTCAGGTCATAGGGGTCACCAGCCGGCGTCTCGGTGATCGTCGTCTTCTCGGCCTGGTCCTGATAGAACAAGGACAGCGACCCGCCGCCCGACCAGCCGCCGAGGATTACCCGATCATAGCCGAGCTTCGTGCGCGCATGGGCAACGCAGGCGCCGAGATCGGCGATGCATTTCTCCATGATGAGGGCCGTGTCGTTGCCCCGGTAGCGCGGATTGCAATAAATCACATGATGCCCGGCCCGGGCGAGCGCGCCGACCAGCGGCAGGAAGGCCCCGCCCCCGATCGGGTGGGAAAAGATGACGACGCTGCGGGCGCGGCTCCCCTGAAGGAATATCCGCATACACTCGACCACGACCCGCTCGCCCGCGCCGCCATAGACATCCTTGAAGCCGGATGTTTCGGTGTGCAGCACAAGGTATGGCTCGCGTACCAGACTTTCCCCTGCGGCCATCGGCCTTCACCCTTCTTGCCCCGATTGAACTTGCAGCACATTATACCCTGAATGCGTCAGGGCAACGACGCCGCAGGGTCAACGGGAGGAATGGCCATGATCAAGGTCAACGGGATCCACCATATTGCCATCATGGCGGCCGACATCCGCGAACATATCGCCTTCTTCTCGGATGTGCTTGGCTGTCGGCTTTCGGCCATCTTCGACATGCACGGCGTGCCGGGCGGTGTGCATGCCTTCCTGCATATGGATGACCATTCCTACTTCTCCGTCGTCGAGCTGCCGGCCGTGAAGGACATCCCGATCCAGCTCGGCATCACCCATGCCGGCACGGGCGCCGCGCCCTCCGCCCCCGGAACAATGCAGCACCTTGCCTTCCGTGTGGATACGCCGGAAGAACTCCTCGCCATCCGCGACCGCATCCGGAAAAAAGGGGTGAACGTGATCGGTCCGCTCGACCATGTGATGTGCCAGTCGATCTATTTCGCCGGGCCCGACCAGCTGACGCTGGAAGTGGCCTGCTCCGCCGAGGCGATCAATCCCGATGCCTGGATTGATCCCAAGGTGGCAAAGCGTGTCGGCATCACGGATGAGGAGATGGCGCGCTATCGCAATCCGGACCCTTACGCCGGCGAAGGCGGCAAGGTTGCCCAGCCGCCCTATGATCCGGCCAAGCCCCACCAGGCCTATCCTGAGCCGATGTACAAGGCGATGCTCGCCGCGCCGGATGACGTCATCACCAAATCGGCCAAGTTCGAGCCGCCGGTGAAGATCGCCGGCTAGCTGCGCGCCGCGATCTCCTTCAGCCGGTAGACAAGCTCCAGCGCCTCGCGCGGCGTCAGATTGTCCGGGTCTGCGGTGCAGATTGCCTCGATCAGCGCCGCCGCTTCCGGCGATAGCTCCGGCGCCGGATCTTCCGCCACCGCAGCAAACAGCGGCAGGTTCTCGGCCGCCGACGGCCCCGCCTCAAGCTGTTTCAATATCTGCCCGGCGCGCGCCACCGCGGAACGCGGCAGACCCGCGAGTTTGGCAACCTGCACCCCATAGGAGCGATCTGCCGGTCCGGACTGGACCTCATGCAGGAAGATCAGCTCCTGCTTCCATTCGCGCGCTTTCAGCGAGGCATTCGCGGCGCCTGAGAGGCGTTCTGCCAGCTCTGTCAGTTCGTGATAATGGGTGGCGAAGATCGCGCGGCATCTGTTTGTGTCGTGAAGATGTTCGGCGGCGGCCCAGGCAATGGCGAGCCCGTCCCAGGTCGCCGTGCCGCGCCCCACCTCGTCGAGGATGACGAAACTGTCCGGCGTGGCCTGATTGAGAATGGCGGCGGTTTCGACCATCTCGACCATGAAGGTCGAGCGCCCGCGCGCCAGATCGTCGGATGCGCCGACGCGTGAGAAAACCCGGTCGGCAAGGCCCAGCCGAAACGAAGCCGCCGGCACGAAACCGCCCGCCTGGGCCAGAATAACCGCCAGCGCCGCCTGGCGCAGATAGGTCGACTTGCCGGCCATGTTCGGACCCGTCACCAGCAGGAAACGCGGCGCCGCCTCGCCGCCCGCATCCAGAGCAAGGTCGTTGGCAGTGAAGCCCTTGCCGTCTTTCTTCAGCGCCGCCTCGACGACCGGATGGCGAAGACCCCTCGCCTCGAAGACTGGACGGGCATCGATCTCAGGGCGCACGGCGCCCACTTCGGAGGCCCATACGGCATGGCTTGCTGCAACATCCAGCTCGGCAAGCGCGGCGGCGATGATCGCGAGCGGCCCGGCAAGCGCCTCCGCTCTCGCACAGAAGGTTTCGAAGATGGCGGCCTCGCGTGCTTTTACCTCATCCTCGGCCCGGCCGATCCGCCCGGCCAGATCGGCAAGCTCATGCGTCGAGAAACGCACCGCGCCCGCCATCGTCTGACGATGGATGAACGCCGCCGAAAGTGGCGCGCGCAGCATCGGATCGGCTTTCGCTGCGGGCACCTCGATGAAATAGCCGAGGACATTGTTGAACTTGACCTTGAGCGCGCCGATCCCGGTCTCGCCGGCATATTTCGCCTGCAGCTCCGCAATCACCCGCCGGCTGCTGTCCCTCAGCGCGCGGACTTCATCGAGGCCTGCGTCCCAACCTTCCGCGACAAAGCCGCCCTCCCGCGCCAGCACCGGCGGGGCGTCTATGAGCGCGCGGGCGATATCCTCCGCAAAGGCGCGCACAGAGGGCGCTCCAGCGAGGCCGAGCGTTGCAGCTATATCGGCAAGGCGCGCCGGCAGGTTCTCACCAAGCAGTCCGGCTGCCTCCGCACCGCAGAGCACCGCTCTGGCGAGCGCCAGCAGGTCGCGCGGCCCTCCGCGCCCGAGGGCAAGGCGCGTTGCGGCGCGCTCCAGGTCCGGCGCCGATTTCAGCCGCCCGCGAACATCGTCCAGAAGCCGGCCATCACCAAGCAGGTGCGAAACGGCGTCCTGGCGCGATGTTATCTCCTCAGCGCTGCGCGAGGGCCGGGCAAGGC
>CAYQRX010000228.1:0-5500 GCA_964419865.1 uncultured Hyphomonas sp. | reverse complement strand
GCTTCCGGAACCTCAAACGGCGGATGCGGCCATTTCAGCGATTTGCGGATACCCACGATCTCCTCGGCGCCAAAAGGGCCGCCAAGCGCCTTGCCGGTACCCGCAAGCTTCGGTGCGCCGAAACCGATGACCGTCTTGACGGCAAGGAAAACAGGTTTCTTCTGCTTCACCGCCCATTTGAAGGCCGCCTCGACATCCTTCTCGTCATGACCATCGACCTTGCGGGTGACCCAGCCGGAGGCCTCGAAACGCTGGCACTGATCGGTCGAGTCGGACAGTTCTGTCGAGCCATCGATCGTGACCGAATTGTCGTCGAACAGCACGATCAGCTTGCTGAGCTTCATGTGGCCCGCCAGCGTGATTGCCTCCTGGCTGACGCCTTCCATCAGACAGCCATCGCCGGCAATCACCCAGGTCCTGTGGTCGACCAGGTCGTTGCCGAAGCGAGCGTTGAGGTGGCGCTCCGCCATCGCCATGCCGACCGCCGTTGCAATCCCCTGCCCCAGCGGGCCGGTTGTCGTTTCGACGCCGGCGGTCACAAAGTTCTCGGGATGGCCGGGCGTACTGGCGCCGAGCTGGCGGAAATTCCGGATGTCGTCGCGGCTGACAGAAGCATAACCAGTCAGGTGCAACAGCGAATAGATGAGCATCGACCCATGGCCCGCCGACAGGATAAACCGGTCGCGATCCGGCCAGGCCGGATCTTTCGGGTCGAACTTCAGGAATTTGCGGAAAAGCACGGTCGCCGCATCAGCCATGCCAAGCGGCAGGCCGACATGGCCGGATTTGGCGGCTTCAACTGCGTCCATGGAAAGGGCGCGCACGGCATTGGCCATGTCGCGGTTCGTGACAGCCATTCTGCTGATCTCCCGGAATTTTTCTGCCCGACCCGTGCTAGGCCAGACTTGCCCGCTCGCGTCAAGGCGCTTGGCGTGTCAAAACAATGCAGATACTCCATAAACGCATGAACGCGATGGACTCGGCGGCGGCACGCCTGGATGCGGCGCTGAAACGTCTCGAGGTGGCCCTCGAGGCGCATCTGGCGCGCGCCGGCGACCCGGCATTGCTGAAAGAGGAAATCGCGCTCCTGGCGCTTGATCGTGCAAAGCTTGCAGAAGAGCTCGCCGACGCGCTGGCACGCGAAACGGAATTGCAGGCTCTTGCCGATGAGGCGAGCGATGCCCTCGGGTCCGCGATCCGGGAGGTGCGTGCGGTCCTTGGGCCTGAAGGAGACGATAAGGATGGCGAAAGCTGACATCATTGTCCGGGGCCGCAGCTTCTCGATCGCGTGCGCGCCAGGCCAGGAAGCCAGGGTCCAGCACCTTGCCCAGCAGCTGGATGTGAGGCTTGCAAGAATTTCAGCCGCTGTTGGCGATATTGGCGACGAGCGCCTGCTGCTGGTGGCGGCGATCGCGCTGCTTGATGAGCTCGATGCGGCGCGCCGCGTGCAGCCGGACCATGCCGGGGAGCAGCAAGCGGCCGCCCTCGTCACGCAGATGGCCGAGAAGGTCGAAGCCCTCGCCGCCCGGCTTGAGGGCGGCCGCTAGGACGAACCCGCCATGACGCGCACACTGGCAGCGATCCTGGGCGGACTTAAGGATGTGGCCTTCGGCCGCCTCACCCTCCTGGCCCTGCTGAACCTCGCCGTCGCCCTGGCGCTTACACTTGGCGCGGCCGCGGCGGTCATCCGCTATGTCGTCCCGTTGATCCCGGAAGGGTCTGGCTGGCTCAGCTATCTGTCCACCGCCGGCGAAGTGGCCGCGAGCCTTGTGCTGATTGTCCTGGCACTTGTCCTTTCTCCCGCCGCTTCGATGATCGTCGGAGGGCTCCTCTTCGATCTGGCGGCTGAGCGCGTCGAGAAAGCCATCGGCGCTCCCAAGGCGCGCGCCGTTCCGCTGGCTGAAGGCCTGAGCAACGGGCTGCGGATCGCCCTGCCGGCGCTCCTGCTCAACATCCTCGCCATTCCGGTCTATTTCATCCCCGGCGTTAATCTGGCGGCTTTCATCCTGCTGAATGGCTTCCTGATGGGCCGGGAGTACGCCACCCTCGCCGCTCAGCGTCATATGAGCTATGAAGCGGCGGTGGAACTCAGGAAACGTCACGGCTTGTCGATCTTTACCGCCGGACTCGCCTGTTCGGTCATTCCCTTCTTTGCGCCGCTTGTCGGGGCAAGCGCGATGGCCCGCCTCGTCAATGCCCTGCCGCGACCGGATGCAGCAGGGCGCCCGCCCCGCGGCCGCACTAATATCCCCTGAACCGGAAGAGAGAAAGCAAGGTGCCATGCAACAATTCCTGACGATCGGCTTCTATGCCGCACTCGCCGCCGTCGCCATCGTGCTGGTGATTGGCGTGGCCAACCTCGCTCGCCGGGATGACAAGCAGGTCAGCCGCTCCAACAAGCTCATGCGCCTGCGCGTCATCTTCCAGGCCATCGCCATTGCCTTCCTTGTCCTCATCGGGATCGCGGCCGGCGCCATCAAGTTCGGTGGCTGAGACATCGGGAGGCTGGATGATGGTTCGCATCGACAAGATTTACACCCGCACCGGTGACAAGGGCCAAACCCGTCTCTCGACCGGAGAGGAAGTCGCCAAATGGCACCCGCGCGTTGCGGCCTATGGCACAGTCGATGAACTCAATGCGGCCCTCGGCGTTGCCGCTCTTGAGGCGGACGGCGAGATGCTGGCCCGCATCCGCCGCATCCAGAACGACCTGTTCGATCTTGGTGCAGACCTTGCGACCCCTGATCGAGGGCGCGTGCTGGAATGGACGCCGCTCCGCATCATTGCCAGCCAGGTCACGCGGCTTGAGGAAGAAATCGACGCGATGAACGCGTCAATCCCGCCGCTCGACAGCTTCATCCTCCCGGGTGGATCGCGCCTGGCGGCCCAGCTTCACGTCGCGCGCACCCTCTGCCGCCGCGCCGAGCGCGCCATCGTGGAACTTTCAAGCATCGACAACGAGCCTGTCACGGCAGAAGCGCTCGCCTTCATCAACCGCCTGTCCGACTGGCTGTTCGTCGCGGGCCGCGCGGCCAATAATGACGGCGCCGATGATGTAAAATGGGTGCCCGGCGCAAACCGCTAACGCCGCTGCGCATCGCGGAGCTCCGCCATCAGCCCGAAAAGTTCGATCACCGGCGTCACTTTACCGTCGCCGCGATATTCGCGGTAAAGACTGTCGACATTGACCGCGATCCGCTCTGCATCGCCCCAGCTTGCATAATCGCCAAGGGCGATGTCATGGGCCGCATCGCGCACGGACATTCCCGCATCGAAGCGTCTGCGGGCCTCGCGGTCCACATAGGCGAGATAATCCGCCACGCGGCGCACGCCGGCCTTGTCCGTCACCGGACCATGTCCCGGCACGATTACATCAGCGTCCATCGCGATGATCTTCTCGCACGCCGCAATCCAGTTCTTTACCGGCCCCGCCCACATCAGCGGTGTGCCGTCGATGAAGAGGATGTCGCCTGTATAGACCACCCTGTCTCCCGGCACATGGACGAGAACATCGCCGCCCGTATGCGCGGGGCCGACCTCGATCAGGCGCACCTCCTTGTCGCCGACCTTCAGCGTCATCTCGCCTGAAAATGTCTTTGTCGGCGGGCGCTCGTCCACATTGTCGAAGTCGAACGGCGCGAAAATGTCGGCAAAATAGGCGCCGGCAGGCCCAAGCTGTGCGCCCATCTTCTTGAACTGAGCGAGCATGGCGGGCGGCACTTCGGCCATCTCTTTCGCGCTGGCCTCGGACGCAATGATCTCCGCCTGCGGACAACATCCGTTGCCATGGCAATGATCGCCATTTGCATGCGTGTTGACAATTGCGCCGATCCGGCCTGCGCCGATGCCGGTTGCACCCTCCATCGCCTCCAGCATCTCGCGCGTCAGAGCCATGTCGAACAATGTATCGACCAGGAGCGAGGCTTCCCCATCCCGGATAAGTCCGGCATTCGACCAGCCCCAACCTCCATCCGGCTGCAGCCAGGCATAAAGCCCGTTGCCGATCTCCTTCAGGCCCTTCGTGTATTCCCAGCGAGTCGCCATGCCGTTCCTCCCATTGTTCTTTGGAAGGATGAGACCACGCCGCTTGGCGCTGGGCAAGCACGGCTTCAGAACCGCTCCAGCAGCCGCCTCAGATAATCGCGCTCTTCCTCATCCTCGGCCTCGCCATAGCGGCGGCGAAGCTCGTCGAGGATGTCCTTCGCGCGCTGGCGTTCGGCTTCCGACGGAATCTCGATGCCTTCCCCGTCATTACCCGCCCCCGTCAGCGGACGCCCGAAAGGATCATTCGAGCTCTGGCCCTGCTCGCCCAGCCGGCTGGCGCGCAGCTGGTCGAGCTGTCCGGCCAGTTCTCGTGTCAACTCCGAGAGCAGCTGTGTCGCGCGTTCCTGATCCATTGCTGCGCGACCCTCATTGCCAAGCTCAAGCGAGCGTTCAGCCCGGCGCTGCGCTTCCTGGATTGCCCGCAAGGTCTCTGTATCGATGCCTGCACCGGGCAATCCGCCTTCTTCGCCGGTCTGGCCCTGACGGCGCGCAAGCTCCTCGACCAACTGGCCGAGACGCGCCTGGCGTTCGGCCAGTGTGCCGCCGCGGCCTGCGCCCGGCTCACCTTCGCCTTCGCGCGCGCCGCCGCCGTCTTCGCCGGGCTCACGGCCCTCGCCCGTGCCCTCGCCTTCCATGTCGCCGCCCTGGCCCTGCTCCGAGCCTTCACCCGGCTGCGGCTGCCCCCGCTGGGCGGGCTGTTCGCCTCGCTGCTGGGCCAGCGTATCGTCATTCAGCTGGCGCTGTTCACGGAGGATTTCCGACAGGCGGCGCATCGCGTCGGTCATCGCCTGCTCTTCCGGCGGCAGGTCGCTTTCCTCGCCTTCGGCCTGCTGGCCGGGCATGCCCATCCCATCCCCCTGCCCCTGCCCGCGCTGGAATTCGAGATTCTCGAGCAGGTTGGTGATGTCCGACAGGAGCTGGCGCGCCTGTTCCGACGCGCCGGTCTCGGTGAGATCCTGCAGCGCGTTCAACATGTCCTCGAAATCGCGCCCGCCAAGCGACTGACCGCCCGCCTGCGCCTGACCATCCTGCTCCTGCTGCGGCCCATCGAGCCCGCCGGCAATCGCTTCGGCCATCTTTGCGGCAAGGTATTCATTGGCCGCATCCCGGAATGCCTGCATCAGCCGGCGGATTTCGTCCTCGGAGGCGCCGTCGCGCAGCGCGCGCTCCAGCGCCGCCCTCGCGGCCTCGAGGCGGGCGCGTGCATCCGCGACACTGCCATGCTCAAGTTTCAACGCGATCGACCAGAGCAGCGGCTCCACAGCGTCAGCTTCGGCTTTGCTGCCCGCCGATTCCAGAGTGCCGAGCGCCATGCGCAGACCCATGAATGCGCCGAGGTCGCGGATGAACAGCTCGCCGCGATAGGTCACTGCGTCCAGCATCAGCGCCGCCTGGCGCACGCCGTCCGGCGCATAGCCGAGCCGTCCTGTTGCGGCCGTATTTATCGCCTCATGCT
>CAYQRX010000227.1:0-5568 GCA_964419865.1 uncultured Hyphomonas sp. | reverse complement strand
GTAGAGGTGCCCGACATCGTAGCATTCATGCTCGAACTTGATGTCGTGGGGGGCAAGCTGGCCGGCCGCGTTCTCGATATCGGCGAAGGTGTTGCGGAAGATATTGCCGTCGGACTTGGCGACATAGTCGCGCTCCCAGTCGAATTTCCAGGTGTCGTAGCGTTTTGCCAGCGGGTGGAAGCTGAAGTTCATGCTGCCCATGTTCAGCGAACACATCTCGGGCGAGAAGCGCAGCGCCGGGGCCACGCGCTCGTCGATGGTGTTGGTCAGGCTGCCGCCGGTCGAGATGTTGATCACCGCATCGGTCGATTGCTTGATGCGCGGCAGGAAGGCGGCGAAGGCCTCGGGGTCGATGGTGACGCCGCCGTCATGGGGGCGGCGCGCATGCAGATGCAGGATCGCGGCCCCGGCCTCGGCCGCCCCGATGGCCTGCGCCGCGATGTCCTCGGGCGTATAGGGCAGCGCATCCGACATGGTCGGGGTATGGATCGCGCCGGTGATGGCGCAGGTGATGACGACGGGTTGCTTAGCCATGGTTTCCTCGCGAAATTGAATCGAGCAGCGCCGGATGCGGGCGCAGCAGATCGTCGAAACGGTCGATGTTCGAGAAATCGGGAACGCCGCGGGCGGCCTGCGCCTCGCTGACCAGTTCCACCACGCGGTCGTTGAAGGGCGTCGCCAGCCCGTGCCCGCGCCCGGTCCGGCAAACGATGCCGTTGATGAAGCCGATCTCGGTATCGCGGCCCTTTTCCAGATCCTGCAGCATCGAGGCGCGCAGCTGGCGATGCTGGCTCCATATCTTGCGAATCAGCGGCAGCACCTCGGGGACCGAGGCAGGCGAGGCGAGCGCGAAACGCTCGAAATCCTCGCCCTGCATCGGGGCCATGCGATGCCCCGCCGCATGGGCGGCGCGCACCGTCTCATCGGCGATGAAGGCCACGCAGAGCAGCGCGCGCGGATCGTCCATCACCTCGCCGAAGGTGCAGCCGAGTGCCGCGGACATGCCGCTGAAGGTCGCGTTCATCAGCACCTTGGACCAGCGGATGCCCATCAGGTCGTCCAGCAACTCGGTCCGCCCGACGCAGGACAGGTAATCCTGCACCCTGGTCAGGCGCGGCCGCATCACGCCGTCCATCTCGCCGATCTCGAAGGCGAACTTGCGCACGGCTTCGGCGGTCGTGGTCAGGCTGGACACTCCGGGGCCCATCCAGGTCGCGCCGAACCCCACCGCACCGCCGATGGTGCGCCCCTGCCCCACCACCGCGGCCACGGATGGCTCGGGAATGCCGTTCTGCAGGGTGCAGACGATGCTTTCGTCATGCAGGAACGGCAGCAGATGCGACAGCACCGCCTGGTTGGCGGTCTGCTTGCTGAGCAGGAACACCAGATCGTATTGCCCGCTCATCGCGTCCGGGGTCAGGGCATGGACCGGCACCAGCAGCTCCATCTCGCCGGTGACGCGGGCGCCATCGCGATTGAGCGCATCGACATGCGCGCGGTTGGTGTCGACCAGGTCGACCGGGCGGCCGCCCTTCGCCATCAACGCGCCGATGATGGTGCCGAGCGATCCGGCCCCGATGATCGCGGCCCTCATGCCTTGGCCTCCGCTGCAAGCGGTGCGGCGCCCTGGGTTTCATGGGCATGGTCGCTTTCACGGCGGATGCGCAGCGCAACGGCGCGGGTCGAGGGGCTGACATCGGCGTCGAAATAGGCCTCGTAGGCCTCTTTCGGCGGCGCCGGGCTGAGAAAGACCCCGGCCAGCGTGGCAAGCAGCGAAAGGCCGGCACCGACCACGAAGGGATTGTCCGCACCCATCGCCTTGGCGGCGACAAAGGCCGCCACGCCCACGATGATGCCCGCATAGGCGCCCGCGCGGTTCATCCGCTTCCAGAACAGCCCGAACCAGACCGGCCACATGAAGGCCGCGCCAAAGGCGCCATAGACATAGGTGAACCCCATCGCCAGCAGCACCGGCGGCTTGATCGCGCTGATCACCGAGAGCAGGCCGAGAACCAGAACGGAGTAGCGCAGGTGGCGCGTGGCGCGGTCGTCGTCGAACCGGCGGTCGGGATAGAGCGAGCGGTAGAGGTCATAGTAAAGCGACGTGCCGCAGTTCAGCAGCATGGAATTTGCCGTCGAGACCGCCGCCGCCAGCAGCGCGATCAGCGTCAGGGCGCCGACGAAGGGCGGAGCGTAGTTCTGCACGATCAGCGGCATGATGTAATCGGTGGTCTTGTCGGCGGGCAGGCTGGGCAAAAGCGCCTTGGCGCCAAGGCCGATCACGATCAGGCACAGGAAGATCGGGATCAGCGCGATCACGGTCCACATCATCTGCAGCACGGCGGCCTTGCTGTTCCTGGGCGCCATGAAGCGGTTGATCCAATGCGGCGCGACCGAGGCGCCCAGGGCGTTCGACATGAAGATGCCCATCAGCACCGACCAGCCGAAAGTGCCCGCGGGCGACAGCAGGATGCCCGGCTCCAGCGGCTCGCCGCCGACATTGGTCGGCGCGGTGGTCGTCGCCACGGCATCGAGGATCGGGCCAAGCCCGCCGGAGGCGTAAAGGATCGCACCGGTGCCGAAGGCCAGGCCGACCAGGATCAGCACCGCGTTCAGCGTATCCGTGGCCGCCACCGACCAGAAACCGCCAAGCGAGGTCAATGCCAGCAGGACCAGGAAGGCGAAGATGGCATATTCGTACCGGATGCCGGTGATCGTGTTGAAGACGATGCCGAAACCCACGACCTGAAGATGGCAGAAGACAAAATAGCCCACCAGCATCAGCGCGGCGACGATCAGCTGCAGCCCGCTGATGCGCTCGAAGGGCTCGAAGCGCATGCGGATGAATTCGGGAAAGGTCCGGGCCGGCAATTCCGGCCGGCGCACCTTGTAGGCCAGGATCGGCATGACCGCGGTGGCCAGGAACCAGCCCGCGACCCAGCCGATGATCGCGGCGACGCCGGTGCGATAGAGCTGGCCCGGCACGCCCATCACCGAGGCCACGCTGACCCAGGTCGCGACCGAGGTGCCCACGCCCAGCAGCAGCCCCATGCGATGCCCGCCGGTGGTGAAATCGGACAGGGACTCGACCTCCTTCATGCTCTTGAGGCAGGTCCAGGTCAGGAAGGCCAGATAGCCGCCGAACACGATGAGATAAGAGATGCTCATTCCGCCCTCACTCGTAGCGCAAAAGCTTGCCGGTGGCGCCCCAGCGCCGCACGCGGGAGGATTCGATCCTGCCACACAGGTAAAGCGATACCGCGATGCAGAAGGCGATGCTCGCCCCCCAGAAACTCAGTGCTATCCACATGGGATATCTCCTCCGCTCGAATCTTCGATCCGGCATCTGTCGCGAAGAGTTCTCTGCTTGGCCGGCATTGATCGCCCGATTGAAGCGATATGCCTGCCTCAGCCGCAGATCTGCATTTCCGCCGCTGTCCCCAATCCCGGACTTTCCCGAGATCATGTTTTGCAAAGACGGAAAGCATGGCCGCAAAAGGCCCGCGGGACAATCGGCGCATATGCGCCCGACTCCGCTTCCTCCCGCTCCGTCCTGCCGCGCGGTGACAGAATGCGCCCCCTCTCCACGGCATTGCCGCAGTTGTTGCTGCCGGCCAGATTAACGTTGCAAACCGGCGCCCATAAGGTCATTTTCGGACAGAGATGAGGCCTGCGAGGACATAATGAAACCCGCCGCCATGCTCCCGCTTCCAGACGAGCGAATCTATGCACCCTACAAGATCGGCGCGCTTGTGGAGATTCTGGCCGAACAGGGCATCCCGCCATCCGAGAGCCTGAAGGGCAGCGGCGTGGACATGGACGATCTTAAGGATCCCTTTGCCCTTACGTCCATGCGCCAGTACATGACCGTCTGCCTGAATGCGCTGGACCTGTCGCAGGATCCCACCACGCCCTTCAAGCTGGGCGCGCGGCTTCGTGTTTCCGCCTATGGAATGTATGGCTATGCCTTGCTGTCCTGCCTGTCGCTTCGCGATTATTTCAGGCTGGCCATCAAGTATCGCCGACTCGCGACGCCCCCGATGGCGATTGAATGGAGCGAATATGACGAGCTTGCGGTATGGAGCTTCCCCGATATCTTTGTTTTGAACCCTTCGCAGGATCTGCGCCGATTTCTGCTTGAGCAACAATTCAGCCTGCACGTCACCCATCTGCAGGATGTCGCCGGGAAAACCTGCCCCCCGCTGAGGGCCAGCTTTTCCCATCCGGCACCCGAACATGCCGGGATCTATGAGCAATATCTGAACTGCCCGTGCTTTTTCGAACAGCCGCGCTGCGAACTGGTTTACGAGCGCGCGGTCCTCGATCAGAAGCCGGTGATGGCGCATCCGCTGACCTCGGTTCTGATGCAGGAAACCTGTGATCGGCTGATCGGCCAGGCAAAGACCAGCCTCGGCGCCTCTGGATCGGTCTATCGGATCCTGATGGAGCGGCCGGGAGAGTTTCCGGACATGGAGGCGGTTGCGGACAAGCTGAACATGACCAGCCGGACGCTGCGGCGCAGGCTGGAGGCCGAGGGAACCGCGTTTCAGGCCATCGCCGACGACGTGCGCTCCACCCTGGCGCAGGAATATCTGGCTACCACGAAGATGAGCGTATTCGACATCGCGATGCTTCTGGGATTCAGCGATGCCGCCGGCTTCCGAAAGGCGCTGAAGCGATGGACGGGAAAAGGGCCGCGAGAGTTCCGGCAATGAGGCGCGGGAGTTTCTGCCCGGCTGCCGGCGCCGGCGCCCTTCGGGCCGCCTTCCGCCCCGCCGGCATCTTGCAACCGGTCGCGGGCTCGAGTCACCGCGCCGTTTCCCTGGCCGTGCGCTCAACCTTGCAGGCGACGCCTCTCCGATCCGCTATGCCGGCGGGCCGAGGATCTGATCCTTCAGGCTGACCGAGGACACGGGCGGAAGGTCGAAGTTCAGCCCGGCCTCCAGATGCCGCAGGTGTTCGTCGGTCAGGCGCAGCAGCAATTCCTCGTCCCGCGCCATCAGGGCATCGACGATGCCCACATGGTCGTCGCAATTCGAGCAGGAATGCCCGGCGCTGGGATACATGCCCAGGATCAGCGTGCTGCGCATGGTCAGTTCGGCCAGGAAGCGTTCCAGAACGCGATTGCCCGAAAGCCGCGCCAGATACATGTGGAACTGCTGCGACAGCCGCAATTCGGTCGGCTTGTCGCGGCGCGCCCGTGCCTCGGTCTCGGCAGCGATATTCGCGCGAAGATGGGCAATATCCTCGTCGCTGACCCGAGCCACGGCCTGCCGGGCGATGGTGCGCTCGATGGCGCGGCGGGCCTGGAAGATCTCGCGCGCCTCCTGCGCCGAGGGGGTGACGACGAAGGCGCCGCGATTGGGCCGCAGTTCGACCACCTGCTTGGCCGCCAGCGAGGCCAGCGCGCGGCGGACATTGGCCCGGTTGCAGTTGAAAAGCTCGCTCAGCGCCTGTTCGCCCAGCTTCGCCCCGGCGGGCAGGCGCTGTTCGGAAATCGCGTTCAGGACCGCATCGACGATCTGGCTTTCGGGCTGGGCGTCCATCGGTTCTGGTCTTCTTTCTGAT
>CAYQRX010000226.1:0-5568 GCA_964419865.1 uncultured Hyphomonas sp. | reverse complement strand
TGGCAAGCCTCATGGGCGAGGGTGGCATAGAAGCGGCCGGCGTCGTGAAAGGTGGCGATCGGCGGCATGTGGATGAAGTCCTGCGCCGGGTGATAGTAGGCGCGCGGATCGTCGCTGGTGCGAATGTCGGCGCCGGTGGCGGCAAAGAAGGCGTCGAGCCGGGGATCGGCCTCGGTGCCAAGATCGCGTGCCGGCTCGGCCGGGGCGGCATGGAATTTCTCGGGAAGGCCGTCGATCTGCTCGGCGTTGAAAACCGTGTAGCCTTTCAGGTAGGGGATTTTCCTGTCCTCGCCGGTCTCGGCATCTTCGCGGTCGAACGTGCCGTATTTCACCACCATAGCGCCCTTTTCGCCCTTGCGGACCTGCCCACCATGCTCCTGCGCCTGGCGGTAGGTGAACCAGTGCGCCGCCCGATAGCCCTTTTCCATCGCGACCAGCCACAGCATCAGGACATTGATACCGCGATAGGTTTCGCCATTGGCGCGGCGCGGCATCTGCATAGTGGCAGCCTCGCCCGTCCAAGGTTTGCGCCACGCGGGGGTGCCCGCCTCGATGCTGGCAATGATCTGATCGGTGACATGCTGGTAGAGGTCGAATTTCACGGCCATGGTTCATTCCTTTTGCGATGGCGGCGGGGTCTTGGTGCCCCTGTCCGCGATGGGCTGCGCCTCGGCCGATCTGATCTGCCGGAAACGCATGTTTCCGGCGGAACAGAGTGGGTGAGGGCGAAGCCCGACCCACGGGCCTGGCCGGGACTGTCATGGGGGCGGGAAGCCGGGGTGGAGCGGCCCGCAGCGCGGCACGCGCGAGGACACGGCCCGGCTGGACGCCGACGCGCGCAGCGCGGCGCTTGCCCCTTGACCGGCCCGGGCAGGTCTGTTGGGCGGACCCCACAAATGGAAAATCGTCGGGGCGGGGGTGAGCGCGGGCCTTGGCCCGCGTCGATCCCCCGCCGCGTCCGCTGCATCAACCCGATCACGGCCCCCGGCCGGGATCTCCGAACCGTCAACGGTGACGCCGGCGCCGATCGTCACCAGCTCGTCGCGCACGGTGCGGCCGCGGCCGCGAAAGCCGAGGCGCAGCCGAGGGGATGACCGTCACCCGCATGGGCCGAGACGGGGCGTCGTGCCCGACCATGCCGCCGCGCATGGGGCTGGCTCGCAGAGACGGCGCCAGGTGCAATCCGGCGGCAGGAAGGGCAGGGCGTTCCGGCTCGGGTCGGGCGACGGCAACGCCGGCGACCGACTAGGGCACGGTCCCGGCCATAGGCCGGGATTCGCCCATGGGGCAGGGCATGGGGGTTCCTCGATCTGCCTCTTGGAAAATCGGCCACGTTGGCCGGTCATCTTGGGCCTGACCGCCGCAGGCGGTCTTGCCTGATCGCGCAAAAGACTTGATCGGCGCGCGCAGCGCGTCGATCTCCGCTTTCTGGCATGTCACGACGATGAAACGAAACCGGCCCAAGGCGGAACGCCCTGGGCCGGTGCTGCGGTATCGGGTTGAATTGCGCCCGGTTCAGCCGGGGTATGGGTTCGCCAGCCCGTAGCGGATGCCGTTTTCCTCGAAACAGCCCTTGAAGCCGAGGAACCATGCGCGATGCAATTGCGATCCGGCCAAAGCCTTGCGCAGCCAGCGCGGCATGATCTGGCCGGAATATCCGGCCAGATAGATGCGATGCAGAACGGCCCGCCTCATGCGCGGATCGCCTGCGCCACCGTGTCAGGGGCTTTGTCGATCACCTTCAACAGCAACATCGCGGCGCGATCCGGCTGGCGGCGGTTCTGCTCCCAATCCTTGATCGTGCCAGCGGGCAGGCCATACCGCTTGGCAAATTCGGTCTGCGAGAGTTTCAGGCGCTTGCGAATGGCCGCAACGTCGATGCTCTCGGGCACGAAAATGGCGGCGGGTTCTGCGCGGCCTTCCGCGATGGCAAGGGCTTCATTTGCGCTCTGGATAAGCTCTTTTCCGAAGGTCATGCCTTGTCCTTTCTCTGTCTGTAGGCATCGGCCAGCTTGGGAAGGATGCGGGCCAGTTCGTTCCGTTCGGCTTTCGAGAGGTTGCCCTTCTCGTTCTTCCCGTAGATCGCGAGGGCAAAGACGGGAATATCCCCGCCCCCGAAATAGTGAATGGTGCGGAATCCTCCGCTTTTTCCTTGGCCGTCGCGGGCGTGGCGCAGCTTGCGCGCCCCGCCTGTTCCGGCCATTACGGCCCCGGCCTCGGGGTCGGCGGCGATCACGGCGACGATTTCCTGAAGCTCGTCGTCGGACAGGCCGCACCGCTTGGCCTGCGCTAGAAAAGTGGCGGTTTGGATTACGCTTTGCATAGGATAACTATACGGCAATGCCGCCTAGCGGTCAACAAAAATATACGGCATTGCCGTATAGGAGCATAGCCCCCGCGCGTGGCGGGGGCTGGTGTTTTCAGTATTCGGACGGCAGCAGCATGGTCAGGACGCGGCGGGTCTTTTCCGGGTTTTCGGGGATGCTCGCGCCGAATCTATATGCTTCGTCGTAAAGGTCGATCTTCCAGAAAACGCGGGTGCCGCAGACTTCGACCGCGCCAAAGGAATGATCGCCCCATGGGTCATTTTCCTCGGTGAAGTCGGCAAAGCCCGCCACGGTCAGGTGCAGCAGCGCGAGAAATTCCGGCCCCATTGCCGACACTCCGGGGGTGACGACGATCTTGCCGGGAATGTCGCACGGGCCAGCAAAGGCCAGCGCGGCGCGGAACGTGTCATTGTCCCGCGCAATGGCGGCGATGCGCGCGCCGGTGGCTTCGTTGTCCAGTCCGCCAAGCATCAGGAAGCCCCCTCGACGGTGAAAACAACGGTTTCATCCTCGACCGTGTAAGGCACAGCCTTGGAAAGCAGCTTTTCGATTGCGGGGGTTGGGACGGTCGGAAAAGTTTCGCCGATCACTTTCAGCATGTTCTTGCGGTCGCGCGGGAAGGCATAGCCATTGATCGCCCATGCGATGATGCCGGGCGTGTGAACCAGACCGGACGATTGAAGCCGATAGGTGGTCATGGGTTTATCCTTTCGTGGTGATGGCGTCGGGGTGTTTCCCCCGTTCCGCCGATGGGCTGCGCCTCGGCCGATCTGATCTGCCGGAAACGCATGTTTCCGGCGGAACAGAGTGGGTGAGGGCGAAGCCCGGCCCACGGGCCGGATCGGCAAAGTCATAGCCACCCCCCGAGGGGGGCTTGTCGCCGTGACGGGCTTGGAAACCGTCATTTTCGACGCAGGAGAAAATTACGGAGGGTCCGGGCCCGGCACGGCGATGGCGTCCATTGACTTTGCAGAGCCGGTCTGTTGGCGGACAACACGAAAAGGAAAAGGCGTCGGCCGGGGGGTGAGCGCGGGCCTGGCCCGCGTCGATCCCCCCGGGCGGCTCCTGGATCAACCGGATGCCGGCGCCAGCCGGGATCTCCGACGAACCTTCAGCCCAGCTTACCGCAGGCGGATCGTTCGATACCTGGGGTCTCGCTCGCCGCCTGCTCGCGTCAGCGGGCGTCACCCGAAGGGCCGAGACGGGCAGGGCAGGGCGACCAGGACCGGCAGGGGCATGGCTGGCTCGGGACGAGACGGGCAGGCACCGGCCGCAGCCGGGCGCATCGCCCTGTCTGGCTCGGGTCCGGGCGTCAGGCCGGACTAGAACGCGGTGCCCGCCAAAGCGGGCAGACGCCCTGCTACTTCGCAGGCTCGCTTTTCCGCTTCGGCTGTGCCGGACGAATTTCGATGAGGGAAGCCAGGAAAAACCCGAGTCCGCCGACCGCTGCGATGACCATAAAGCCCAGGGAGGTGGGCAGATCCGTTGGCAAAAGGTCCAGGCTGAGCGCGAAGAGCAGTAGCAGTGTCGGGAACACGACGACCGAAACGTAGGCCACAAGACCCGCAACGCTCGCCAGTCTGTTCGTGATCGCTTCCATCATGTGATTTTCCTTCATCAAGATCTGGTTCACGCGGTGACATATCCAATCGCAGCCACGGCGGCCCCGAGGCCTGCGACGACGCTGCCCATGGGATCGACCGCAGCGATGTCCCGCAGGACGGGCATGAAGACATAGGCGGCGACGCCGGCGATGCCGAGACGGAAGATCAGACCCATATCATCCTCCTTGCAAAAGTATATACTGAAATCTATATATCGTCTATACCATGAAGGATAGACCGATGGCAATGCTTATCAAGGGCGATGAGATCGACGCGCTTGTCGCCAAATACTGTGCCATGACCGGCGTAAAAAACAAGTCCGAGGCGGTGCGCAAGGCGCTTGCCGCGCAGATCGAGGCGCTTGCCGCCGAGGAACGGCTTGTGGATCGGGTTGGGAAGATCCAGCGCCGCGCGGCAGAGGCGGGTTTCGTCAGCACGGGCGAAGACCTGAAGCCGTTCTTTGACGAGCAATGGGGCGAGGACTGATGTTCCTGGACGCAAGCGCGGTGGTCGCGGTGCTGCTGAACGAGCCGGAAGCGCCAGGGTTGCTGAAGGCGATGGAGGCCTCGCGCGGCACGCTGCGGTTCTCGCCGGTCGTGCGGATGGAAGCGACGCTCGCCTTGGTCAGGGCCAAGGTGCAGGCCCGCGGCAAGGGCCCGGCGGCAGCCGAGGACTTTGCCGCGGCGGCCGAGCTGGTCGACGGGTTTTTCGAGGCGGCCGAAGCGCAAGAGATGCACATCACCACGGGGATGGGGAAGGAAGCGATGCGGGCGCTGTCGGTTTACGGCAAGGTCGTCGGCCACCCTGCGCAGCTCAATTTCGGGGACGCGCTCTCCTACGCCTGCGCGAAAGCCTACCATGTGCCCTTGCTCTACAAGGGCAATGACTTTTCAGAAACGGATTTGGCTTGAGGTTTCACCATGGGAAACAGAGATGATACCGCAGAGGACCAAGTTGAGGTCACGTTCGGTGTGAAGGTCACGTTCGCCCGAGCCAAGCTCCCTGAGGTGTCTGATATGAGCGAGCAGGACCGCGACGAGGTGCGGGAGCTTCTCATTGCCAGCGCAGGTATAAGGATGCTGCCGTCAGGTGCGGAATCATGAAGCTCTACATTGCGACGTTCTGGACGGGCCATGCCTGGGCCGATCTGCACGATGATCCGCGGCCGTTCCGCGCTGCCTCGGCCGCGGCCGATTCAGCATTGCTGGCGGGGAAGAGAACGACCAAGCTGCGCCCGGCTGAAGTTAAAGCGGCCCCCGAAGGGGCCGCATAGGTCAGAGACCGAAAAGCTTGATGATGAAGGCCGTCAGGCCGGCGATGGCGCCGACGAGGCCGGTCGCGACGGCCAGCGGATACCAGCGGGCCTCGGCATTGATCTTCGAGGTTTCCGCGATCAGCTTGGCGATCTCGGCCCGCATCTTGTCGTCGGCAAGGGACTGTTCGGCGGTGGTCATGTCGGCGTCGCTCATTGGATGCTCCTTGTGAAATGTAAGCGATGAGACCGAAGATTGCGAGGCTCTAGCCGCCCCGCACGGTCGCAGGCATGCGGACACGCTGAGTCAGGGACGGCCCGGCACGGGCCGCTTGCAAGGCCGCGCTCGCGCGGCCGCCGTCCTTGACCAGTGTGGTAGAATGAC
>CAYQRX010000225.1:0-5569 GCA_964419865.1 uncultured Hyphomonas sp. | reverse complement strand
GTTCCTGCCGCAGATCAAGCATCCCGCGTCCCGCAATTACCGCTGCCGGGCTAGCATGGCTTGGTTAACGCGTCTTTAGGAAAATCGCCCGTCAGTGCCGCCGCACCGTTGCCAGAACGGGGACACCAATCGTCCTTTCGAGCGCCCGGGGCGTCGCGAAGCCGGGCCGTGTCAGCGCGTGCGCCACCCCCGCCCCCAGGGCCGCAACAAAAGCCAGAAGAAGTGCGCCCAGAGCCGCCTGAACCCTGAGACTCTCCCCGCTCACCGGCACCTCGGCCGGCGCCATCAGCCGGACATCCCCGCCCCCATCGCGCGACAGGTCAGTCCGCGCGCGCGCTTCAGCCGCCAGCCTGGCAAAGCGGCGCGCGCCTTCGGCTGCAGCATCCCGCCGCCGCTGCAGATCTTCCAGTCCGGGCGTCAGCGTCATCAAGCGCATCTGCCGCTCTTCGATACTGGCAAGCTGCATCTGGAGTTCCGTCTGCTGACGGTCAATAGCGCTCGCCTCCGCCTCCAGCCGTGCAATCGCAGACCGCGCTTCCTCCCACAGGGGATTTCCCCCGCGGCGGACGAAACCTTCCGGTGCCGTCTGGCTTTGCAGATAAGTCTCGAGCCGCTCGATCCGCCAGTCGAGATCGCGCAGCACCGGGTCATGCGGCGCAAGGCGCGCGCGCAGCTCCTCGCGCTCGATCTGCAATGCCTGCAGGCGCAGGCGGGAGGTGTCTTCGACATAAAGCACCTGTTCGGCCGGCTCCGCGGCCAGCCGCCGGCGCCATACCCCCAGCTCCGCGGTCACCTCCGCGCGCCGGGTGGCCGCACTGAGCAGCTGGGCATTGGCCGCGGCATGCAGGCCAGCCAGGGTCGCGCGCTCCGTGTCCAGACCGCCAAGGCCGTTCTGCGCCAGGTAATCCCGGATGGCGGCCTCCGCCCTGACGACCTCCTGCTCGAACCTTTCGCGCTGGGCATTGAAATTGAGCGCCGGCTCCTCGCCAAGGATCGCCGGGCGGTAGTCAAGGTAGGCCTCTAATGCGACGTTCAGCAATTCGGCCGCCATCGACGGGTCGGCATGGGTCAGGGAGGCGGAGATGGCCCTTCCGCCGGATGCCGCCTCAGCCCGAAAGGCCCGCCGCAGGGCCTCACGTCCCAGCCGCGCGCAGGCCTGGCCTTCACAGCCGCCCGCAATCTCGGGCCAGGCCCTCGCCAGGGTCACACGCTCCAGAGCGGCCTCTATGACGGCTGGGCTGCGCATCAGCTCCGTCTCGGCTTCGGCGGCCCCGGCACTGAACTCTGCAGCGGAAACGATCAGCCTTGCATGGGCGGTGTATCGCTCCGGCAACGCCAGAGCGGCGAACAGCCCGAGCGCAAAAAGCGGCAGAAATACAAGCAAAATCAGCCATTTTGCCCGCCAAAGATGCACCGCGACATCGGCCAGCCCCAAGCGCGGCCGCAGGTGCGCCATAGGCGCCGCCGGGTCAGGCGGGCGGGTCCGGGCGGAGGTCATGGATCAGCGCCGCTCCCTGCGGAATATCAATCGATCAGGCCTCGCATGCCTGCTTTGATATTTCCTTAAGCAAAACAGGCTGGTGCCGCTTCCGTGAAAACCCCTACTTTCAGCCGGACGCCAGTTCTGGCAGAAGCCGTCCATGACCCAGTATTTTGAACCCATCCCCTACCCGCTCTGGCATCAGGACAAGGCCGCCTTCGCCAAGGCGCTCGGCCGTTCCTTCCGGGAAACCGGCTTTGCCGTCATCACCGGCCATCCGGTCGCGCAATCCGTGATCGACGCCAACCTTGCCGCCACCAAGGCCTTCTTCGCCCTGCCGGCAGAGACGAAGGAAAAATACCATGACGCCCCCGGTGGCCGGCAACGCGGCTACACCCCCTTCGGCACGGAAAACGCCAAGGGCCAGATGCAGGCCGACCTTAAGGAATTCTGGCACACCGGCCGCGCCCTGCCCCCCGGTTCACCCTATCGCTCCACCATGAAGGACACGCCCAGCGTCTCCGAAGTGCCCGGCTTCGACGCGGCCACCTATGGCCTTTACGAAGCGCTGGACTCTTTCGGCCGCGACCTGCTGAAAGGCGTCGCCCTGCACCTGAACCTTTCCGAGGACTGGTTCGAGGACAAGGTAGACTTTGGCAACTCGATCCTCCGCCTGCTTCATTACCCGCCGCAGATGGATCCCCCTCCGGAGGGCTCGGTCCGCGCCGGCGCTCATGAAGACATCAACGTCATCACGCTGCTCCTGGGCGCGGAGGAAGCCGGCCTTGAAGTGAAACACCGCTCCGGCAAATGGCTCGCCGTCAATCCGCCGCCGGGCGCCCTCGTCATCAATTGCGGCGACATGCTGCAGCGCTATACCGGCGGCGTCCTGCCTTCGACCACGCACCGCGTGGTCAACCCAGCGCCCGAACGCGCCCGTTTCCCGCGCTATTCGACACCCTTCTTCCTCCACTTCAATCAGGATTTCCTGATCGAAGCGCTGCCCGGCTGCCTGGCCGAAGGCGGCAAGGCAGACAAGCCGATCACGGCGCAGGACTTCCTCATGGAACGCCTGCGCGAAATCGGCCTCGTCAAGGAACGCAGCTGAAAGGCCCGGCCCTCTGCCGCTTGCCGGGAGAGGGCCAAAGATCTTCGCGACCGCCCTACTTCGCTTCATACCCCCGCGCGATCTCGTCCAGCAGGCGCACGCCATAACCGGTCGCCCCGCGCGGATCAGTTGGCGCGGAAGAATTGTTCCAGGCCATCGAAGCGATGTCGAGATGCACAAAGGGTGTGGCCGGCTTTGCCCACTCCATGATGAAGGCCGCGCCGGTCGAAGCGCCGGGACCACTGTCACCGGTGTTCTTCACATCGGCAATATCACTCTTGATAGCTGAGAAATGGCTCTTGTTCACCGGCAGGCGCCAGACCTCCTCGCCGGAGACCTGCCCGGCGCGGACAAATCTTTCAGCGAGCGCATCATCCTTCGTGAACAGGCCGGCATAATCCGTCCCAAGAGCGCCGCCCACAGCACCGGTGAGGGTCGCGATGGTCAGCGCCAGCCGCGGTTCGTAATTCTCCTGCGCCCACCACAAGCCATCTGCCAGGACAAGACGCCCCTCCGCATCGGTGTTGATGACCTCGATTGTCTTGCCGCTCATCGACGTCAGAACATCGCCGGGCCGGATCGCATTGCCATCCGGCATGTTCTCCGACAGCGGCAGAACCGCCACTGCATTCAGCTTCGCTTCCCGCTTCGCCAGCGTCAGGATCGCGCCTGCCGAAGCGGCAGCCCCCGCCATATCCATCCGCATACGCCACATATTGGCGCTCGGCTTGATCGAGATGCCCCCCGTATCGAAGGTTATGCCCTTTCCGACGAACACCACCGGTTGCTGGCCCTCGGGCCCACCGCGATAGTCGATGACAACAAAACGCGGCGGCCGCACCGAGCCCTGCGCCGTTCCATACAGCGCGCCCATGCCAATCCCTTCGATCCAGGCTTCATCGCGCACGGTCACAGTCACATTCGGCATGCCGGCAAATTTCGCGGCGATCTCGTTCGCCATCCAGTCGGGCGACTTGATATTGGAAGGCGTCCAGACGAGATCGCGCGCGAACGTCACCCCCTCAACCACCGCCAGAGAGTCGCGCTCATAAGCACGCCGCGCCGCTCCTGCGTCCGGCGAAAGGAAAGTCAGTGTCCTGCTGGTCTCGGCCGGCTCGGCCCGCTTGCCCCATTTGCCGAAATCATAAGCGCCAAGGCCCGCACCCTGCGCGGCGAGGGCCGCATCGTTCGCCACATCCGGCGCGTCGGGCACGACCACATTGACGCCCGCCTTCCACTTTGCCGTGTTCTGGGCGACAAGGCCGCCATACTTCTGCAGGTCGGCGGCCGATTTCGGGCCCTCGCCGATACCAACGAGCAGCACCGCGCTATACGGGCCTGTGCCATAGAGCGTCAGCGTCTGCCCCTCGCCGCCCTTGAACCCCGCCATCGCAATCGCCTCGGCGATCGCTCCGCGCGCGGCCCGGTCGGCCTGCTGGGATATACCTGTCAGCGCGCCATCCTTCCCGACCGGCAGCACCACGGCGCCGCTCGACGGGCGCTCTGCGCGGGCAAACTCGATATCCGGGGCCTGCGCAGCCGCAGGCAGCGCCAGGGCAATCGCCGACACAGCGCCAAGAATCCACTTTTTCATGGGAGCCATCCTTCCAGTCCTGTTCTTGTATTCCCTGCCTCGAAAATATCGATGCGTCTGTCCAGCCCTTTTGGCTTCACGCCGGCGTGACCGCATCTCCGAGCAGGAACTGTTTAAGCGCTTCGGCAGTCGTGAAGATCTCGTCCGGCCCGGCCGCCGCGAGCGCAGCTTCCGGCGCAAAGCCCCAGCTGACCGCCACCGCACGGATGCCGACCTCGCGCGCTGCCTCGATGTCGCGGATTTCATCACCGACACCCAGCGTGCGCCCCGGGTCTGCGCCCAGTTTGCGGATCACCTCGCGGAAATGCTTGGCCTTGCCAAACATGGCGGCCCCGCAGCTCCAGGCCGCAATCTGTGTACTGATCTCCGGCCCAAGCGCCCGTCGCACCACCGCTTCGGAGTTCGAGGAAACCACCGCAACCTGAATCCCCGCCGCCATCAGCGCCTCAAGCAGTCCGGCCGTGCCGCCATAAAGCGGAAAGGCCTCGGCCGCCTGCGCCCTCTTGCGCGCGTGCATCGCAATGAAGGGCAGTTTCCAGCCGGGGATGCCCACCGCCCGCATGACTTCGCGCGGCGGATGCCCGCGCATCGCCTCCTGCTCCTCCTCGGACGGCACCCGGAACCGGAACTTCTGCGCCAGCTCCGGCAACAACGCCCGGAAAAACCCGACACTGTCCGCCAGGGTCCCATCAAAATCGAAGATGACGAGGTCGGGTTTCACAGGAAGCGGCTGTCCCTCAAATCAACCCCGCCAGCGGCGAACTCGGATCGGCATAGCGCTTCTTCCCCATCCGCCCGGCCAGATACGCCTCGCGCCCGGCGATCACCGCATGCTTCATCGCCCGCGCCATGCGGATCGGGTCTTTGGCTTCGGCGATGGCGGTATTCATCAGCACGCCGTCACAGCCGAGCTCCATCGCAATTGCGGCGTCTGAGGCTGTGCCGACGCCCGCATCGACAATCACCGGCACCCGCGCCGCCTCGATGATCAGGCGGATGTTCACCGGGTTCATGATGCCGAGGCCGGAGCCGATCAGCGAGCCGAGCGGCATGATCGCCACGCAGCCGGCCTCTTCCAGCAGGCGGGCATAGACCGGATCGTCCGAACAATAGACCATCACCTCGAAGCCGTCCGCGATCAGCGCCTCGGCGGCTTTTAGCGTCTCCGGCATGTTGGGGTAGAGCGTCTTCTGGTCGGCCAGGACTTCCAGCTTCACGAGGTTCCACCCACCCGCTTCCCGCGCCAGGCGCAGCGTGCGCACCGCGTCGTCGGCGGTGTAACAGCCGGCGGTGTTCGGTAGGTAGGTGAACTCGTCCGGCTTCACATGATCGGTCAGGCGCGGCTCGTCCGGATTCGACAGGTTCACCCGGCGCAGCGCCACGGTCA
>CAYQRX010000224.1:0-5616 GCA_964419865.1 uncultured Hyphomonas sp. | reverse complement strand
TGTCGACCAGTGTTCCGTCAAGATCGAAGACGACCGTCCAGCCACCAAACCCGCCCGAATCCGCCACGCCGGAGCCTCCTTCGCCCTCGCCAAGCCCGAGGGTTTCGTCTAGGCGATGGGGCAGAGGAAAGCGAGAGGGAGCCCGCATTTGACTGATGCTGCGAACAGGCGCGCCGCGGTGATCCTGGCGGCCGGCAAGGGCACGCGGATGAAGTCGCCGCTGCCCAAGGTGATGCACGCGGTCGCTGGCCGGCCGATGGTAGACTGGTCGATCGAGCTGGCGCGCCAGGTTGGGGCCGGGCGGATCGTGGCGGTTGTGCACCCGTCGCAGGATGTCCTGATCGCTCACCTCCAGAGACGGCATCCGGATGTCGCCATCGCCTTCCAGGACCCGCCGCAGGGAACGGGCCATGCCGTGCGCTGTGCGGAGAGCGCCCTTGGAGGGTTCGAGGGCGACCTCGCCGTGCTCTATGGCGACACGCCTCTGGTACCGGCCGAGACAATCGAAGGACTTTTCGGGACACTTTCGCCCACCGTGGGCCTCGGCGTGCTCGGCTTCGAGGCGGCCGAGCCGGGCCTTTATGGCCGCCTCATCACCGGCGCCGATGGCAGCCTGGAGGCCATTGTCGAGGCACGCGAGGCGACACCGGAACAGCTCAGCATTCGTCTTTGCAACTCAGGAGTGATGGCGGGTCGCGCGAAGGATATGCTCCGGCTCTTGCAAAAAATTTCAAACGACAATGCCAAGGGCGAATATTACCTGACCGATCTCGTCGGTCTTGCCCGCGCCGATGGGATCGGCTGCGCCGTTGCGATCTCGAATGAGGACGATCTGATCGGTTGCGATTCCAAGGCCGACCTGGCTGAAGCCGAGGCGGCCTTCCAGGCTCGCCGCCGCAGGGCGATGATGGAGGCCGGTGTCACGATAGTTGCGCCTGAAACTGTTTATTTCTCGCATGATACGCAGATCGGGCCGGACGCCGTGATCGAGCCGCACGTCGTTTTCGGTCCGGGCGTCAAAGTCGCCGGCGGTGCCCGCATCCACGCGTTCAGCCATCTTGAGGGCGCCGTTGTCGGCGAGGGCTGCGAGGTTGGCCCGTATGCCCGGCTGAGGCCGGGCACAGTGCTCGGTGCGGATGTTCGCATCGGCAACTTTGTGGAAACCAAGAATACCAGGATGGGCGACGGGGCCAAGGCCAATCACCTCGCCTATCTCGGCGACGGCACCGTAGGCGAGAACGCTAACATCGGTGCCGGCACCATCTTCTGCAATTATGACGGCTTCCAGAAACACCCGACCGAAGTGGGCGAGGGGGCCTTTATCGGTTCCAACTCCGCATTGGTGGCGCCCGTGACCATTGCTGCCGGCGCCTATGTCGGCTCCGGCAGCGTCATCACCAAGGACGTGCCCGCCGGCAGCCTCGCTGTGGCGCGCGGCCGCCAGAGTGTGCATGAGGGCTGGGCGGTGACTTACCGGGCGAAGAAGGAGGCCGAACGGGCCGCTTCCAAACCCGGCGCGGACGAAAAGGGCTGAGGGCGGATATGGCAAGCGAGAACGAGAAACAGAACGCCGCCCTGGCCGCGATGGAATTCGTGGAAGAGGGCATGACCATCGGCCTCGGCACCGGCTCGACGGCGAAATATTTCGTCGAGATGCTGGCCGACGAGATCGCCGACGGGCTGATCGTGCGGTGTATCGAGACCAGCATCCAGACGCGCGACCTTGCCCGTAGCCTCGGTGTGCCGCTGATCCCGTTCGAGCAGGTGGACCGCATCCACCTGACCGTGGACGGCGCCGACGAGGTCGGTCCCGGCGGCGTGCTGATCAAGGGCGGCGGCGCGGCGCTCTTGCGCGAGAAGATCATCGCCAACGCATCCGATCATATGGTCGTCATCGCCGACAGCTCAAAGGATGTGGCCCAGCTCGGTGCCTACCCGCTGCCGGTGGAGGTGACGCCGTTCGGCTATACGATCACCGCCAAGAAGGTGCACGACGCCCTCGTCGCGGCCGGGGTGGAGCGCCCGCGCATCGAGCTGCGCAAGGCGCCGCAGAGTGTGGACCTGCTCGTGACCGATGGCGGCAACTATATCCTCGACTGCCATTGCGGGCGTATCCCGGACCCGCCGCGCGCCGCTGCCTATCTCTCCGGCGTCCCCGGCGTGGTCGAGCACGGCCTGTTCATCGGCATCGCCCGCACCGTGATTTTCGGCGAGGAAGACGGCGCCCGCATCATCGAGTACTGACGTGATTTCCGATATCGAGGACTATTTCACCAAAGGCTGCGGGCGTTGCGACCGTTTCGCCACGCCTGACTGCTCCGCTCACAGATGGTCAGCCGGGCTCCACGACCTCCGCCGGATATGCCGCGAGATGGGCCTCACCGAAACCGTCAAATGGGGCCATCCGGTGTATATGCATGCCGGGCGCAACCTTGCGATGCTCGGGGCCTTTCGCGGCGATTTCCGGCTCAGCTTTTTCAATGCCGCCTTGATGAAGGACCCCGACTCCATCCTCGAAAAGCCGGGCCCGAATGCGCGCCATGCGGCGCTGATCCGTTTTACCGAGACCGGCCAGCCCGCCGGGATGGAGACGACGATCCGCGCCTACCTTGCCGAAGCGATGGCCTATGCCGAGGCCGGCCGCCTGCCGGAGAAAACCGCGTATGAGCTTGAACTCCCGGCTGAGCTTGCCGAGGCGATGGACGCCGACCCCGAGCTCGCCGAAGCGTTTCATGCCCTGACACCCGGCCGCCAGCGCAGCTATGTCATCAATCTCAACGGCGCCAAAGCCGCGGCAACCCGCATGTCCCGGATCGCGAAATTCCGCCCGAAGATCATCGCCGGCAAAGGCGCGACGGAACGCTGACCTTGAATCCCGCTTGCTGACGGGCCATCTGGCGAAGGCCCGCCCGCCTAACTCCAGGAAATTTCATGACTGACAAGACCTTCGACTATGACCTGTTCGTGATCGGTGGCGGATCGGGCGGGGTAAGGGCCGCGCGTATCGCGGCCCAGGCAGGCGCCAAAGTGGCTCTCGCCGAGGAATACCGGATGGGCGGCACCTGCGTCATCCGCGGCTGCGTGCCGAAGAAGTTCATGGTCTATTCCAGCAAGTATGGGAAGGATATTGACTTGTCCGCCGGGTACGGATGGAGCACGGGAGAGGTTTCCTACCATCACGGAAAGTTCATGACCGCGCTGCATGCGGAGGTTGAGCGTCTGTCCGCCATCTACAACCGCAACCTCAGAAATGCCGGAGTCGAAATCCTGGACGAGCGCGCCGAGTTTGAGGACAGGCATACGCTGAAGCTCAAATCATCCGGCAAGACCGTCACGGCACGGAAAATCCTGATTGCCACCGGTGGCCGGCCCTGGCTGCCTTCGGAAGAGGAACTGCCGGGCGTTGAACACGTCATCGATTCCAATGGTGTGTTTGAGATGACGCAGCTGCCGAAGCGGATGGTGATTGCCGGCGGCGGCTATATCGCGGTCGAGTTTGCGCATGTTTTTGCCGGGCTCGGCGTCGATGTCTGCCTGGTCTATCGCGGCGAGACGGTGCTGCGCGGCTTTGACGATGAGGTCCGGCTCGCCGTGCATGAAGGGCTGAAGGAAGCGGGCATCCGCGTCGTGACCAAATGCGTGTTCGAGAAGATCGAGAAAGATGCCGATGGCCTGACCGTGACGCTGAGCAGCGGCAACCGGATCGAGACCGATACAGTCCTGATGGCGGTGGGCCGGCGCGCGAATACGGAGGGTCTTGGCTGCGACAAGGCCGGCGTGAAACTCGGTGAAGGCGGCAAGGTGATCGTCGATGAATGGTCGCGCACGAGCGCCGACAATATCTGGGCTGTCGGCGATGTCACCGACCGGGTGAACCTGACGCCGGTGGCGATCCGCGAGGGCCATGCCTTTGCCGACACTGAGTTCGGCGACAAGCGCTGGAAGATGGATCATGAGAACATTCCAACAGCGGTGTTCTCGCAACCGGAGGTCGGCACGGTCGGGATTTCGGAGGCCGAGGCCCGCCAGGCTTATGGCGAGATCGACATCTACAAGACACGCTTCCGCCCGATGAAGAACATGCTGAACGGCGACCAGACGCGCACCTTCATGAAACTCGTCGTGCGTGCATCCGATCAGAAAATGCTTGGCGTCCATATCGTCGGCGATGATGCCGCCGAGATGATCCAGACCGCAGCCATCGCCGTCAAGATGGGCGCCACGAAGGACGATTTCGACCGGACCTGCGCGCTTCACCCTTCGGCCGCAGAGGAACTTGTCACAATGCGGACGAAATGGGTCCCGGAAGTGGCCTGACCAGCCCTGCCGCGCTATAGTCCGTAGGTGTCGATGAGCTTGTGCGTATAGGCGCGCACGCGCTCATCCTTTGCCTGCTTTTCCTCTGCGGTGTCGGCGGTTCTGTGGTGGCCGTTAATGACGATCAGGATGCTCTCATCGTCCGAGTTCGGATACATGCTGAGCCGGCCGCGGTCCGAGCGGTAGATCGACGTGACGGTGCCGCCGAGATTGCCGATGAAACTGAAGGCCGGCATTTCCCCGGCAAGCCGGACCGCTTCGCGCCGGTCGCCGGCGAGATTGGCCGCGCTGTCAAAGGCCTGGACCCCGGCGCTGAAAAAGGCCGAGCCGTCTGCAGCTTTCCAGAGGCAACGCGTGCCGCTGGATGAGCGCTCGATTTCGCCGGGGCCGTCAACGCCGATGGTTGCCATGAAGTCGGCCGGCAGCCATCCGCACGCATCGGAATTGACGACCTCGGCCCACTTGTCCCAGTCGAAGCCGGAGGCGGCAGCAGGCGCCGCCGCGCCGGCGGCGCTATCGGCACTGCCAGATGCGGGTGCGCCATCCGGCGTGGCCGGCCTATCTTCGCCACTTCCGCAGGCAGCGGCCGTCAGGATCAGGAGCGCAGGTAGAAGTCTCAGCAGCAGCATGGGATCAGTCCTTCAGAAAGCCCTGTTTGCCGGGCAGGATCAGAATATCGACGCGGCGGTTTTCGGCGCGGCCTTCCTCGGTCGCATTGTCCGCCACCGGACGGCTGGCGCCATAACCCCGGATCGTCACTTCTTCCGGCTCGGGGGAGAGGCGCTCTGCGATGAAGTCCCAAACCGATCTGGCCCGGTTCTCCGACAGGGTCTGGTTCGCGCCCGGCGACCCGGTCGAGTCCGTATGGCCTTCGACCGTGACGCGCACATCCGGCCCATAGGCGCCGATCTGGGCGGCAAGATCTTCCAGTGAGGAGACAGCTTCCGGCTTGATGTCGAATTTGCCGACATCGAATAGCAGCGCGCTGTCGAGTGACAGGCGGATCTCGGCGCCCACGGCAGCAATCGCATCAATGTCGGCGCCGGAATGGTTGCCCCCGCAGGCGGTTCCGGCATTGGTCAGGCGCACGAAGTAGAATTTGTCGCCCTTCTCAACAAAGGGGCCGATATCGACCTCGGAACGCGCGCCCTCGATCTCGCCGACCTCAATCCAGGTCTCGCCATCCTTCGAGATGGCCAGTTCGGTTTTCTCCACAAATGGCCCGATCTCGAAGATGTAAAGATCAACCCCGTCCACATCGACGAGAACATTGTCCGTAAACTGCGTGATGAGGACACC
>CAYQRX010000223.1:0-5636 GCA_964419865.1 uncultured Hyphomonas sp. | reverse complement strand
CTATCGATCTGCCATAAGCCGAGCATCGCGCCGTCTGGCACACAGAAAGTCATTCTTACCTCCAGGTGATTTTCATAACCCCTGGGTTGACGCCCTCATCCGAGACGCTAACTTCGAGATATCGCGACCCTAAAGGAGTTTTCTGTATGCCAAATGGAATTCTCTTAGCCGCCTGCTTGGCTGGCATCCTATCGGCGATGCCGGCCCAAGCACAAAGTCCAGGCTGCTTCAGCTCCACGCCTGATGCGTGCCAATTTGGCTTTTATGACATGGGCTACGTCGTCAACTACTTTGCCTTTCAAAATGGCTTCGTACCTGAGTTTGATGCGATCGGGGAACCGCCGCGATATAGTATTTGCGTGAATACTTGCGCCGCTACTTTCAAAGCGAGATTCGTTGCGTGCCTAGGCATACCTGACGGAGAGCAAACCGGGCCCCAAGCGCGGCACGCCTGCATAGCAGCCGCAGAAAGTGCCCTCAACAGCTGCATGGCAGGCTGCAACGAATAGTGTCGAGCTGAACCTTTTTTGCGACGTTCGAACCATCAGAAGTTTGATGCGCCGGTATCCGGCACCTGCCGTCAACATTCGCGTGGAGAACGCATTTCGCTTCTTCTACCCCATGCGGTTGGGGAGCCATATTGACGCTGGCGCTCATTTGCTAGTGAATCTGCCTTATACTTCAAAATGGGTTTGAGCAGATGAACAGGTGGGCAGCGTTGGCCGGCGCACTATGCCTCACCGCCTGCGAACCTGGCGGGCGGGCCGCCATGACGCCTGCCTATCTCAGCTCGGCCACATTCGAGGTGGACCGCGGCGCCGACTGGCAGTCGGATGACGATATTGCCGCCCATGCCCGCGCCTTCCTGTTTGCCCAGGTCGACCTCTACCTCGCCGGCATGAACCCCGCAGAAGGCACACCGATGGCCGAAATGCTGGCGATGCTGGGACGCGAAGACCTCATCGACCGGCCCGAGGGTCGCGGTGATGCCCCCTTCTGTACGCGCCCATGGGTCGATCCGCTGGCCTATGTGGTCAGCGAGGCGGCCGGCCGCCAGGTGGTTATTCTGGTCGAGTCCAGCAGCCAGCCGCGCCACCGGGCCTTCTTTGCCGATATTGTCGAGGCGCTGGCGGCCAAGGGTTTCGAAGTCTATGCGACCGATGCCCTGTCGAACGGGCCGGGCCGGTCGACCTATCCCGGCATTCCGCTGATCACCGAGGGCGTGCTGGCGCGCGATCCGATCTATGGCCGGATGCTGCGCCGGGTGAAGGCGCTCGGTCTGCGCATCATCGATGGGGATGGATGGTGGACGACACCGTCCGAACTCGCCCGGCTGTCGCCGGAAGAGCTCGCCCATCGCCGGCTGACGGCGCAAGCGGACCGGCTCGCAGCCGATGTCTTCGCCGGCGATGCCGGGGCGCGCGTTTTGCTGCATATCAGCCGCAATCCGGGCATCCCGGCGCTGTCGCAGCTGGAAACGGCGCTGACGGAATTGACGGGCCTGGCGCCGCTGACGGTCTCGATGACGGACTGTTTCCCGCCGGACGGCAGCCGTGCGCTGCTGCCGGACCTCGGCGACGACCCGATCCCCGGCGTCGACGCCGATATCAGCATTGGCGATCCGATGGCCGCATTTGACCAGGGCCGGCCGGTCTGGCGCCGGAGTATCGGGGACCGGGACATTGATGTGCCGGCCGTGTTCCGCGGCGCCGACGGACCGGCGATCCTGGAGGTGCGCCGCGAGGGCGAGACGGCCTTGGCCGTGCCGGAAGACCGGGTGTTGCTGCTGCCCGGCGACGACCTGCCCCTGCTGCTGCCGCCGGGGCGTTACCGGATCGAGGGCTGGACGAAAGACGGGCCCCTCGCGGAGCCCGTTCTCGTTGCGGTCGGCTGAGCGGCGCGGCCGTCAGCCGAGTTTGCAGACACAGATCTTGTTGCCATCCGGGTCGCGGAAATAGGCGCCATAAAAGGTCGGCATCCGGTTGCCGGGCGCGCCTTCATCGACGGCGCCAAGTTCGATCGCCTTCTTGTAGACGCGGTCCACCGTTTCCTTGTCTGGCGCGCCCAGCGCCGGCATGACGCCGTTGCCGCAGGAAGCTGCCGCCTTGTCATAGGGCTCGCCAATGCCGATCATCGGCTGGCCCGGCGCCACGCCGTAGAATTGCAGGCGGTCATTCGCGAAGAAGCGTTTCGCGCCCATTTCGCCGAGCACGGCGTCATAGAAGGCGAGCGCCTTCTCCTTGTTGTTGGTTCCGAGGGTCACATAAGCGAGCATGATGTCCTCCCTGTCGCTGCCAGAGTGCAATCATGCCGCAGGCGCTGCGGCAATAGGTGACGTAGCGACCGCGCTTGACGTTGACGTGAACGTCTGGTGTGACACCGGCCAAACCATGCAACCGTTTGAGGAGCCCTCCCATGTCCGAGATCCGTTTTGACGGCCGTGTAGCGATCGTAACCGGCGCTGGCGGCGGCCTTGGCCGCGCACATGCGCTCGAACTGGCCCGGCGCGGCGCAAAAGTCGTCGTCAACGACCTTGGTGGTGCCCGTGACGGCTCCGGCGGCAGCTCTGCCGCCGCAGAAGCTGTGGTCAAGGAAATCGAGGCCTTCGGCGGTGAAGCCATCGCCAACGGCTCGTCGGTGTCCGACGTGGACGGCGTCAAGCGCATGATCGATGACACGATGGCCAAATGGGGCCGGATCGACATCACCATCGCCAACGCCGGCATCCTGCGCGACCGTTCCTTCTCCAAGATGAGTGTTGAGGATATCGACCTCGTCCTCGCCGTTCACCTGCGCGGCACTTTCCTGCCGGTTCACGCAGCCTGGGACATCATGAAGGCGCAGAATTACGGCCGGATCGTCGTCACCACCTCCTCGACCGGCCTGTATGGCAACTTTGGCCAGGCCAACTACGGCGCTGCCAAGCTTGGCGTGGTCGGCATGATGAACACGCTGAAGATCGAAGGCGCCAAGAACGACATCAAGATCAACGCCGTATGCCCGATCGCGGCGACGCGCATGACTGAAGACATCATGTCGCCCGAAGCGCTCGAGGCGCTGAAGCCGGAATATGTGACGCCGGGCGTCATCAACCTTGTCAAGGAAGACGCGCCCACGGGCATGGTCCTGTCGGCGGGCGCAGGCGCCTTCTCGATGGCGCGGATCGTCGAGACGGCGGGCGTGTTCGTCGGCCAGGGCGACGCGCTGACGGCAGAAGCCGTTGCCGCAAAATGGGACAACATCACCGATGTCAGCACCACCCGCCCGGCCTTCAAATCCGGCGGGGAGCACGGTCAGAACATTTTCGCTGCGGTGGCCGCCGCTGCGAAATAAGCCTGCAAGGCTTGCCAAACCGGTTGATTGAAGCGCAGGTTGGCCTCCGGAAACGGAGACAGCCATGCGCTTCTTTCTTTTTGCGGCGGCCTTTGCCCTGCTGACGGGCTGTGCTGGTCCGGCCAAAACCGACACGGCGGGGATTGCTGCGCCTGAACCGGCGCCCGTCAGCCATCCGCTGGCTGAGAAGGGCGGGATGTGCGGCGGGATTGCCGGCATCCAGTGCGCGGGCGGCCTCAGCTGTTTCTATGAAGATGGCACCTGCCGGACGGTTGCCGACGCCGCCGGCACCTGCCTGCCCCGCCCTCAGATGTGCACGTATGAATACGCCCCTGTGTGCGGCTGCGACGGGCAGACTTATGGCAACAAATGCGCCGCGCAGGCTGCCGGCGTCAGCGTGGATACGCCCGGAGAATGCGCGCTCACCGAAGGGGGCTGAGGCCCTGCGTCAGCCGCCTTTGATGTCGTCGTCTGCGCCGGCGGTCTCGCGCGGGCGGGGGTTTTTCTCCGTATCCTGACCTCTTTCCTGTGGCAGGCCGAGGCGGCGGCCGGGTGGGCCATCTGGCCTATTGCCCCCATCATCATCACGCCGCCAGTCCCCCGGTGGGCGGCGGTTGCGCCACGAAAAGAAATAGAGGATCGCCAGAACAAGGGCGACGAAGACGAGCAGTTTGAGCATCGGCGGCGGGCGCCCCTATTCTTCCATCTTGCGCAGATAGATTGAGTTCTTCGGCTTCGAGAACAAACGTTCGACCATCGGTACGAAGAAGTCCAGCGGCTCGCTCTCATAGTCCGGATCGAAGGCGGACTGGTCGTAGAGATGGCAGAACTGGGCCGTGTATTCGAAATGCGGATGGTCCCGGAACTGGTCGCGCATGTTCCGGTCGAGGCCGAGATGGTGGAAGAAATAATAGCCCTGGAACATGCCATGATTGGCGACCATCCAGTGGTTCTTCTCCGACACGAACGGCTTGAGGATCGCGGCGGCGACGTCGGGATGATTGTAGCTGCCGAGCGTGTCACCGATGTCGTGCAGGAGCGCGCAAACGACGTATTCCTCGTCGCGCCCGTCGCGGTGGGCACGGGTGGCAGTCTGGAGCGAATGGGTCAGCCGATCGACCGGGAAACCGCCGAAATCGCCATCAAGCAGCTTCAGATGGTTGATGACGCGCTGGGCGAGGCCCTTGTTGAAATGGCGCGAATGCTCGGCGATGATGTCCCAGTCATCCTTTGAGCCTTCGAGCATTTCCCTGAATTTTGCCCGGGTTTCGGTGTCGTGTCCGTCGGCCATTGCGTATCCTCCTCGTCTTTCTCTGGCTTAGATTAACCCGGTTGCCGGCGCCCTGCAAAGCGATGAACCCCGGACGCCGAAGCGCCCGGGGCCCATGCCGCAGCGTCAATCCCAGAGATAGCCGAGGGCCAGCTGGGCGCGCCAGCTCGCGGCCGGCTGTTGCTGCGGCTCCTGCGGCGCATCATGGATGCGGTCGGCAAGGCGCCGGTTAAGCACCATCCAGGATTCTCCGGTGCGCCCGCCCGCGGCGCGCACGGCCGCGACAATGTCCATCAGCACCTCATCGGTGAGATCGTCATTGCCATGGCCGCGTGCTTCAGCGAGCCGCCAGCCGGCCGGGTCGCGACGGAGCGCAACAGCCGCCGGGCCGCCCTCGCCCCGCCAGACCCAGACCGCCATATGGCCGGCCGCGATGTCGGGCAGGAAATCCCGCAGGCAGTTGCGGAATTCGAGCGCGATGTTCGACAGCATTTCCAGACGGCGGACCGGCTGGAAGGGCTGCGGAAGCTCGGGCGGGGGAAGCACCGCGCCGAGCGCCAGCGGCTGGATGACCTGACCGGCCGTCTCGAACAGCGCCTGCCAGCTTTTCGCCCGGCTGAAACGCTGGGCGATGTCTCCGGCTGCCGCCTCGCCGCGTACACGCAGGGCCATGGCCCAGGCCGAGGCGATATCGGCCGCAGCGGGACGATCCGTACCAAGATGAGCTACGACCGCCGCAAGACGCAGGCGCGGCGGCAGGACCGCCAGAACAGCCATCACCTCCGGGCGAAGCGCCTGCATGTGCCGGATGAGCAGCCGGGCCGCATCCTCGAGAAAGAGGTCGAGGAAATCCTGATAGGCTGCAGCTGTCCACAGGGTCTCACCCATCCGGCCGAGCGCCTTCATCACGCCGCCGGGCGGATGAGGACCGTAGAGTTCGGCCGCAAACTCGCTGTCGCGGGCGCGGGCCGCGAGCCATTGCAGACGCTGGGCGGAATAGCCGCCGCGCGCCACAAGGATGGCCGCGCCATGG
>CAYQRX010000222.1:0-5698 GCA_964419865.1 uncultured Hyphomonas sp. | reverse complement strand
GCTTCTTGCGCAGGTCCATCACGGCCGACATGTCGACATCGTTGAACGTCGTCAGCATCGCGGCCGTGTCCTGGGCTTCCTTCAGGCGGCGCGCGATCGTCTGACGCAGGCGCGTCATCCGCACACGTTCTTCACGGGGGCCGGTTTCACGCGGCGGGCGGGCTTCACTGTCAGCCATGGCGGGAGCTTTCGGTTGGTTTACATAGGCAAGGGCATCGGCCTTGGTCGCGCGGCCGTCGCGCCCCGTTCCGGGAATATCTGAAGGGTTGACGCCGGCTTCGGCCGAAATCCGCCGCACGGAAGGCGCAACCGGACGCTCGCCGGTCGCAGCCGGCCTGGCCTCGGCCTTGGGCGCCTCCGACTTGGCCGGCGCAGCATCCGCCGACTTCGCTGCCGCCCCGGCCGCGCCGATGCGCGCAATGACCGAGCCTGGCGTGACGGCGTCGCCTTCCTTCACCAGCCATTCGACAAGAACACCGTCAGCGGGCGCCGGCACTTCGAGGGCAACCTTGTCGGTCTCGATCTCGGCGATCGTCTCGTCTTTCTTCACCGGGTCGCCAGCTTTCTTCGAGAAGCTCGCGATCGTGCCTTCAGCAACGCTCTCTCCCATCGCGGGAACTGTCACGTCTGTCGTGCCGCCGCTGGCCGGCGCAGCAGGTTTCGCCTCCGCCTTGGCTTCGGCAGGCTTTTCCTTCGCCGACTCCTTGGCAGGCGCCGGCTTGGCTGCACCGCCAGAGCCATTGGCACTCACCCGCCCCAGCAGCGCGCCGATTTCGACCGTGTCCCCGGCCTTGGCAATGATCTCCGAGAGCACGCCGTCTTCGGCCGCTGACACTTCAACTGAAACCTTGTCGGTCTCCAGTTCGACGAGCACCTCGTCCTTCTTCACCGGATCGCCCGCCGACTTCAGCCATTGGCCGACAGTGGCTTCGGTGACGCTCTCGCCAAGGGTGGGAACAACGATATCTGTCATGGGTCCGTGTCCGACTTTTCTTGATACAGTTTAGGGCGTGACAATCCGGTCGTCGACCGGATCCGGCGAGAGGGCTGTCTTGATGAGGCTGGCCTGTTCGGCCTGATGTTTGGAGAGCAGACCCGTCGCCGTCGCGGCCGACGGCGGCCGCCCGGCATATTTCGGGCGCACGTTCTTGAAACCGGCTTGGGCGGCGCACCATTCGATCTCATCACGGATGAAGGTCCAGCCGCCCATATTGCGCGGCTCTTCCTGGCACCAGACCAGCTCGGCCTGCGGGAACCGTTTCAGCTCAGCGATCATCGACTTGCGCGGCACCGGATAGAACTGCTCGATCCGCAGGAGATATATATCGTCCTGGCCTGATTCCTCGCGCGCCTCGAACAGGTCGTAATAGACCTTGCCAGAGCAGAGCACGACCCGCCGGATCTTGTTGTCCTTGGCGAGTTTCACCTTGCCTTCGCGGCCCGGTGTCTCCGCGTCGTCCCAAAGGATGCGGTGGAAGGTCGACTTGGTGTTCATGTCATCAAGGGTGGAGACTGCCAGCTTGTGACGCAGCAGCGATTTCGGCGTCATGATGACCAGCGGCTTGCGGAACTCGCGGTGGATCTGCCGGCGCAGGGCGTGGAAATAGTTGGCCGGCGTAGTCAGATTGCACACCTGCATATTGTCTTCTGCACACATCTGCAGGAAGCGTTCGAGCCGGGCCGAGGAATGTTCCGGACCCTGACCTTCATAGCCGTGCGGCAGGAGCATCACGAGGCCCGACATGCGCAGCCATTTGCGCTCGGCCGACGAGATGAACTGGTCGTAGTAGACTTGCGCGCCATTGGCGAAGTCACCGAACTGGGCTTCCCAGCAGACCAGCGAGTTCGGATCGGCCAGCGAGTAGCCATACTCATAGCCGAGCACGGCCTCTTCCGAGAGCAGTGAGTCGATCACCTCATATGGCGCCTGGCCTTCCCGGATATGGTTCAGAGGCGTGTAGCGCTCCGCCGTCGACTGATCGACAATATGGCTGTGGCGCTGCACGAAGGTGCCCCGCCCGCTGTCCTGCCCCGACAGACGCACCGGGGCGCCCTCATCGAGCAGGGTCGCAAAGGCCAGATGTTCGGCGCCGCCCCAGTCAATGTCTTTGCCGGTCTCATAGCTTTCGCGCCGCCGGTTGATGACCCGCTCGACCGTCTTGTGGACATTCACTTCGGGCGGGATCCGGGTAATCGCCTCGCCGAGCTCCTTCAGGCGCTTGGTAGAGACGCCGGTCTTGCCGCGCCGGTCATCATCGATCGGCAGGCTGAAGCCCGACCACTGCCCTTCCAGCCAGTCGGCCTTGTTGGTTTTCAGCGTCTTGCCGGACTCGAAGGCCTGGTCGAGGAAGGCCTCGAATTCCTTGACCTGCGCGTCGACATCTTCCGCTGTCAGCAGGCCCTCGGCGACGAGGCGTTTGGCGTAGATCTCGCGGGTCGAGGGCTGGTCCTTGATCACCCGGTACATGACCGGCTGCGTCATCGTCGGATCGTCGCCCTCATTGTGGCCGAAGCGGCGATAGCAGAACATGTCGATGACGACATCCTTGGCGAACTTCTGCCGGTACTCCGTCGCCACCTTCGCGGCGTAGACGACCGCTTCGGGGTCATCGCCATTCACATGGAAGATCGGCGCCTGCACCATCAGCGCCACATCCGACGGATAGGGCGAGGAGCGCGAATACATCGGGCTCGTCGTGAAGCCGATCTGGTTGTTGATGATGAAATGGATCGTCCCGCCGGTGCGATAGCCCTGCAGGCCGGAGAGGGCAAAGCACTCCGCAACAACTCCCTGCCCGGCAAAGGCCGCATCGCCATGCAGCAGAAGCGGTAGCTTGTGCGAGCGGTCCAGCGTCCCGGTCTTGCGCGATTCCATGAACTGCTTCGCCCGCGTCCGGCCGAGCACCACAGGGTTGACCGCTTCGAGGTGGGACGGATTGGCGTTCATCGTGAGGTGGACGACATTGCCGTCGAACTCGCGGTCCGATGAGGCGCCGAGGTGATATTTCACGTCGCCCGAGCCGAACTCGCCGGCACCCTGTGTCGATCCGCCCTGGAACTCGTGGAAGATTTTCTCATAGGACTTGCCCATGACGGCGGCCAGCATGTTGAGGCGCCCGCGATGCGGCATGCCGATGACGATCTCATTGACCCCGAGGGCGCCACCGCGCTTGATGATCTGCTCCAGCGCCGGCACGGCCGCCTCACCGCCGTCAAGACCAAAGCGTTTGGTGCCCGGATAGCGTTTGTGCAGGAAGCGCTCGAAGCTTTCCGCTTCGATCAGCTTGCTGAGGATTGCCAGCTTGCCTTCGCGAGTGAAGGTGACGCCTTTGTCAGGGCCTTCCATTCGCTCCTGCAGCCACGCCTTCTCGACCGGGTCGGAGATATGCATGAACTCGATACCCAGCGTCGAACAATAGGTCCGGCGCAGGATTTCCAGCATTTCATTGACGGTGGCCCGCTCAAGGCCCAGCACGTGGTCGATGAAAATCGGGTGGTCCCGGTCTCCGGGGCCGAAGCCGTAGGTGGCCGGATCGAGTTCCGGCTGGTCGTCAAAGCCCGACAGGCCGAGCGGGTCGAGTTGCGCGGCAAGATGACCGCGGATCCGATAGGCGCGGATCATCATGATCGCGCGGATCGAATCGGTCACCTGGCGGGCAACTTCCTCACTCGGAAGGCCCGGCGCACGCTCCTGGATCTTCTTGGCGAGCTTGGGCTCCAGCACGGCCCAGTTGCCGTCGAAGGCAGCGATCTGCTCGTCCAGCGCCGGTTTCGGCCAGTTCGTGCGCTTCCAGCTTGCACCCTCGGCATTTTTCGCCGCGCTCGCCGCCTCATCGCCCAGCTCGGCAAAGAAGGCGCGCCAGCTTTCGGGCACTGAGGCGGGGTTCTTGGCATAGGCCGCCTGCATCTGCTCAAGCCACTGGGCCGAGCCACCATACAGGAACGCAGTTTCCAGCATTGCCGCATTGTCCCGGCTGCGGGGACCATTCACCGGGCTGCCATCGTCTGCCATCTTGAGTGTCATCCTTCCAGAAATGCCGCCCCCGGCGACTTATATAGGGGCGGACAATACCCCCTGCCCTTGCGTCAAGCAGGTTATGCTGCAACGCCCGCTCCGCCATCCGGCAGGAACGGGCGCCGCGAATCTAGACTATAGGGTCTTTCTAACCCTTTAGCACCTCGACAAGTGTGGTGCCGAGACGCGCCGGGCTGGGGCTGACGCGGATACCCGCAGCCTCCATCGCAGCGATCTTCGACTCCGCATCCCCCTTGCCGCCGGAAACGATGGCGCCGGCATGGCCCATCGTGCGGCCGGGCGGCGCCGTGCGGCCCGCGATGAAGCCGGCCATCGGCTTCTTGCGGCCCTTCTTGGACTCATCGATCAGGAACTGGGCAGCTTCCTCTTCGGCCGAGCCGCCGATCTCGCCGATCATGATGATCGACTGGGTCTCGTCGTCGGCGAGGAACATTTCCAGGATGTCGATGAATTCGGTGCCCTTCACCGGGTCGCCGCCGATGCCGACCGCCGTGGTCTGGCCAAGGCCGGCATTGGTGGTCTGGAACACGGCTTCGTAGGTCAGCGTGCCCGAGCGCGACACGATGCCGACCGAGCCCTTCTTGAAGATGGAGCCCGGCATAATGCCGATCTTGCACTCATTCGCCGTGATGAGGCCGGGGCAGTTCGGCCCGATGAGGCGCGACTTGGACTTGTTGAGCTTCGCCTTGACGCGAACCATGTCCAGCACGGGCACGCCTTCGGTGATGCAGACGATCAGCGGAATCTCTGCGTCGATGGCTTCCTCAATGGCCGCCGCAGCGCCGGCTGGCGGCACATAGACGACAGACGCCGTCGCGCCGGTCTTTTCCTTCCCCTCGGCCACAGAGGCGAAGATGGGGAGTTCCTGGCCGTTATCGGCCTTCCACATCTCGCCGCCCTTCTTGGGGTGAATGCCGCCCACCATCTGGGTGCCGTAATAGGCCAGAGCCTGATTGGTGTGGAACGAGCCGGTGTTGCCGGTCATGCCCTGCGTCAGGACTTTCGTGTTCTTGTCGATCAGAATGGACATGGAACTTAACCCCGCACCGCTTTGACAATTTTCTGGGCTGCATCGTCGAGATCGTCGGCCGGGATCACGTTGAGGCCGGACTCGGAGATGATCTTCTTGCCGAGTTCGACATTCGTGCCCTCAAGGCGCACGACCAGCGGCACCGAGAGGTTCGTCTCTTTCACCGCCGCGATCACGCCTTCGGCGATGACATCGCATTTCATGATGCCGCCGAAGATGTTCACGAGGATGCCCTTCACGTTCGGGTCCTTCATGATGATCTTGAAGGCAGCTGCCACCTTCTCCTTGCCGGCGCCGCCGCCAACGTCACAGAAGTTGGCCGGCTCTTCGCCATAGAGCTTGATGATATCCATGGTCGCCATGGCCAGGCCTGCGCCGTTGACCATGCAGCCGATGGTGCCGTCGAGGGCGATGTAGGCAAGATCCCACTCGGCCGCTTCGAGTTCCTTGGCATCCTGTTCGGTCTCGTCCTTCAGGGCCTGGATGTCCGGGTGGCGGAACAGCGCGTTGCCGTCGAACGACACTTTCGCGTCGAGCACGCGCAGATGGCCGTTCTTCATGACGATGAGGGGATTGATCTCCAGCATCGACATGTCCTTCTCGGTGAAGGCCTTGTAGAGGATGGGCCAGAG
>CAYQRX010000221.1:0-5753 GCA_964419865.1 uncultured Hyphomonas sp. | reverse complement strand
GGGCAAACCCATGAAAAAGCTGGCTCTCCTGTTGATCGCGGCGCTGGCCGCGCCCGTCATGTCCGCCGGCCCGCCCGCGGAGGCGCCGCCCGCGGAGCCCGCCGCACCGGGCGCGGTCACCGCCAGCCAGGTTCAGGCCCAGGCTGAAAGTTACATTGCCCTGGACGCCCGCTTCGCCGGTCATCTCACCGAAAGGGCAGGGGCGATTGAAGCGGCGCCATCGTTTGATGCCAGGTATCAGGCCGCGCTCGCCGGCGGCCAGTTCGAGGTCGGCGCGCGGGACTACGCTCTGTGGCTGGCCCTCACGGAACTGACGCAGCCCGTCTATGGCTGGGGCGCAGCGATCTACTGTCCACCCAACGATCCGCTCTATGTCGTGCTGCTGCGCCGCTGGCGCGGTGAGACAATCGATTGCAGCACCTATCGCCCCGGCGATGGGCGCGGCAGCTATCTCTGGACGGGCCCCGAAGGCCAGCCTGCCAGTGAGCCCTCAGAAGACTGACGGACTTGCAGCGCTGAGCGGACAGCTGTTGAAACCATGTCACACATTTCCGTCCGCATGCGCCCTTCTGCCTTGCGTTCGCTTGCCCTGACACGACCTTTCGGGCATCACGCCCGGCTGCTCAGAGATCAGGCACCTGCCTGAAAGAAACACAAGGGAGGGCAGTCATGGCGGCGTCGTCACGCCTGCCCGCCTGGGCGCGGGCAACGGATATTGCAGACCTGATCCGCCTGTCGGTGCCGATCGCCGTCAGCCGCATGGCGATGATGCTGATGGGGCTGACGGACGCGATCGTGCTCGGCCAGAATGCGCCGGAGGAGCTGGCCTATGTGCTCTCCGCCTGGCTGCCGATCGGCGTGTCGCTCGGTTTCGGCATCGGCATCCTGCTGGGCGTGCAGGTGCTGACATCCGAGATGCTGGGCACAGGGCGCGAGGCAGGCTCGGGGCGCGTCTTCCGGCGCGGCCTCTGGTGGGGCATCGTCATCGGCCTGGTCCTGACACTGGCGCTGCTGCCGGCATCCGGCCCGTTTTTCCACTGGGTGTTCGTCACGATTGCGCCGGCGAGCACTGAAGCGGCCGCGACCGCGTCGCCTGAGACCGTTGCGGCCGCCACGGCCTCGGTCACGCGCATTCTTGCCATTGGCCTGACCGGCCACATGATCACGCAGGCCTGTTCCTATTATCTCGAAGCGCTGCGCCGGCCGCTGCTGGTGACATTCGTCATGTATGCCGGGGTTGCGATCAATCTGGTGGTCGATCTCGCCCTCGTCGCCGGCTGGTGGGGTTTCCCGCAGATGGGGGCGGAAGGTGTTGCCTGGGCGACGACCGGCACGCGCTGGGCGATCGTGTTCGTCATGCTGATCCTGGTGGCGCTGCTGACGCCGGCTTTCCGCCGTTCGCCGGCGGCCGAAGCGGGCGAGGCCCTGCGCCAGCTGAAAGTCGGCATTGGCACCGCGATCTCGAACATTGCCGAATGGGGCGGGTTCAACATCACCTTCATCATCGCGACCTGGGTCTCGATCGCGGCGAACGCCGTCTATGGCTATTCGGTGCAGGTCATGGGCGTCTGCTTCATGTTCTATCTCGGGATCGCCACGGCTACCTCGGTGCGTGTGGCCGAGGCCGTCGGCCGGAACAATCCGGACGAGGTGCGAAATGCCGGCCGGCTCGGTGTTGTCGCCACCACGCTGGCCGGTCTCGTGCTCGGCATCCTGATGATCCTGTTTGCGGGACCGATCTCGCGGCTTCTGGTGCGTGAGGATGCCATCATCGGCAGCATCGCGATTGCGCCGGCGATTGCCGGCCTGCTCTGGCTGGCGGCGATGGCCACGGTGTTCGACGGGCTGCAGGCGACCGCTTCCTTTGCGCTGCGCGCGCAGGGCATGGTCTGGCTGCCGAGCGCCATCCATATCGGTTCATTCTTCCTGGTGATGATCCCGGTCTGCTACTGGCTGGCGATCCTGCTTGGGCGGGGCGCGACCGGTGTGATGGAAGGCGCGCTGCTCGGCTGTCTGGTCGCGGGCCTTCTGCAGGTGGTCCTGCTGGAATGGAAGGCGGCGCGCCCCGTGCTGGAGCGCGCCGCCTGATCTGGAACAGCCCCCTATGGGGACGGGACCCTTAGATGTCCTTCAGGGCCGAGGCGGGCTTGAAAGCCAGCGAGGTCTTCTCGGGAATCTTGATCGTTTCCTTGGTCGCCGGATTGCGGCCTTCGCGCGCGTTCCGGGTCTTGGCCGAGAATGTGCCAAAGCCGGCAATTGCAACCTGCTGGCGTGATTTCACTGCCGATGCGACGGTATCGAACAGGGCGTCGACGGCTTTGCCGGCGTCGCTCTGGGACAGGCCGGAAGCCTGGGCCACCGCTTTGGTCAGTTCACCCTTGTTCATAGGGGTTCTCCTCTAGGTTAAATGACGCTTGCACGCCATTGAGCCGTCATACTCACGATTCGTAGCCTGTGAATACGCCGGAACCCCAATAAACACGGGCTAAACGCCGAGAATCCAGCCCTCTTCTTCGATCACGTCCCTGATTTGTTCAGGGGAAAGTGATTTGCCTGTGGAAAACAGGGCCGAAAGGGCGCCTTTTTCGTCGAGATCGGCGTAATGGCGGGCAATGGCGCGGATCTGGGCCTCATCGGCGACTTCACCCTTTTCAGGCTTGGCCTTGGCCAGCGCCGGGTAAATCTCGGCCATCACGACGTCGATTCCCTGGAGGCTCTCGGCCGAAAGCGGCATCTCGCCGAACTCGAACGGCCAGATCCGGGCACCCGGCCAGCCCTCCCGCAGCCCGTGCACATGCGGCAGTCCGGTCAGTGTCTGGCTGCCGACAGAGCCGGAATAGGCGAGCTGCCAGACGGATTTCGGCTGGCCCAGCTTTTTCTCCTTGAGATAGGATTCGCACAGCCGGAATTCCGCCAGTCCCTTGCCGTCAAAGTCCGGGCGCGTCGCGCCAAGCGTCGAGACGACATCGCGCGCCGGCGCGCCCCAGAAGGGGAAGGGGCCCTTCGAGATCGCATAATTGAGACCCGCCGCAATCGCATAACGGGCATTGGAATTGTCCGGCTTGTCCTTCAGCTTCGAGGCAAGGTGAGCCTGCATCGCCGCCCAGGCCGGCTGTTTCGACGTCTCCAGCCCGAGCGCGGCGGCTGTGCCCGCCGGATAGCCGAGCGCGAAGTCGAACCCGATCAGAACCTTGTCGCCGCGCTTGGTCAGCTTGGCGACCATGTCCTCCAGGAAGGCGCGCGCCTTCAGCCGGGTGTCGATGTTCACGCCGCGATACTGCAGCTTCAGGCGCGCATCCTTGGCAAGGATGCCAATCCAGATCGAATTGGCGCCGAGCGCGGGTTTTGCCGCCGCACTCCAGTCGACCATGATGTAGGCGTCGAAAAGGGCAGCCATGTCTAGCTCAGCTTGACCAGCATCTTGCCGGTATTGGCGCCGGTGAAGAGGCCGAGGAAGGCGTCGGGCGCTTTCTCGATTCCGTTCATCACGGTCTCTTCATACTTCATCTGCCCGGAGGCAATCCATTTGGCCATATCGGCGTGGAAGGCAGGTAGCATGTCGCCATGCGTCGAGACGATGAAGCCCTGCAGCTTGAGCTGTTTGCCCACGGCCTGGATGATATTGTGCGGGCCTTCCGGTTTGCCGGTTTCGTTATACTGGGCGATCATTCCGCACAGGGCGAGGCGGGCAAACGGGCGCGCGGCCTCGATCGCTGCGGCGAGGTGGTCGCCGCCGACATTGTCGAAATAGACATCGATGCCCTTGGGCGCGGCGGCTTTCAGCGCGGCGGTGAGACCGTCGAAGCCTTTCGCCTGCTTGTAATCGATCACGTGATCGGCGCCGAGCGACTTCACGAAATCGCATTTCTCCTTGCCGCCGGCCGAACCGATCACTGTGCAGCCCTTGATCTTTGCGATCTGCAGCACGGTGGAGCCGACCGCGCCGGCCGCGCCGGAGACGAACACGGTGTCGCCTTCCTTCAGCTCGCCGATGCGCAGCAGGCCGGCATAGGCCGTCAGCCCCGGCATGCCGGCGACGCCGAGATAGGCGCTTTCGGGAAGCCCGGTGCTGGGCAGCTTCTGCACCATCGCGGCCTGCGGCGCTGCCACCCAGGCTGTGCGCCAGCCGAGCATGGAGGAGACAAGGTCGCCGGCCTTGTAGTCGGGATGCGCCGAGGCGGTGACGCGCCCGACCGCGCCGCCCTGCAGCGTCTCGCCGATCTGGAAGGGCGGCACATAGCTTTCGCGGTCATACATCCGCCCGCGCATATAGGGATCGACCGACATCCAGGTGTTCAGCACCTGGATTTCACCCTGTTTCGGCTCGGCAATCTCGACCTGGCGCATCGCAAAGTCGGCCAGTTTCGGCATGCCGACCGGCCGCGCGGCCAGCGCCCATTCGGAAGATGTCAGTTTCGGCATGGCTTTTCGTCCTTCCTGCGCAGTTTTGTCTGTTGCGGTGTCTGTCTCCCAAATGAACCGTGCGGCGCGGCCTGTGAAGGGGGGCCGCGACAAGAATCCCTTGCCGCAGCGGCAGCCGGCGGGCGGCGGAATATGCCCGGAGGGCTTGCCCGCGCTGGCTCAAAAGTGTCATGTCCCCCGCAAAAAGAAGGGTATGACAGGGCATGACCAGGCTGAAAGTGGGCGTCGCAGGGGCCGGCGTGTTCGGGAACTATCACGCACAGAAGGCTGCGGCATCGGCGCGGGCAGACCTGGTCGGAATCTTCGATGTGGATCTCGCGCGGGCAGAAGCGCTCGCGGCGACTTTCGGCGCGCCGGGATATGGCAACTATGCCGAATTTCTCAAACTCTGCGATGCGGTCGTCATCGCCGTGCCGGCGACCTGGCACGAGGCGCTGGCGCGCGAAGCGATCGAGGCGCATTGCCATGTGCTGGTCGAGAAGCCGCTGGCACTGACCGGGCTGGCGGCGCGCGACCTGGCGGATGAAGCCGCCGCGCGCGGGCGCATCCTTCAGGTTGGCCATCAGGAACGCTTCGTGGCGATGGCGATGGGCGTGCTGGCGATTCCGGAAACGCCGCTGCTGATCGAGTCCGTGCGCTCCGGCCCGCCAGCACCGGGCGGGCGGGCAGGGGATGTCTCGGTGATCTGGGATCTGATGATCCATGACCTTGACCTCGCCGCGATGATGCTGGGGCGCGAGTTCACCCGCGCCGAGGCCACCGGCCGCAAGGTGCATTCCGGCCATATCGATGAAGCCGAAGCCTGGTTCGACTATGCCAGCGGCGGGCGGGCGCATCTGCGCGCCAGCCGGGCGGCGGAGTTCCGGGAGCGGACGATGCGCGTCGTCTACCCGTCGGGCGAAATCGACATCGACTTCCTCACCCGGCGCCTGAAGAACACGACGCCTTATGAGGTGAAGGTCGACATCGCCGCCGACCTGCCTGATCCGCTGGGCGCTGCCGATGAGGGCTTTTACGCCGCCTGTCTCGGCCTCGGCCGCAGCCCCGTCCCGGCGCATGGCGCGGTGGCCGCGGTGGCGATGGCGGAGGCGGCGGAAGCCGCCGTGCTGGCGAAGGCCGCGCAGGCTTAGGGGCGCCTATCCCCCACATTTTTCCGCCCGCCCCCAGAAACCATCAGAGGTTTCGGGAAAGTTCAGGCAAATCAATCCGACACCTCTCAAACGGTGGTAATATCCATGCTGTCGTCCGTGCAGGGTATGCACTGGCGGGCGGGAGCTTCGGCTCCGGCAGCGGAGACATAAGGGGTCGCAACCTATGTTTCACACTAACCC
>CAYQRX010000220.1:0-5774 GCA_964419865.1 uncultured Hyphomonas sp. | reverse complement strand
CGGCGCGCCGGAAAGTGGCCCCGGCTTTCGGGGACACGCCCCGACCATCGAGAAAACCGGATCCAGGCGCTGATTTGAGATAATCAGCGCCCGGAGCCAGTTCAGAGCCAGCCGCGCCATTTGAAGAATTGGTAGGGCACGACCGCCGACGCCACCATGAGCGCCAGCGCGAACGGATAGCCGAGCGGCCAGGCCAGCTCCGGCATGAATTCGAAATTCATCCCGTAGATCGAGGCAATCAGCGTCGGCGGAAGGAACACGACCGCCGCTACCGAGAAGATCTTGATAATGCCGGTCTGCTGAATGTTGATCATGCCGAGCGTCGCATCCAGCAGGAAGGTGATCTTCTGTGTCAGGAAGCCGGTATGGTCGGACAATGACTGCACATCCCGCGTCAGCGTCTTGATCCGGCTCTCGGTCTCCCGGCCCGGCTTGCGGATCGCCGCCGCCGTCGCATCGAAAGCCAGCAGGCGCTGATAGGACATCAGGCTCTCGCGCACCTTGGACAGCAGGAAGCCTTTCCGCCCAATCTGGTCGAGCACGGACTGATAGTCCCGCGGCCGCCCCTGCCGGGTGCGCGCCACCGGCACCTTCTCCGCCGGCATACCCGGCGGCTCGATCCCGAAGATGCCTGCGGAAAGCAGGTCCAGCTCATGCCCGGCCCGCTCCAGCAGGTCGCCGATCCGCTCCACCAGCCCCTCCATCAGCCCGAGCAGAAGCGCATCGGGAGACCAGCTGCCGGATTTCTGGCAGCGCGCGACGAAGGCATCGACAGAGCGCGGCTCGGCATATCGCACGGTGATCAGGCGCGCTCCGTTCAAAATGAAGGTGATCGGCGAGAGCAGCACATTCTCCGCATCGGTGTTTGACAACATCATCGCCGTCATGAAATGCGCGCTATCCTCCGTATAGAGACGGCTGGAGACCTCAATCTCGCTCATCTCCTCCATCGTCGGCACATCAAGGCCAAGGGCGCGCTCGACCGCCGCCTCCTCGTCCCGGCTCGGATGGACCAGATCGACCCAGACCGCCTCGTCCAGCCGCTCCAGATCCTCGCCGAGCGGCACGAAGCGCCCGTCAACATTTCCATAGAGCCGTATCATGCCGCCCCCGGTTATCCTTGCCTTGCATCCTGTCTGCTGAAAGTCGCAGCCGATGGCAACCGGGCGGCCGGATCAGTCCGCCGCCGGCGCCAGCCGCACCAGGCGTCCGCCTTCCCGGTCTTCCAGCACATAGAGCGCGCCGTCCGGGCCTTCGGCGACCTCGCGCACGCGCTTGCCCCATTCATACCTTCCCGCTTCGGCCGCGCTGCCGTCCTCATACAGCGTCACGCGCACAAGGGCCGGATCGTTCATCCCGCCGATGAACCCGTTGCCGGTCCAGCCGGCGAACAGCTCGCCGCCATAAATGGTGAAGCCGGCGGGGCTGATGGCCGGAACCCAATAGGCCGCCGGCGCAGCAAATTCCGGGCGCGTATCATGGTCGGGAATCGGGCGGCCATCATAATGGTCACCATTGGAGACTTCCGGATAGCCGTAATTCTGCCCCCGGACGATCAGGTTGAGCTCATCGCCATGCGCCGGGCCCATCTCATGCGACCAGAGGCGCCCCTCCGCATCAAAGCCGATGCCCAGCGGATTGCGGTGACCGAGCGTCCAGACCTCGGCGGCCACCCCGCCCTGATCGGCAAACGGATTGTCCTCGGGCACGCTGCCGTCAAGGCCAAGGCGCACGATCTTGCCGAGATTCTGGTTCATGTCCTGGGCGGGGTCGAATTTCTGCCGCTCGCCCGATGTGATGAACAGATGCCGGTCCGGCGAAACGGCAAGACGATGGCCATAATGACCATTTCCCGTCACCTTGGGATATTGCCGCCAGATCACCTCGCGCCCGCTCAGCCCGCCCCCGGTCGCCGTCAGTTCGAGGCGCGCGCGCTCAACCGCTGCGCCCGACAGGCTGTCATCGGCGGCATCGCGCTCGACATAGGAGATGTAGACCTCGCCCGTTTCAGCGAAATCCGGATGCAGGATGAAATCGCCCAGGCCGCCCTGTCCGCGCGCTGTGACCTCTGGCCCGCCGGTGATCTCCCCGGCCTTGGTGCCGTCGGCGTTCAGCAGCCAGATCGTGCCGCCCTTCTCGGTCACCACCGCGCGCCCGTCCGGCAGGAAGGCCATGGCCCAGGGCGCATCAAATGTCTCAAGCGGTGTTGCGGCAAGCACGGCCCCGTCAGTGCCGGTCACCTCAAAGCTGTCCGCATTCACCATTGCCGCCTGCCCGGCCGGCTCATCCTGGAGCTTGGCAGGCTCCACCGCGCCGGCGCAGGCAGCCACAAGGCCGCCGGCCAGAATCGCTGCCGCCGACACACGCATCATCTGTTGCAGTCTGAGGTCACGCATCGGAAATCTCCTTCAGTATCCGGATTAACCGGCCGCGAAGGCAGACCGGTCCACAAGGTTCAGTAACGGTTTACCCTCCAGATAGTTCAAGAGGTTGCGGAGAAAAGTCTCATCTGTCCGCGCGATGGTGCCCGGCGTATCGGCGCTGTCATGCGGCGTGATCACGATTTTGTGATGTCGCCAAAGGGCGCTGTCTTCAGGCAGCGGCTCGGTCCGGGTGACATCCAGCGCGGCGAATTCCGGCCGGCCGGCGTCCAGCGCCGCAATCAGCGCGTCCTCATCCACCAGCGCGCCGCGCCCCAGATTCATGAACAGCGCATGCGGGCTCATCGCCGCAAAAAAGGCGGCGCCTGCCATCCCCTCGCTCTCGGGCGTATGCGGCAGGCAGAGCAGGACGATGTCCGCCCCCGGCAGTTCCGCCATCAGCGCATCCGGCGAGACGATCCGGCCTGCGCCTTCCGCCGGCCCGGGCGAGCGGCGCACGCCGGTCACAACCCCGCCGAGTGCGCTCACCCGCCGCCCGACCGCCTGCCCGATCGAGCCATAGCCGACGATCAGCCAGCGCGAGCCATGGATTTCCCGTGCCCGCACCCGCTGCCAGACGCCGCGTGCCTGGTTTTCCCGGTGCGCCGGCCCGGCGCGCAGGAAGTCCAGCGCCTGCCAGATCGCCCATTCCGCCATCGATTCGGCCTGGGTATGATTGGTGGTGTAGCGCTCGGCCTTGCGCCCCATCGCCACAAGGCCGGGATTCTCGATTCCGGCAGCGGCCGACTGGAACCAGTCGAAATCCGGACTCTTGAGGATCGTGGTCATGAAATCGCGCACCGACGGGGAATAGAAGGCATCGGTATTGCCATAGGCGAGGTGGACTTCCGGCGGCCCGTCCAGCGCCTCGCTGGTCCAGGCCTCGTGGAACCGGTGGGCATCGTCCACCGTCACGATCCTGACAGCCGCTTCCAGCCCCTTGAGCCTTGGCGCGATGCGGGCGAATGTCCGCGCATGAAGAAGAAGTGTTTTCATGCCTTCCTGCTTAGCGCGGCGCTTGGCGCCGGCACAAGCATGATGCCCGCCGCGGCGCAGGGAAACCTGCCCACTCGCGGGCCCGACTATTTCCGCGACGCGGCCGACCTGTCAGCCATTCTCGGCGGCGCCCATGCCATCCGCGTCAAATGCAACGGCAATGAAGACCAGTACTGGCGCCGCTACATGGCCGACATGCTGAACTATGAGGCCCCCGAGCCGGGGAATCTGCGCTCCTCCCTCGTGGCTGCCTTCAATGACGGTTATGTCCGCACCGACCGGGAATTTCCCGTCTGCGACAGCCGCGCTGTGGCTGCCGAGGCGCGCTATGCCGAAACCGGCCAGGTCATCGCCTCGCGCCTGGCGACCCATTATTTCCCGAAAGATGCCCGCCGTGGGGGAGGATACGAATGAAACGCGACCTGAAACTGGCAGCGCTGGCCTCAGCCCTGCTGCTCGCCGCCTGCGCCCAGACACCCGCGCCGGCGCCCGCCCCTGATGCCCCGGTCGCGCCCGCGCCAATTGCCGCCGCGCCGGCGACCCCGGAAGTCTCCCATCCGATGACCGGCCAGCGCCCGGCAACCGGCCGCGCGATCGCCACCCGCTCCGCCGTCATCGCGCCCAACGGCGCTGCGGCCACCGCTCACCCGCTGGCCACCCAGACCGCCATCGACATTCTCAAGAAAGGCGGCAGCGCGGTCGATGCCGCCATCGCCGCCAACGCCATGCTCGGCCTGATTGAACCCACGGGCAACGGTATCGGCGGCGACCTTTATGCCCTCGTCTGGGACCCGAAGACCGAGCGCCTCTATGGCTACAACGGCTCCGGCCGCAGCCCAATGAAGGCCACCCTCGCCGACGCCCAGGCCAAGGCCGACCAGTTCGAAGACGGAAAGAAGCTGCCGAGCTTCGGCGCCATCACCGTCACCGTGCCCGGCACAGTCGATGGCTGGTTCGCCCTGCACGAAAAGTTCGGCCGCCTGCCGATGGCGCAGAACCTCGGCGCGACGGTCGACTATGCCCGCAATGGTGCGCCGGTCCCGGAGATGATCGCCTGGTACTGGTCGCGCGGGCCGCTGCGCTACCAGCCGGCCTTCGAGCGCGGCGAGCTTGAGGAATACGCCAATGCGCGGGCCACCTTCTTCAATCCGGTTCCCGAAGAAGGCAGCCTCTTCCGCAATCCGGACCTGGCCAACACGCTCGAACGCATCGGCCGCAATGGCCGGGATGAATTCTACAAGGGCGAGACCGCGCGCGTGATGAGCGCCTATTTCGCCCGCATCGGCGGCTATCTCGATATCGAGGACTTCGCCGCCCATACCGGCGACTGGATGGAGCCGCTCTGCGTCGAATATCGCGGCGAGGTGAAGCTCTGCGAACTCGGGCCGAACACGCAGGGCGTCGCCGCGCTGCAGATGCTGGAAATGCTGGAACGCTTCGACCTGAAGGCGATGGGCTTCGGCTCGCCCGAGGCGCTGACGGCCATGATCGAGGCCAAGCGCCTCGCCTTTGCCGACCGGGCGCTCGGCTATGGCGATCCGGAATATTCCGGCCTCGATCCATCGATCTTCATTGCGCCGGGCTATAATGCGGCGCGCGCCCAGCTCATCGACACCGCCCGCGCGATGCCGGAAATTGCACCGGGTACGGAGATCGCCGATGCTGTCCTGCGCCAGGGCGACACGACCTATCTCACCGTCGCCGACAAGGACGGGATGATGGTGTCCCTCATCCAGTCCAACTATCGCGGCATGGGCTCCGGCCTCGTCGCCGACGGGCTCGGCTTCATGTTCCAGGACCGCGGCGAGCTGTTCAGCCTCGACCCCGGCCATCCCAATGTCTTCGCCCCCGGCAAACGCCCCTTCCACACGATCATCCCGGCCTTCGCCTTCAGGAAGGACCTGCCCGGCTGCCGGGTGCGCAGCGCCGCGCCGGAGATCGCCTGCCCGTACGAGCCCTGGCTGAGCTTCGGCGTCATGGGCGGGGGCATGCAGCCGCAGGGCCATGTCCAGATCATTACCAATATCATCGATTTCGGCATGGGCCTGCAGGAAGCCGGCGACGCCGCGCGCTGGGAACATGATCGCGGATGCGAGCCGACCGATGCTCTGGATGCGGACTGTAACGTGGGCGCCGGCAAGGTCCTCCTCGAACGCGGCCTCGCATCGGCCGCGGGCCCCCTGCGCGAACGCGGCTACGAAGTTGCCTGCTGCGAAGCCAATTATGGCGGCTACCAGGCCGTGATGCGCGACTTCCGCTCCGGCACCTGGCACGCGGCGACAGAGATGCGCAAAGACGGCAGCGCGGATGGGTACTGACCTGAAAAGCCCCTTCTCCCCGGTGGGGAGAAGGGGCTTT
>CAYQRX010000219.1:0-5794 GCA_964419865.1 uncultured Hyphomonas sp. | reverse complement strand
GACGGCGATCGCCGGTCATCATGATGATTTCGGTGACCCCACCTTCCCGCAATGCAGCAAGCGCCGGCGCAGAGGTCGGGCGGGCCTGATCCGCGATGGCAACAGCTCCCATCACCTGCTGATCCCGCCCGAAATAGATGACCGTCTCGGTATCCGCAGCCAGCGCCTCTAGCCTCTGATGATCAATGGACGCTCCCATCTGCGTAGCAAGGCGCGGATTGCCAGCCCACAACTGCCCCTCGCCATCATCACCGACGATGCCGGCACTTGGCCGGGTGATCACGTTTGTTACTTGAGCCGGTTCAACACCGCGGCTGACGGTTTCCTGCCGGATGGCTGCCGCGCTGTGATGTTCCGAATGGGCCTCGAGCCCCGCAAGAAGCGAGAGAAAGCGCAGCTGGTCGCCGTCGAGCGCCACCACCTTCGTGATCGAGGCCCTACCAGTCGTCAGGGTTCCGGTCTTGTCGAACGCGAAAATGTCGACTGCCGCCAATGTCTCGAGCGCGGCCCCGCCCTTGAACAACACGCCCCCGCGAGCGGCCGCCGACAGGGCGGAAAGGATCGCGGCGGGGACCGAGATCACGATCGCGCAGGGGCTCGCCGCCACCAGCAGGGTCGCTGATCGGTAGAGCGCTTCCTCCCAGTCGCGCCCCAGCCAGTAGAAGGCGGCGAAGGCCAGGACGGCTCCGGCCATGACCGCGACCGTGTAGCGTTGCCCGAACCAGGCACTGAAGCGTTCGGATGGCGCCTTGGCCGCCTGTGCCTCGGTGACGAGCGCGATCATGCGGGCGACGGTGCTTTCCTCGATCGTCTTGGTCACGGCCATCTCGAGCACGCCATCGAGGTTGACCGTCGCCTCGAAAACCTGGGCGCCGGGTTGTTTGGCGACGGGCATCGATTCGCCGGTGATGTGGGCCTCGTCCAGCGAGCCCCGGCCGCTGACGATCACCCCGTCCGCCGGAACCCGCGCGCCGGGCCGCAGCACCAGGACGTCATCCACCCGAAGATCGGCAGCAGGGACTTCCGAGACTGACCCGTCCGGCGCCTTTCGAAGTGCCGTCTCCGGCCGAAGTTCCATCAACGCCTCGATGGCCCGGCGCGCGCGGCCGAGCGCCCGCTCCTCCAGCGTGGTCGAGATGCTGAAGAGCGTCAGCAGGACCGCACCCTCGAAGGGCGCGCCGACAGCCGCGGCCGCAACGGCGGCAACGACCATCAGCAGGTCGATGTCGAGAATGCGCTCTTCCCATAAGGTGATGGCGGCCCGCCATGCGGCGGGCAAACCGCCTGCCAGATAAACAAGCGAGAGACCTGCGAGGGAGAAGAAAGCCGCGGTGGCGCCCTGAAGCGGCCATAGCGCGAGAGTGGCCGGGAGCATCCCAAGGACGGTGAGAGCCGTCAGCGCGAATGAGCGGTCGATCTGAAACGGCTTTCCCATGTCATCTCCTGGCTGCTGGTGCATGCTCGTCGACCTTCGACAGGTCGCCGTGCAAAGGCGCATCCATTGCCTCGCGGCTCATGCCCTCCAGCAGAGGCGCTTCCTTTGCCAATGCCTCGGCCAGGAAGTCGAGAAAAGCCCGGATGCGCGCGGTCTGGCGCAGATCGTCATGAGTCAACAGCCAGAGGTCGAGGGTGAATTCGCCAGGCAGCGGGGCGATGCGTACGAGATCGGTCTCGAGGTCCGCAAGTCCGCAAGGCAGCGGCGCAAGTCCCATCCCGGCCTTGGCGGCGGAGAGAGCGGCAGCCACTGAGTTGGTGCGGAGCATCGGTTTTGCCTCCGGGAGGAAGCGGGCGACGCGGCGGACAAGCGCCTCGTGCTCGGAATCGAAGCCGATCCAGTCGTGGAGCGAGAGGTCAGGCTCCGGCCGCCGCGCATGGTAGTTGGCGCTGGCGTAGACGGCAAAGGCGAGCCGTCCGACCCGGCGCCCGACCAGGGTCTCGGCTGGCGCATTGCCGACGCGAAGCGCGACGTCAGCCTCACGCCTGCTGAGGTTCAGGGCGACATTGCCGACGACGAGCTCGACCTCGATACCGGGATAGGCATCGCGGAATCCGGCGAGGTGCCGCGGCAGCAGCCCGAATGCCAGCATGTCGATGGTCGTGACCCGCACGGCGCCGCTGAGACGCAGATCCTGCCCGGTCACCTTGCGGCTCAGGCTTGCGATCTCCTCCTCGACGCGCAGGGCGCCGTCACGCAGTTCCTCTCCGGCGGGGGTGAGCAGGTACCCGGCAATGGCTACTTCCGATAGCATGGATGCGGAAGATAGAAGGCGGCCCAATTGCCTGTCTCCTTGACTAGAGTTAGAGGGGAATCCCCTGGATCCCGCCTGACGCATAGAAAGCATCGGTCGACAAATGCGCATCGTGGGATGTGAGTGCGCACGTTCGGGGTCAGCCCGATGCGCAGTCGAATGAACCTGTAAGAAAAAAAAGTCATGACGCAGTACCACCCAGCTGACCTCGGCGCATTGAGCGATTTGCTTTCCCTGAAAGCGGCTTGCAGCCGAACCCACGTGCATTGAACCGAGGCAGATCATCATCCTCGAAGGCGTATACTCGGCTCGGCCGGAACTGGCCGATCTGATCGATCTTTCGGTATTGTTGAAGGTTGACGAACCTGTCCGGCAGGCTAGGCTTCTCGCCCGCGAAGGTGAGATGGGTGCCTGGGAGTACCAGTGGCAGGCTGCTGAGGACTTCTACTTTAAGGATGTCCGACCTGAACAACAGTTCGACGTTTTATTCACGGAGTCTGGTTTCACAGGCGCTGGCAGCGCTGCGGAGCGATAGAAACAATGATTATATGGATCGATGGACCGTTCGGCGCAGGCAAAACCACACTCGCCTCAAGGCTGTGCGAAAAGCGGTCCGACCTCCTCGTTTTAGACCCTGAGGAAATCGGTTACGTCGTCAAGACGGTCGTGGCGATGCCACCTAGCGGAAACTATCAGGACCTGCCTTTTTGGCGTCGGCTTACAGTTCAGGCGATTGCCGAGCTACGCGACCATTATCCTCAGGACATTGCAGTGCCGATGACCTTGCTGAACCCAGCGCATCGCGACGAGATCTTTTCCGCTGTTCGATCGATCGATTCAAATTTCATTCATTTCTATTTGGACGTCGACCGGGAGATATTGTGCGAACGTATCGTCGGGCAGAGCATGCATCCTGACGAGTCGAGAAATGAACAGATCCGAACCTGGCGGTTAGCGCAGGTGGAGTCCTGCCTAAGTGCTAAGGCGAGCCTCACGCACGAGACCCGCATTCCTGACAGCGGCCGCCACGATCCCGACACGCTCGCTGATATAGTGTTGAGGGTGATGAAGCGTCTGCAATTCGCATCGCCGAAACTGCGCGAGGACCGGAGGTGCTTTGCCCCCTGATAACAGGACCGTTTGAAAGTGGAGTTTTCAGCTAACTTAGCCGGCTGCGAGAGGAGCTGACGACAATGAAGGCGTCGAAGTTCACCGAGGCGCAGAAGGCGTTCATCCTGAAGCAGGGCGAGGCTTGGCGAAGACAGGCCGGAAAGCGGATCAGGAACCGACCCACTCTCCTTTCGCGATCCATTTCAGTGCCGAGATCGAGGGCATGAACATTTATTCTCCGCCGCGCAGGCGGTTGAAAGTGGTCACGCCGTTCACGCGGCGGCGAGCGGGTTCGTCCGGGATAGTGAAGGTGCCCGGCTCTTCGTGCAGGCCCACGATCGGGTCGAGTTCTTCCCCGAGGTCGATGAAGTTGCCGCGGTTGATCCACTCCTGCTGCAGGAACTCGATCGTGTCATAGGCGCGCGCGCTGATGAAGATGAAGAAGAGCCCGCGGGCGTCCTTGCCGTCATCCGCGGCTGTGACATCGGATGTCCATTTGGGGCCGAAGGTCGAAGGGCGGCGGATGATGCGCTTGATGTTCACATCCGTCAGGATCGTCATGCTGCTGTCGCGCGGGTTCAGTCGGCGGATATCTGAACGGTGAAACGATTCGCATCGACGGCGCGTTGCGGATGCGCTGAACCCCCTTGCCCCGCCCCGTCGCGCCCCACCCGCGCAGAAGGAGACCCGATGCCAGACGCCCCCGCCGCCGGACCGATTGACTGCCTGATCGTCGGGGGCGGCCCGGCCGGCCTGACCGCGGCCATCTATCTGGGCCGCTTCCACCGCAAGGTGGTGCTGGTCGACAAGGGCGAGGGGCGACTGAAGATGATCCCGCGGTCGCACAACCACCCGGGCTATCCGCAGGGCGTGGTCGGCGCCGACCTGCTGGAGAACATGGCCGACCAGGCGCGCCGCTACGGGGCCGATCTGCGCCGAGGGGAAGTCACCGGGCTGCGGCGCGACGGCCGGCTCTTCACCGCCCAGACCGACGCAGGCCCGATCACCGCCCGCACCGTCCTGCTGGCGACCGGGGTGGTCAACCACCGCCCGCCGGTCCCCGAGGACGTGCACGCCGACGCCGTCGACCGCGGCCTGCTGCGCTATTGCCCGATCTGCGACGCGTTCGAACAGACCGGCAAGCGCATCGGCGTGCTGGGCGGCGACCGACACGCCCTGGCCGAGGCGCTGTTCCTGCGCACCTACAGCCCGGACATCGTGATGATCTCGCTGACCGGCGAGGGGCTGGACCCCGACGCCCAAGCGCAGGCCGACGCGGCCGGGATCAGCGTCGTCGCGGCACCCGTCTCGGGGTTCGACTTCTCGGGCGACCGGGTGGTGCTGACGCTGGCCGACGGCCAGACCGAGGTGATGGACACGCTGTATGCCGCACTGGGGTCGCACACCCGCAACGACCTGGGACGGATGCTGGGGACCGATCTGGTCGGCGGCCAGTGCTATGCGACCGATCCCCACCAGCGCGCCAGTCTGGACGGGGTCTATGCCGCCGGCGACGCGGTCGATGGGCTGGACCAGATCGGCACGGCGATGGGCACCGGCTCGCGCGCCGCGGTGGCGATCCACAACGATCTGCGCGACCAGGACGGGCAGACGCTCGACTAGGCTCCAGACCCATTGATTTCAGGCGTTTGGCATGATTCAGGCTCCGCAAGGAGACCTGATCGATGAGCAATCTTTACTGGCTGAGCGATGCCCAGATGGAACGCCTGAAGCCGTTCTTTCCCAAGAGTCATGGCAAGCCCCGCGTCGATGATCGCCGCGTTCTCAGCGGCATAATCTTCATCAACCGCAATGGGTTGCGGTGGTGTGATGCGCCGAAGGAATACGGGCCCGCCAAGACCCTCTACAACCGTTGGAAGCGCTGGAGTGACAACGGGGTCTTCGCCCGGATCATGGTCGGCCTGGCCGCTGAGAGCGCCGATCACAAGACGATCATGATCGATGCGACCTATCTCAAGGCACACCGCACGGCGTCGAGCCTGTGCGTGAAAAAGGGGGGCGCGCACGCCAGATCGGGCGGACAAAAGGCGGCATGAACACCAAACTGCACGCCGTTGCCGATGCCATGGGGCGGCCGATCGGGTTCTTCATGTCGGCCGGCCAGGTCAGCGACTACACAGGCGCCGCGGCTCTTCTGGGCAGTCTGCCGAAGGCGGGTTGGCTGCTGGCTGACAGGGGCTACGACGCTGATTGGTTCAGAGAAGCGTTGAAAGACAGGGGGATAAAGGTCTGCATCCCCGGTCGAAAGTCCCGCAGGAAGGCCGTCAAATACGACAAGCGGCGCTACAAACGGCGCAACCGCATCGAGATCATGTTCGGCCGTCTGAAGGATTGGCGGCGCGTCGCCACCCGATACGACCGCTGCCCGGAAACCTTCTTCTCCGCGATCATGCTCGCCGCAACCGTCTTGTTCT
>CAYQRX010000218.1:0-5826 GCA_964419865.1 uncultured Hyphomonas sp. | reverse complement strand
GGCCTCTGCCGGTGCCTCTGCCGGGGCGGCTTCTTCCTGCGGTGCGGCTTCTTCGGCCGGGGCCGTTTCGCCCTCGGTCACGGCCTCGCCTTCGGCCGTCTCGCCTTCGGCGGGGACGCCCTCGGCGCCGTCTTCCTCAACGGTCTCCTCGGTCGCTTCCGGCAGCGGGTCCGGGAAAGCCGGGGCGTTTTCGGTGTAGGAGGCGAGATAGGCGATCACGGCAGCGCGGTCGGGATCGCGGCGGATACCGGCGAAGGACATCGAGGTGCCGCGCAGATAGCTGGCCGGGTTCTTCAGCCACTCATCGAGATTCTCATAGGTCCAGACGCCATCGGCATTGCTGAGGGCGGCGGAATAGTTGAAGCCGGCAATGTGGGCCTTGTCGGCGCCGACCGTGTTGTAGAGGTTCGGGCCGGTGCCATTGGCGCCGCCGGCGGCGATGGTGTGGCAGGTGGCGCACTGGCTGGCGAACACGCGCTCGCCGCGCGTCAGATCGGCTGCGGCCAGGGCGGCGCCAAGGTCGAAGACCTCGACCGGGCCTGCGGCGCCGCCGCCTGCATCGGCGATTTCAATGCAGTAGTGAAATTGCTGGCACATCTGCTCTGTCAGCGACGCAGCCTCGGCATGCTCGCCATGATGGCCGCCGCCGCCGAAAACGACTTTCGGGAGCTCCATCAAGGCCATCATACCGAGCCCGGTTGCAAGCAGGGCTCCGAAGATCTTGTTGAGACCGAGTTCTCCCATCGGGCAATCCTTCGAATCTGTGGCGTTATTCTGTCTTGGCGGGCGCCTTTTGGCACGCTAACCGGGTGCGCACAATATAAAGGGTGCCTCTCCGGGGCGCTTCCCCCCGCCGTCGCGGCGATCAGACGCATGCCGGGGGCCCTTCAGGACGAGGAAAACGCGGCATGACCAGCACGATTGCCTATCAGGGCGAACCGGGTGCGAACTCTCACATTGCCTGTGGGGAAGCCTTTCCGGACCATGTCCCGATGGCCTGCCGCACCTTCGAGGACTGTTTTGCCGCCGTGGAGCGGGGCGACGCCGATCTCGCCATGATCCCGGTCGAGAACACCATCGCCGGCCGGGTGGGGGATATCCATTACCTGCTGCCGACAACCCAGCTGCACATCACCGGGGAGTATTACCTGCCGATCCGCTTCCAGCTGATGGCGTTGCCGGGGGTGAAGCTCGAAGAGGTGAAGAAGGCGCGCTCGCACATCATGGGGCTCGGCCAGTGCCGCAACTTCCTGCGCAAGCATGGGATCGAGGCGGTTACCGCGGCCGACACGGCCGGGGCTGCGCGCGAAGTGGCCGAGCAGGGCGACCGGTCGGTGGCGGCGATTGCGCCGCGCCTGGCGGCCGAAGTCTACGGGCTCGAAATCCTGGCCGAGAATATCGAGGACGCGGTCCACAATACGACACGCTTCATCATCATGTCGCGCGAGCCGGCCGAGATCGATGCCGGCGACGGGCCGGCCAAGACCGCCTTCATCTTCGAGGTCCGCAACATTCCGGCCGCGCTCTACAAGGGCCTGGGCGGCTTTGCGACCAATGGGGTCAACATGACCAAGCTGGAGAGCTATCTCGTCGGCGGCTCGTTTGAAGCCTCGCAATTCTATGCCGAGATCGAAGGCCATCCGGATGAGCGCCCGGTGCAGCTCGCGCTGGAGGAGCTGGGCTTCTTCTCGCAGTCGCTGAAAATTCTCGGCGTGTTTCCGAAGGCGGTCAACGCGCAGCTGTAGCCGCCTCAAGGCGCGCGACCGAACAGGCCTCTGCAATCGCCGGTTCGACATGATCGATGAAGAGGCGCGCCTTGCCGCGCAGCTTGCCGGAAGTCCACACCGCATGGATGAGCAGGGACGGGCCGGACCATTCCGGCAGCACACGGACCAGCCGGTGGTCTCCGAAACATTCCGAGGCGAGCCAGGCCGGTGCCAAGAGGATGCCGAGCCCGCCGGCGGCCGCTTCCAGCAGGGTTTCGCCGGATGAGGCGCGGAAGGGGCCATCGACGCGCGCCTCGAACGTCTCGTCGCCGCGTTTCAGTTCCCAGACGGTCTGCCGGCTATGGCGGAAGACGACGGCGCTGTGGGATGCGAGCTCTTCGGGATGCTGCGGCGCGCCGTGACGCGCGAGATAGTCCGGCGAAGCCCAGAGCACCTGCGGGGCCTCGCCGACCTTCTTCGCCATCAGGCGGGAATCGCGCAGCTCGCCGAGGCGGAAGGCGATGTCGACACCCTCGGCAACAAGGTCCGTAATCGCATCGTCTGAGATCAGGTCGAAGCGGATGCTGGGATAGGAAGCGAGGAACCCGGGCACTGCCGGGGCCACAACCCGGCGCCCGAAGGAATGCGAACAGGACACGCGCAGCAGACCAACCGGGGAATGTTCAAGCCCGCGGGCTTCGGCTTCGGCCTCATCATACTCGATGAGGATGTCGGCGGCGCGGCGATAGAAGCGTTCACCGGCTTCAGTGAGGCTGAGCGCGCGGGTGGTGCGCTGGAAGAGGGTCGTGCCCAGGCTGGCCTCGAGATCCTGGATGCGCCGCGAGACGGTCGGCTGTCCGAGTTCGAGATCGGCGGCGGCGCGCGAGAAGCTGCCCGCATCGGCAACCCGCACGAACAGGCGCATGGCATCAATCCGGTCCATACAATAGCCTCCTGTCAGCGCCCGCGCACCCGCGCGGCTCGTATGCTTCGCTCACGACTACTTGCTTTGCCGCCAAAACCCAAGCGGCGGCATCGGCGGCGCGTAGAGATCGGGGAAGGGCGCGGCTTCGCATTCGCGAATGCAGCAAACCGCGAGGCCCTGCGCGCCGGGCGGCAGGCCCCGGCGCGGCGATGGGGCGGTTTAATGTGATGCGGTGTCTGTGGCGCTTGTGCGAGGCCTGCAGGTTCAGCTGCAACGTCTTGTTTTTACGCAATAAAAAACGGGCGAGACATGCTCGCCCGTCCTGTTTGAAGATAGTCCGTAGACTTACTTCTTCTTAGCGGCCGGCTTCTTGGCCGGAGCTTTTTTGGCCGGGGCAGCTTTCGCAGCCGGCTTCTTGGCCGGAGCAGCTTTCACGGCCGGCTTCTTCGCCGGAGCAGCCTTAGCGGCCGGCTTCTTGGCCGGAGCTTTCTTGGCCGGAGCAGCTTTTGCGGCCGGCTTTTTCGCTGCCGGTTTCTTGGCGGCGGGTTTCTTTGCAACTGCCATGTCTGATCTCCTGTCTATGGCCCGCCAATAATATCGTGATTCGGGAGAAATCAACTCCTGATTTTCACAAATGAGGAGAATCCCGGTAGCTGTTCCGGCTCCGCTCCGTACACGGTCAATCGTTCCGGTAAGCCCAGACCTTCATGATGTGATGGGCAATCGCTGTCGGCGGCGGGCAGAAGAGCTCGTCATGGCGCCCTTCGAGGATGGCCTGCATCTCGTCGCGCGATACCCAGCGCGCGCTTTCGAGTTCCTTCGAGTCGACCACGATCTCATCATTGTCGGCCGGAAGGATGAAGCCCATCATCAGCGATGACGGGAACGGCCAGGGCTGGCACGCAACATACTCCGCCCTGCTGGGATCACAGCGGATTCCGGCTTCTTCCTGCATCTCGCGCGTGGCTGCCTGTTCGATGGTCTCGCCCGGTTCGCAATAGCCTGCGAGGCAGGACATGAAACCCGGCGGCCAGAATTTCTGGCGCCCGATCAGGGCGCGTCCCTCCCTGACTGCGAGCATGATCGCAACAGGATCGGTACGCGGAAAATGTTCGGCACCGCACTGTGCGCACTCGGCCTTCCAGCCTGCTTCGATGATGCCATTCTGCCCGCCGCATTTTGCGCAGAACCTGTGGCTCTCATGCCACAGGAAAAGACTGCGCGCGGTCGAGGCGCAATTGGCATCCATCGCGGCCATGCGCGCTGCGGCCTGGCGGAAGTCTGCAAATTCGCCGGCGCCTTCGATCAGGGAACCGGCGGTATCGAACCGGGCGGGAAGGCTGAGCGCGAAGACCGGCGCGCCGGCCTTGTCCTCGCCGAGAAACAGGCGCGGGCTTCCGCCGGCAATGCGCAAGGCTTCCGGCCCGAACCAGTAGAGGCTGCCATCGCGCGTGACGAAGGGTTCGCCCGCGCGCATCAGGAGGATCAGCGCATCGTCCCGCTCGATGGCGGCGTCCAGCCAGGCATCATCCGCCCGGCGATGGGCGGCGCGGTCGATGGGGTTTGCCGCAAGCGGCATGTCGTTCGAATTGGTCATGCGCGCAGAGGTAAGCTGCTTCTTCCGGGAAGGGAACACCGGACGCCGCGCCAAGGGTTGCCACAAGGATGCCTCTACTCCGCCGCACTCAGCTGCGCTAATGGAATCATAAACAGACAGGGGACGCTCAAGATGAGATGGACTTACAGTGCGCCGCTGGCGGCGCTGGCGGTGACCGGATGCAGCCTTTTCCAGCCACCGGCCGTGCCGGACCTGCCCGATCCGCCGCCGCCGGACATCAACCGGTTTGCAGACCTGCAGGTGGCCGCGCCAGACAAGGAGCTGCCCCCGTTTGCTGATCCGGCGCTTGATGTGTTGCGCTCGCCGCAACTCACGAAGTTCCGCAGCGAAGAAGAATTCCTCGACTGGCTGAAGCTGGCGCGCGAGGCGGCCGAGGCGCGCGGCGCATATTGGTGGCGCGGGATGCCGCCGGTCGCGATGAGCGCGCCGCCGGCGCCGCCTCCTCCGCCGCCGGTCGCGGCCGCCACCAATGGTGCGCCGCCAACAGCGGCGGCGCCGGCGCCGAGCGCGGAGGCCCCGGCCGAATCCATCACCGTCACCGGCAGCACCGTTGCAGGGGCCGAAGACAATCCGGAGATCACCAACAATCAGAAAGCCGGCGTCGATGAAGGCAGCATCGTAAAACAGATCGGCAAACATCTGGTGGTGCTTCAGGATGGCCGCCTCTTCATCACCGACCTGATGCCGGAGGGCGAGCCGGGCCTGAAGCTCACCGACCGCGCCAATGTCTATCGCTCCGATGAGGAAGACACCTGGTATGACGAGATCCTCGTCGCCGGGCGCACCATTCTGGTTACCGGATATTCCTATGACGAGGCGGCGAGCGAATTTACCGTGCTGACGCTCGGCGAGGACGGGAAGGTGACGCGGGACGCGACCTTCTACATCTCCTCAGACGATTATTATTCGGGCTCGAACTATGCGACCCGCATGATTGACGGGAAGCTGGTCATCCATACGCCGGTCTATCTCTCCGGGCGCGGCTGGTGGACGGCGTTTGATCCCCCGGTGATCCGCGAATGGCGCCGCGAGGAGGATGACGGCTTCCGTGAGCGCACCGAACTGGAGACAGGCCGGCCGATGTTCCGGGCGGAAGATATATGGATGCCGGTGCAGCGCCTGCTCGAACCGGTCGTGCATATGGTCACGACCTGCGACATCTCCGGCGCCACCGACGCGTCTGCGCCGGCCTGCACGGCGACGGCGATCGTCGGGTCGGAGAACCATGAGTTCCTGGTGACGAAGGACGCCTTCTGGCTCTGGCTCAGCCCGAACAGGAGCGAAGGGCGCCGGGAGTATGGCCGCGACGACCACAGCCAGTGTTCGAAGGGCCCGCGCCCGGGCCTGCAGGACATCGCGCCGTCGGTGCTGGTGCGCCTGCCGATTGATGGCGCGAAGCCCTCGGTGCTCGGCGTGCGCGGCGAGCCGCAGAACCAGTTCTCGATGGATATGGATGCCGGCACTTTCCGCGCGGTCCTCGATTGGGCGCAGCCGCAATGCCGCGGCTGGTCGAGAGAGGACGGGGCCAGCCTCGCTTTCTTCGACACCCCGCTCACTGAGCGTGGCGAAGTGCTCGA
>CAYQRX010000217.1:0-5889 GCA_964419865.1 uncultured Hyphomonas sp. | reverse complement strand
CAGCCCTCGCTGGCCGGCCCGAAGCGCCCGCAGGACCGCGTGCTGCTGTCCGATGCGGCGGCTTCCTTCGGCAAGGCGATGGCGGAAATCGGCGCCAGCGGCAAGCAGGTGCCGGTGAAGGGAACCGACTACAAGCTGGAGGATGGCCGCGTGGTCATCGCCGCGATCACCAGCTGCACCAACACCTCCAACCCGTCGGTGCTGATCGCCGCCGGCCTGGTCGCCCAGAAGGCGATTGCCAAGGGGCTGAAAGCGAAGCCGTGGGTGAAGACCTCGCTGGCGCCGGGCTCCCAGGTGGTGACCGACTATCTGGAAGCCGCCGGCCTGCAGAAGTCGCTGGATCAGGTGGGCTTCAACCTGGTCGGCTATGGCTGCACCACCTGTATCGGCAACTCCGGCCCGCTGGCGCCGGAGATTTCCAAGTCGATCAATGAGAACGACCTCGTCGCTGTCTCGGTGCTCTCTGGCAACCGCAACTTCGAAGGCCGGATCAGCCCCGACGTGCGCGCGAACTATCTCGCCTCCCCGCCGCTGGTCGTCGCCTATGCCATCGCCGGCGACATGAATATTGACATCGCCAGGGACCCGATCGCCACCTCCAAGGATGGCAAGCCGGTCTATCTCAAGGACATCTGGCCGACGACGCAGGAAATTGCCGACATGGTCCACAATGTCGTCACCCGTGAGATGTTCATTTCGAAATATGCCGACGTGTTCAAGGGAGACGCCAAATGGCAGGGCGTTCAGACCACGGACGCTGAAACCTATGACTGGCCGGCCGCCTCGACCTATATCCAGAACCCGCCCTACTTCCGCGGCATGTCGCCGGAGAAGGGGGACATCAACCCGATTCTGGGCGCCCGCGTGCTTGCCCTGCTCGGCGACATGATCACCACCGACCACATCTCCCCGGCCGGCTCCTTCAAGGCCAGCAGCCCGGCCGGCAAATACCTGACCGAGCGCCAGGTGCCGGTGAAGGATTTCAACTCCTACGGCTCGCGCCGCGGTAACCATGAAATCATGATGCGCGGCACCTTTGCCAACATCCGTATCAAGAACGAGATGCTGGACGGCGTGGAGGGCGGCTACACCCTCGGCCCGGATGGCGCACAGACCTCGATTTATGACGCGGCAATGGCCTGGATCGACCGGGGCGTGCCGCTGGTCGTCATCGGCGGCATCGAATACGGCGCTGGCTCCAGCCGCGACTGGGCAGCCAAAGGCACGAACCTGCTCGGCGTCAAAGCCGTCATCGCCGAGAGCTTCGAGCGGATCCACCGCTCCAACCTCGTCGGCATGGGCGTCATCCCGTTCGAGTTCACCGGCGGCGACAATCGCAAGTCGCTCGGCCTGAAAGGCGATGAGACATTCGACATTGAGGGTCTTGGCAACGAGATCCGGCCTCTTTCGATCGTGCCCTGCAAGATCACCTATGCAGACGGCACGGTGAAGACGATCCAGATCAAATGCCGGATCGATACCGAGATCGAGGTCGAGTACGTCAAGCATGGCGGTGTGCTGCACTATGTGCTGCGCAACCTTGCCCGCGCGTCTTGATGCCCCTGAGCCCGCCGCAGGACCAAACCTGTGGCGGGCTTTTTGCAGCCTCTCACGCGGCTGTGACTGTCGGGGGCCTGCCTGCAGGCTTATAAGCAGGCGGTGATGATGCGACTTGCGGCCCTTCTCCTGTTCTCGCTGGCGGCGCTGGCGGCCCCTGCCACGGCGCAGAGCCCGGTGCTTGTGGAACTGTTTGCCTCGAAAAACTGCCGGTCCTGTCCGGCCGCCTACCGTAACGTCAGGACGCTGGATGCGGAACGCGAGGACATTCTCCTCCTCACCTGGCCGGTGGATTACTGGGACTATCTTGGCAGCAAGGACAAGATGGCGCTGCCGGAATCGAAGGACCGCCAGCGCGGATATGTCGAACGTTTTTCGCTGCGCGGAGCCTACACGCCGCAGGCTGTTATCAATGGCGCCGAACAGGCTCCCGGTAACAAGGCGGGGCGGCTGATCTCCGCGCTGGATCGGGCGCTCGACCTCCCGGACAGCCCCGTTACACTGGCGCGCGAAGCGGGCAGGCTGACACTCGAGGGCGATCCGGGCGGCCTCGCTGATGTCTGGTGGGTCAGTTATCTGGCGGATACCGACAACACGAAAAGCGACATGCCCCATCCGGTGACCTCGGTGCGCCAGATCGGCCCCTGGCTCGGCGGGCGGGCCGATATCGACCTGCCGGACTGCGCATCCGGCTGTATGCTGATTGTCCAGGAAGCCGGCTTCGGCCGCGTTCTTGCGGCGGCTGACATACGCTAGTTTTCTTCGCCAACCTGACTGTCGCTCGCCGCTGGGGCGCGCGCAATCGATGAAACGGCCGGGGCAAAATCCATCCAGTCGATTTCGGTGATACGGAAGGCCCATCCGCGAGCGCGGCGGTTGATCGCGCTGGCTCGATTGGCGCCTTCGCCGGCCTCGACAGCGCGCAGGGTGATGAAGTAGCCGTCGGGCTCGCGATAGCCACGTACATCCACTTCCAGCCCGTCATGGGTCTCGGTGATGTGGCGCGCGACAGGCTGGGTCGAGAGTTCAGTCGCGGGCTTCACACCCACCGGTTGCAATCGCGTCAGGGCGAGCCCCGGCCCAGTCGCGGCGAGCCGGGTCACGAGCTCATAGGTTTCATACGGCGGTGCAGGCCGGAACGCGCCGTTGCCGGTGCCGATCCCTCGGCGCAGATAGAGGGATGTTCCGCTTGAATCCGTCAGGCGCACGGCGCTGACGGTGTCTTCATTCAGTTGCAGGATGTCGAGATCAAGCCAGGCCTCGGCCGAATACAGCGGCGGCAGGACACCCTGCACACGGAAGGCCTGCAGCTCGCCCGGGCGACGGGCGTAGATGTGCTCATCCTTGCGCCCGGTGATCAGCGACGCGGCGACCTCGCCGTCTGGGCCAAGTACTTCGACCAGCGCCCCAGTCCCGCCCTCGCGGGGATCGCCGAGGCCGATCGCGTTCAGCTTGTCGGGATCGCGCGTGCGCGGAGCCTCCCAGACAAGCGTTTCCAGACCTTCGGCCAGTTCCGCCAGCCGGTCGGCGCGGATCGGATAGCCGCCATTTCCGCTGAGGCGCCAGCCATCCGGCGTTGCAGCCAGGATGTAGGTCTGATCCGCCAGGGTCACGCGAATGGCCGTTGCGGCGGCGCGAATCTCGGAAAAGCCAGGCAGAACAGGGCGGCCGGCAAGGTCGCTGCGCGGTTGGGGCGGCTGGCCGAGGAACTGTCCGGCGAGGGCGAGCACCAGCATTGCGGCGGCAATGGCTGCCAGGATACGGACGCGGGCGGCGCGCAGGCGGCTGCGGACATGGCTCATGCCTGCGCGCTCCTGCGCCGGCGCTGACGGTACCAGACATAGAGGCCGGCGAGGGCAACAAGGAGCGGCCCTCCCCAGATATTGATTGTCTTGAGCGTGGTTTCGAGCCGGTCGATGTCGCGGCGGAAATCCCGCTCGATCTCGCGCAGGCTGGCGCGGATCGCCAGGACATCCTCGCGCAGGGCGGCCAGCTCGGCGCGTTCGTCGGCGGACAGGTCCGCCTCCGGATCGCGGGCGAAAAAACCGTCGCTCGGGCTGGCCGCCTGCAATTCGGCGAGGCGGCCCTGTGCCGCCACGAGGCGGGACTCCAGTTCCGATTGCTGGCGCAAATACTGCGCTTCGGCGGCCTCCCGCATGGCGTCGATCCGGGCCATCGGCCGAAGGCTCGGCGCACGCGAACGCAGACGCGACAGCTCCCCGCCGCCGGCCAGTGCATCCAGGGCGTTCAGGATCAGGGCTCCGTTGTCGGCAACCACCAGGCCGCTTCCGGGCACGACATAGAAGTCGTCCGCGAGGAAATCGGCATCGGCGATCAGCAGGATCTCGGCCGGGCGCTGGCTTGCGGCGATATGCGCCGGAAGGTTCGCGGCTGCGGCCCGGGCAGCTTCGGCTTCGGCGGCGTCCGCCGGCTCGTCGATCGGCGGGGCGCCGCCGGGAAAGGCAGTCTGCAACCGGCCCGAAAGGCGCGCGGCAATTATCAGCGGGCTTGGCTCGGTTGAATAGCTCTGCAGCACTTCAGCCGGGCTCATATCCCGCGCCGCGCGGGCCGGGTCGATGAAGGACGGGCTGGGGCCGGTAGTGATGATCGGGGTGAAGGTCAGGCCGGCCGGCATGTCGCCCGCCACAAATGCGCCGGGTGCGCCGAAATTGACAACCCGCATCAGGTCGGCCGTGATCGGATCTTCCCGGCTCATCGTGTTCGACGCGATGCCGACAAACAGCGGATGGGCCATCTCTTCCACCCGGCCGGCAAAGGTCTCGACGGGAACGGTCAACGCATTGGCGGCGTCGGCGACAGCCTGCGGCGCGAGCTGCACGCCCCAGGCCTCGCCCAGCCGGCCGAGATTCGAGCGGGCCAGCCGGTCGCTGCCAGCGAAGAAAGTGCCTGCCAGCGCCGTCTTCGCGGCCGGATCGACCACAATTATCGCCCGTCCCTGACGCAGGATGAACTGGTCGATCAGCCATTCCTGGCGCGGTGTTAGCGCCGGCGGGTGCGCGAGCAGGAGAATGTCGGCCTCGGGCAGCTCGGCGAAATCGTCAGGGATCTGCTCAATCGAGAAGGTCCGGGCGATGTCCTGCAGAACGGTATAGCCGCTCTCTCCGGTCAGGGCGCGCATCCCCGGCAGGGAAGAGAGAATCCCGACACGCGGCGGTTCCGGATTGTCCAGGCGGGCAATCATCCGGGTGAGGTCGTATTCCAGCGTCGTCTCGCGTTCCGGCGCCAGGAAGGAGATCAGGCGGACATCGTCGATCGTGTTGCGCCCGATGATGCCGAAATAGAGCGGATCATTCCCGGCCGCCGGAATGGCGGTGATGCCGGCCGCAAGCGCCTCATCTTCGGCTTCCGAGAAGGGACGCGGGTCAATCTCCCGGACCCGGACATTGCCGCCAGAGCGGGCGGCATAGGTCGCCAGCAACTCACGCACCCGCGCCGCATAGGCCTGGATGGCGGGATAGTCCTGACCGACGCGGCGGGAATAGACAAAGGTGAGATCGACCGGCTCGGCGAGATCTCGCAGGGTCACCCGGGTCGCGTCCGACAGGGTATAGAGCTTGCCGGTGGTGAAATCGAGGCGCGCGCCGGCCAGAAGCCGCTGCGCCGCGACATTGCCGGCGAACAGGATCAACGCCGCAAGAAGTGTCGTCAGGAACAGATACCGCCGCGGTGACATCGCTCAGCCAAGCCTCCGGCGTGAGGCCCAGAGGCAGTTGAGAAAGGCAAAGGTTGCCGTGAAGCCGAGGAAATAGGCCACCGCGCGCAATTCCAGCACGCCGCGCTGGGCGCCCTCGAACTGGGTGAGGAATGAAAACCGCGCCACAAGATCGGCAAAGCCCGTGCCAAACAGGCCCTGCACGGTCGAGAGCACGAGCGGCCAACCGGCAGCGGTAAAAATGAAAGCGATGACGACACTGACGACGAAGGCCGTAACCTGGCTTCCCGCCAGGGCAGAGATCGCGGCGCCGACCGAGAGATAGGCGCCTGCCATCAGCAGGCTGACGAAATAGGTGAGCGCAATGGCGGCATTGTCCGGCTCGCCGAGATAGTTGACCGAGATCCAGACGGGGAATGTCAGCAGCAGGCCCACGCCGGCCACGGTCCAGGCGGCGCAGAGCTTGCCGAGCACCAGTCCGGGCAGGCCGAGGGGCAGGGAGAGGAGGAGTTCATCGGTTCCGGCAGCGCGCTCATCGGCCCAGAGCCGCATCGCAAGCGCCGGCAGGAAAATCATGTAGAGCCAGGGATGCCAGGCGAAGAAAGGCTGCAGGTCGGCGACCCCGGTGTCGAAGAAGCGCGCCGCCTCCCAGGTGAAGA
>CAYQRX010000216.1:0-5914 GCA_964419865.1 uncultured Hyphomonas sp. | reverse complement strand
CGCCTCCGCGACGGCGGCCGCATCGGTTTTTGCCGAAAGATGCAGGCGCGGTTCGTCCAGCTGGGCGCGCGCCAGCGCCTCGGCGGCCTCGGTCCCGTAGGCGCGCTCCAGCGCCGCGGCGAGCCAGTCCGGCCAGAGCGCCAGCGCGGTCATGCGCCCAGCCGGTGAGGGCGTCTCGCTGACCCGGCGCAGCGCCGCATTGAGAAAGCTGCCGCCCGAGCGCGCCGGCGGCCACAGACGGGCGGCCTCCACCGTTTCCGACACGGCCGCATGGGGCGGCACATCCATGAACCAGAGCTGGGCGGCGCCGGCGCGGATCAGCGCGCGGATCTCGGCGCCGGTGGCGTTCAGCGGCCGGGAGATCAGCGGCGCGACGCCTCTGTCGATCCAGCCGAGATGGCGCAGCGCCGAGGAGGCAATCGCGCGGGCGAAGGCGCGGTCGGCGCCCTCCAGCGCATTGAACGCCTCATCCGCCGCCATCGCCTCATCCAGCGTGCGGCGCTTGTCGAGCACGAGATGGAGCAGGCGGCCCGCGGCCAGCCGCACAGGGGCGCCGCTCAAACCGTCCGCCTCCGGATCGTGAGGGGGCAGCTCAACCCCAGGGCCCGCTGGCGCGCGCAACCGGTGCCGCAGCGCCGGAGATGCCCATATCGCCCGCCATCCGGCGCAGCGCCTCGACCCGGTTGGCGGTCGAGGGGTGGGTCGAGAAGAGGTTGTCCGCGCCGCGCCCGTTCAGCGGGTTGGAGATATACATATGCGCCATCGCCGGGTTGCGCTCGGCATAGGGATTGATCTGCGCCCGCGCCCCGCGCTCGATCTTCTCCAGCGCCGAGGCGAGCCAGAGCGGATTGCCGCAGATTTCGGCGCCGCGCGCATCGGCCTCATATTCGCGCGAACGGCTGATCGCCATTTGCACGAGGGCGGCCGCCATCGGCGCGAAGATCATGATGGCGAGCGAGCCGATCAGGCCCGCGCGCTCGCGGCCGAAGAAAAGGGCAAAGTTCGCCAGCATGCCGATCGCGCCGGCCAGTGTCGCCGTCACCGTCATCGTCAGCGTGTCGCGGTTCTGCACATGGGCGAGCTCATGCGCCATCACGCCCGCGACTTCCTCGCGGTTCAGCATGTTGAGGAGGCCGGTGGTTGCGGCCACGGCGGCGTTCTGCGGATTGCGCCCGGTTGCGAAGGCGTTGGGCTGGGGCGTGTCGATGATGTAGATGCGCGGCGCGGGCAGGCCGGCATTTTCCGCCAGCCGGGCGACATCTTCGCCAAAGGCGCGCAGCATCGGGTTCTTCGTGTCGGGCAGCACTTCCTGCGCGCCCTGCATGCGCAGCACCAGCTTGTCGGAATTCCACCAGGCGAACACGTTCATGGCCGCAGCCACCACAAAGGCGATTCCCATGCCGGCCACGCCGCCGACGAGAAAGCCGATCGCCATGAAGATCGCGGTCATGGCGGCGAGTAGGATAAAAGTCTTGGCCGTGCCCATCGGTGGGGTGCTCCTCATCAACAAGTACGTTTGCCTTGCGCGCCTGTGCGCAATTTCCAGGGCCGTTCCTATATGGGAAAGGGTGAAGGACAGGGAAAGATTATCATGACTGCCGAACTGTCAGAAGAAGAGAAAGCCCGCCGCGCCGTCCTGCCGGAAGCGGCCCGCCGCGCGCTGGAAGAGGCCGACGCCCGCAAGCGCGCCGAGGCGGCCCTGCCCGAAGACGAAACCGGCGGCCCCAAAACCATCGAACCCACCCGCTATGGGGATTGGGAGCGCAAGGGCATCGCCTACGATTTTTGATCCCTTCTCCCCTAGGAGGGGCCGGGGGTGAGGGGCTGCCGCGGGCGCAAACTTCCCCGCCCAGCCACGACCCTCACCCTGAGCCCCGCTTCCAAATCCCCGGCGGGCGCGGCAATATCTCCCGCATGGAGATCACCTTCGCCCCGCCCACCCCTGCCGATCTGGACGTGCTTCACCCCTTGCTGCAGGCGGCCTACTGGTCGCCCGGCATTCCGCGCGAGACGGTGGAGCGCGCCTGCGCCCACTCCCTCTGCGCCCTGGCGCGGGATGGGGCCGGCACGTTGACAGGCTTTGCCCGCGCGGTGACCGATTACACCGTCTTTGCCTGGGTGTGTGATGTGATGGTGGTGCCCGCCCATCGCGGGCAGGGCCTCGGCCGCAATCTCGTCCGCGCCCTGATGACCCATCCGGAGATGCAAACCGCCCGCCGCTGGATGCTCGGCACCGCCGACGCCCACGGCGTCTATGCCGAGCTCGGCTTCGCCCAGCTCAAGGCCCCGGAGCGGTTGATGGAAGTGATCAGGGCGCCGCATTGGGGGCGGTAAGGGGGGCGCCTCAACCCCCATTAGGCTCATCCTGAGCGAAGTCGAAGGACGAGCCGGGCGTGTGCTGCGCTCTGTGTCCATCCTTCGACTTCGCTCAGGATGAGCGTTGGTTTGTGTGGTTATCAGCCACCGCTAGATGCTTGGCTCATTGAACCCGAGGTCAGTATGCGTTGACAGTCGCCAATTTCTAGCGAGTCAAGAAATGAGGATCGAGATCTCGGATAAGGCGCTCTAGCAATTCGTGGTAATTGAGTGTTGCCAGTTCACCTTGGCCCAATATGGCCGCGGCCGTGTTGTCCTCTGGCCGCGAACGTTCAACGCGCTGTGCCAATTGCATCAGGTCATGGCGCATTCGAACATCCGAAAAGCGCCGTGTAACCTCGCTTGCAGGTATGGGTTGAGACTGCTCGTTGTTACGGTAATAGAACTTATCCTTAAAAGCGTACGCCGCTTCGAGTCCCGGCTCCACAATAATGACAAGGAGTTCGCGCCCGTCGTATTCCATTCGACCAATTGAGTAAGTTGGAATCGGACTAACGAACTCGTGAATCCAGCTCTGCACTTTTTGTCGGGCGCTATCAAAAGGTTCGTCAAGTCCGATAATGTCACGACTCGAATCGCGTACCCCGACGAATATTACCCCTCCTCTTGACGACGCAAAAGCAGCGACCTCTTTGGCGATTTCTCGGGTCGCGACACTTTTGTACTCGGCGGATGAGTTTTCGCCTTCCTCGAGGAGTTTTTCCAATTCAACCATTTTATTCTGGCCTTAGCGCTATTCCCTTGGATTAAATCCGTAGTCCTACGAAAACGTCGCGCCGAGAATACGCAACCAATTGGTTAGACGCTACAAGGTTCTCAAACCACCCCCGCCTCAATCAAGCTCCGTGCGCCTGCAATCACGGCTTCTTCGCTCGTGTGCGGTTTCCAGCCCAGCACGCGGCGGGCCTTCTCGCTGGAGATGTGGCGTTCACGGCTGAGTTCCGGGATCAGTTGTTTGGCGGGCGGGTTGATGAGGGCGATGAGGTGGACCATCCAGGCGGGAATGTCCCTGGACGGAAGTTTTGAGGCATAGGCCGGGAATTCGCGGGCGAGCGTGGCGGCCACTTCCGAAAACCACATGAACCGGTCCCCCACCAGGAAGCGTTCGCCCGCCGCCGCCGGGCTGGTCATCGCGGCCACATGGGCGGCGGCCACATCGCGCACATCCACCACCACAAAGCCCACCTTCGGTGTGCCCGGCAGCTTGCCGGAGAGAAGCTGGGTGAGCACTTCGACTGAGGCGGAAAAATCCCCGCTCATCACCGGGCCGAGCACGAGCGAGGGGTTGATCGTCGTCAGCTCCAGCCCCTTGCCTTCGCCGCTGACATAGTCCCAGGCCGCGCGCTCGGCAGCGAGCTTGGAGCGGATATAGGGCGTCATGTCCGCCGCGCCATTGTCCTGAGACCAGTGTTCCTCGGTCACCGGGTTGGGCCGCTTGTCGCCCCAGCCATAGGCGCAGGCCGCCATGGAGGAGGTCATCACCACGCGTTTGACGCCGGCAGCCTTCGCCGCTTTCAGCACCCGCAGGGCGCCGTCGCGCGCGGGCACGATCAGTTCATTGGCGTCCTTCGGGACATTGGCCGGAATGGGGGAGGCGATGTGCTGGACGTAATCCATGCCCTGGGCGGCCTCGGCCCAGCCCTTGTCGGAGGAGAGGTCCGCCTCGCGGATCTCGATGGAGATGGGCTTTCCGGCATAGGCGCTCAGCGCCTCGTTCAGCGGCCCGGCGCGGGCGGCGGAACGGGCCGTTCCGATCACCTCATGGCCGGCCTCGACCAGCTGGTGGATGACATGGCCGGCGATGAAGCCCGTCGCCCCGGTGACCAGAACCTTCGCCATCATCACCTCCCTGTTTGCGCGAACACTAAACGAAACGTTTTCTGTTCACAAGGGAGAATCTGGATGACCGGTGCGGGGGCGACAGTGTCCGGCCGTGGCCGGGCCTTGGCCCGCGACGGCGCGGAGGTGTCCCCCCGGTGTCCGCGTTTGTCCCCAATTGTCCGCCTTTGTCCTTCTCAGACCGGCTTTGGTGGCTCGACCGGCTTCCGCCGGTTCAGCCGGTGTTCGCGCCAGGTGATGTAGAGCGTCGAGACCACGATCAGCGCCGCCCCGGCCCAGACGAACGGGCCGGGCAGCACGCGGATCATCACCCAGTCGGCGAAGGCGCCCATCGGCAGGCGCAGATAATCCAGCGGCGACAGGAAGGAGGCGTCGCCCACCGACATGCCCTTGATAAAACAGAATTGTGCGACCACCCCGGCCAGCGCCATCGCCGCGATCAGCAGCCACTCGGACAGGCTGGGCGAGGCCCAGACTGCCAGCGCCACCGGCAGGATGAAGATCGAGGACAAGGCATTCGCCCAGATCAGCAGGGCGAGGGGCGAGTGCACACCCGTGAGCGATTTCACCAGCACGATGGTGAAGGCAAAGCAGAGCGAGGAGAGGATCGCAAACAGGCTGCCGAGATTGAGCGCCGCCCCGCCGCCATCGCCCAGCAGGGCCGGCAGCAGCGTCATGACCAGCACGCCGCAGAAGCCCGCGATCACCGCGCCGGTGCGGTGGATGCCGACCTTCTCATGCAGCAGCAGCACCGCCAGAAGCGTGACGAAAATCGGCCGGGTGAAGCTCAGCGCGTTGAACTCGGCCAGCGGCAGGCCGAAGACCGGCCAGATCGCGATCAGCCCGAAGACGAAGCCGGCCGATCCGATCAGGCTGCGCGTCACCAGCGCCCCGAACCGCGCGGTATGGATTTTCGCCATCCCGAGGAAGACGAAGGGCACGGCAAACAGGAAGGCCAGGAAGCTGCGCCAGAAGGCCAGGAAGATCGGATGGATTTCGCCGGTGATCTCCTTCGCCAGCGCCAGGTGGAGCGTATAGGCCGCCCCCGAAACGATCATCCACAGCGCGCCCTGCAGATTGCCGGAAAGGCCGGGCCGCCCTAGAGAGGGCGGGGGGAAAGAAGGTGTCTGTCCTGCCATGCCGCGCTTTTCACCTCAGGAAATCGACGAGATCGACCGGCTCTGGCGCAGCCTGCCGGCAGACCACATGTGGACCGGCTGGGCGGCGGTTGGCCAGTCCCCGGACACGGTCTGGATCTATCGGTCGCGGGCCCATTGGCGCCGCTTCCCGCTGACGCGCACCGAGGCCGGCTATGCCCTGTCTGACGACCGGGGCCGGCTCTTCCGCGAGGCGGCAAGCCTCGAAGAGCTGCTGCGCGCGGTCGAAGCCGTGCCGCAGCTGCGCATTGCCGGTCAGGATTGAGCCGCAGCGGCCTGGGCAAGGCGCATCTGTTCGGCCTGTTCCGGCGAAATGCCGAGCGATTCCAGCACCGGGCTGGCCGCCGTCTCGTCCCAGCTATGGCGCGGGCCGACGGTCATGCCACCATCGACGAGGAATTCCCCGCCGGTGATGAACCCGGCCGCATCCGAGGCGAGGAAGGCGGCCATCTCGGCGATGTCGGCGCCTTTGCCGACACGTCCGATGGGCTGCATCTTGCCGCCCGCCTGGGCCAGCATCTCGGCCATCTGGTCGGCCACTT
>CAYQRX010000215.1:2218-5914 GCA_964419865.1 uncultured Hyphomonas sp. | reverse complement strand
CCGCCTGAGGCGCAATCGCCAGCAGATTGTAGAGATTGTCCTTGATGTTGGCGGCGGTCACGCCGTTGTCGAGGATCACATAGCGGGAGACGCCGACCGTCGGGGTTTCCCTGTTAAAGCCGGTCTGCGTGTACCAGATGGAGACGGCCGACCACATCAGGTTTGCATTGTTGATCCGGAACAGGCGGTCCTCTGTGTCGGCGTCATAGCGCACCTGCATGTTGAGGCCGAGGCAGCCATCGGTGTGGCCGGTCTCGCAGGCCGTGCCGATCATATTGAAGATCAGGCCATCCTCGGTTCTGGCCCTTACCGAGACTGGGCCATCTCCGCCCGTGCCGAGGATGGTATAGCCCTCTTCGGTCAGCATCGCCTCGATGTCGGGCGTCTTGACCGAATAGACGAGGCGGCTGTCATCGGCCTGCGCCGGCAGGGCGGCGGCTGAAATGAGTGCAATGGCTGTCAATGTCCGGCGCATCCGGTGTCCTCCCCTGCGCTGCTCAGGGCGTGAGTGTTGCGCCTGTTTGCGGCCGCTGTGAAGGGCGCCGGCGCGGCAAGATTACGGAAATTTCAAGATTCAGCCGGCCGCCGACAGGACTTTGCGCGACTTGGCGGCGTCCTCATGCATCTGCCTGACCATGTCCTCGACCGAGTCGAATTTCAGCTCAGGGCGCAGCCAGGCGATCAGCTGGACTTCGAGGCGCTTGCCGTAAAGATCGCCCTCGAAGTCGAAAATATGGGTCTCCAGCAGCGGGTCGCGCAGGCCGGTGGTCGGCGTGCGGCCGAAATTCGCGACGCCCTGGCGCCAGTCTTTCTCGCCCTCGATCCGCGCGCGCACCGCATAGACACCATGCTTGGGGTGGATCAGCACGCCGAGTTGGATATTGGCCGTCGGAAAGCCGAGATTGCGGCCATTGCGCTCGCCGGATTCGACGATGCCATCGGCGATCCAGGGCTGGCCCAGCATGTCGGCAGCCAGCTCCGGCTCGCCCGCCACCAGCGCCTGCCGGATGGCGGTGGAAGACGCTTTCGCCCCATGGCCCACCACTTCCTCGACAATGCTGACGCCGAAGCCCAGCGCGCGGCCGAGGCTGGAAAGGCGCTCGGCATGCCCCATCCGGCCGCGCCCGAAGCGGAAGTCGAAACCCACCGACACATGGCTGACACCAAGGCCATCCACCAGCACCTGCCGGACGAACTGCTCATCCGTCATCGACGCCATCTCGCCATTGAAGGGCAGCTCGAACACATGGGTTGCCCCGGCCGCGAGGATCATCGCGTTGCGCCGCTCCGGCCGAAGGATGCGGAAAGGCGGGTCACCGGGCCGGAAATAGGCGCGCGGCGAGGGCTCGAAGGTCGCCACCGAAAACCGGCCATGGCCGGCGGCGCGCGCTGCATCCATCACGGCCCTGTGGCCGGCATGCAGGCCATCGAAATTGCCAAGCGCAACCGAGGCGCCGCGCGCGGCATCCGGCAATCCGCGATAGTCGGCAAAGACGGCCATTATTTCTCCCGGCTGGGGGCGACGACATCAGCCTCGCCGGTGATGACGCGCTTGCCCTCGACAATACATTCGACCTTCAGCGTCACCCGGTTGCCGCGGTCCTGCTTCTCCGCCACTTCGGCGCGCACCGTAACGGTGTCGCCGATATGAACCGGGCGTTTGAAGCGCATAGACAGGCCAACAAAGATCGCGCCGGGGCCGGGCAGGTTGTTGCCGAGAATGCCGGAGATATAGCTCGCCGTCAGCGCCCCATGGGCGATCCGCTTGCCGAAGATGGTCTTGGCCGCGAACTCGTCCGACATGTGCAGCGGGTTATAGTCGCCCGAAACCTCGGCGAAGCGCTGGATGTCATCCTCGGTGATCGTGTGCACGGTCTCGTGCGCCTGGCCGATCTCGAGGTCTTCATATTTGTAACCGGTGAACTGGGTCATGCGGCCGGGTTGCTCCTGATTCCTGCCTGTTATTTTTTCCGTTACACGGGGGCGTAGCCGCCGTCACCCCCGCTCGCCTGCCGGTAGGGCCCGCTCACCAGCGCAGCCCCGTCATCGCGTAAGTCGCCTCCTCGCCATAATCGGCGAGGAGATCGGTCACTTCGACCTCGAAATCGTCGCCATGCTGTTTCAGGCCCGTGCCGACATAGAGGCTGTCGAACCCCTGCTGGCGCGCGCCGCGCACATCGGTGGCCGGACTGTCGCCGATGCAGAGCACGCTCTCGGCCGGGCAGCCCATGGCGGCGACCCGCTCCAGCGCAAGGCGGTAGATCGGGGCGTGCGGCTTGCCGGGATAGATGACCTCACCGCCGAGATCCTCATACACATCCGCCAGCGCGCCGGCGCACCAGTAGAGCTTGCCGCCGACGCGCACCTGCTTGTCGGGATTGGCACAGAGCATCGGCAGGCCGCGTTCGACGCCGCGCTGCAGTTCGTCCCGGTAGTCCTGCGGCTGGTCGTTCGCCATGTCGCGCAGGCCGATGCAGAGCAGGAGATCGGCCGCCGCACTGTCCTCCATGACCAGGTCCAGCCCTTCATAGAGGAAGCGGTCATGCTCCCAGCCCTCATCGCCGCCGAGGCGCCAGACGCGGATGCCGGGGCGCTGGGCGAGTTCGAACCGTGTCGCATCCCCGGACGAGACACAGGCATCGAACGCCGCGCGCGGCACGCCGAGCGGATCGAAATAGCGGATGACCTGGGCTTCCGGCACCGGCGCATTGGTGATCAGGCAGACCCGCCCGCCGCCTTCGCGGAACTTCACCAGCGCCTCGCAGGCCTCGGTGAAGGCGGCGCGGCCATTATGGATCACGCCCCAGACATCGCAGAGGATCGTGTCATACTGGCTGGCGAGCCCGGCAAGGCCGGCAGGAAAAAGCGGCGGTCTCATGGCCCGGCGAGGTAGGCCGGGCGGGCGCGCCGGTCAATTGCCGATGCCGCAGGCCGATGCCGGCAGCGGGTTCAGCGCCCAGACCACAGCGGTCGGGATCGACACCGAATGTGGCAGGAAACAGCCCCGCAGGCGCCAGCTGGCGGGCGGGCCGTCCCCGCCCAGCAGGGCCGGGTCATACTCGCAGGAGAGGAGGTTTGCGCCGTGGCTCTCCCGGCTGCCGAGCTCGACATCGAGCAGCATGTGATGGGAACCGGTCGGCACGGAGATCGAGGTTGCCGGGACGACGCCGAAATCGCAGCTTCCCGCCGGCACGAAGGTGCCCGCGCCCTGGATGAAGGAAGGCTCGAGCGGCGGCAGAAGGGTCAGATCGAGGAGGACCGGCACGCCGTCTGCGAGCGGGTCCAGCGCCTCCGGCGGCAGGCCTTCGCTGGGGCCATGCGGGAGGGTGGCGGTCAGCCGGACGAAGCCGGGCGCAGCCGCCGGCGGCGGAGGCGGAGCATAGCTTGCAGGCGCCGGAGATGGTCCTGCGCGCGGCGCTTCTGGCGCATAGACACAGGCCGCAGCAAGCGCCGGCAGGACAATGACGATCAGGGCAGCAAGCCGGCGCATGAATGGTCCCTCCACATCCGTGACCGGCCATCTGGGCGCTCAAAATGGGGCGGAATCAAGCCCCCGCGCGGCGATGCGCGGCTCAGTGATAGTTCGAGAGCCGCTCGATCAGCTCACGCGGGGGCGCTGTGTCTTCCATCAGGGAGGATTTGATGGGGCGGGGCGCGCTGAACACATGGCCCTGGCCGAAGAAAATCTCGTCTTCG
>CAYQRX010000215.1:0-2208 GCA_964419865.1 uncultured Hyphomonas sp. | reverse complement strand
TCTCCGCGATCAGCATGATGCCATAGCGCGAGAAGGCGGCGCCGACCTCATGCGAGGCGAGCTTGCGGTTGAGCGCGGTGATCGGCCGGGGCCCGTGCGGGTCGCGCAGCTGGTCGATCAGCTGGTTGCCATTGACCTTGACGAAGCGCACGCCCGCCGATTGCAGGCGCGGCAGGTCAAGGTCGATGCCGGCCACATGATCGATCGAGAAGCGGAAGCCGAGCGAGGTCAGCTTGTCCATGTTCGCCCGCATCGCCGGGGAGCGGTCCTCGAACCGGTCGGCGCGGATCTCGAAGATGACAGAGCCGGACAGGTCGCGGTTCTCGGTCATGAACTCATAGAACATCGGGAAGAAGGTGGGGTCTTCCAGCGAGATCGAGGAGATATTGCAGAACACGCCGACGCGGCGGTCGCGCTCGGCCAGGCGCCGGACGATCTGCACGCAGCGGAACAGCATGAAATTGTCGATGATGCCCATGAGATTGGCCCGGCGGGCCGCGTCGAGGAAATCGGCCGGGGTAATATGGCTGCCATCCGGGCGGCGCAGGCGGGTGAAGCCTTCATAGAAGGTGACGCGGCGCTGCGGCAGCGAAACGATGGGCTGCAGGTGCAGGTCCACCCGGCCGTCCTTCAGCGCATCGCGCACATCGCGCAGGGCGGCGTCCTCCACCGGCTGGACGCGCTGCTGGACCTGGCTGTCCTGAAGGCGCGCCTCGAAATTGCGGGTCAGGCGGTCGATCAGGGTTTCGAGCTGGCGCATCTCATTGACCAGGGCGTCGCGCCGCTCGGTCAGCTCGATCTTCACCGTCTGCTCGATTTCCTCGGTCCGAGCATTGATGACCTTCACTTCCCGGCTGGTTTCGGTGACCTCACGCTCGACCTGGTCGACGCGCTGGCTGATGGCCTTCGTCTTGCCGCTGGTCGCGATCATCATGTGAATCTGGGCAAGGACCGCCGTGGTCATGATGCCGCCGCCCGCCGCAAGCGGCAGGCCGATGGCCGTCAGCGTGTAGAGGCCGTAGCCGGCCCCGGCGCCCGCGGCAAAATAAAGTAGGAACAAGAAAAACGTCATCCGCTCAGCACCCGCAAACAGCCCATGAATCTTAAAAATAAGGCGGAATTGGTTAACGAATTGCTGGGAATTGAAATGATTTGGGGAAAGGCGCAAGCAGGGCGCAGGGCGTTGCAAATCCGCCACAGACCCTGCAATTGCGCTAAGCCGGCTGCAGCGGGCGCCCAGGAGAGCCCTGCGAATATCGTTAACGAAGCGGCCCGGCACAGTTTGGCCTGCGCCTCACCGTCAACCGATTCGCATTGTGTCGGGCTCGGGAACGATCTCGTTCTCGATATGGCCCAGCCCGTCGATCTCGATACGTACACGGTCACCTGCCTTCAGCCATCTTGGCGGTTCGAATCCCGCACCGACCCCCGCCGGCGTTCCGGTGAAGATCACATCCCCGGGCTCCAGCGTAAAGGCCGCCGTGAGATGTTCGATCTGCGCGGCGATGGAATGGATCATGTCCCGGGGCCGGCCGGACTGGCGCTGCTCGCCATTGACGAAGGTGCGGATCTCAAGCGCGCCGATGTCGCCAGCCTCGTCCGGTGTCACCAGGGCCGGGCCGAAAACGGCATGGGTATCGAACCCCTTGCCCATGATCATCGTCTGGCTGGCACGCTGCCAGTCGCGCACCGAATAGTCGCAGCCAACGCAGAAGCCGGCGACAATTTCCATCGCGCGGGCGGCCGGAACATGGCGGCCATGTTTTCCGATGATGGCAACCAGTTCGCCCTCATAGTCGAGCTGGTCCGACACTTTCGGAAGATGCACCGGCTCATACGGGCCATTCACGGCAGTCGCCTGCTTGTTGAACCATTTCTGCACTTCGGGCTTCGCCGTGTTGACGAAGCTGACGCTCTCGGCGGCATGGGCGGCATAGTTGACACCTATCCCCAGAATTTTTCGCGGGGCGGGCACCGGCGCCAGCAGATGCACGACGCTGAGCGCGAGCGGCGCGCCGCGTTCGCGCCCGGCCATTGCCTCGACGAATGTCTCGCCTGCGACAGGCACTACAGTATCGCCCTCAAGATGACCGAACCGGATGTGTCCTTCGGCAGCGAATCGCACGAGGCGCATGGCGTTACTCTCCTGTCACACTTGTACCCAAAGAACCTTGCGCGGTGTTCATCTCGCGTTGTGGGCCGCTTTGG
>CAYQRX010000214.1:0-5955 GCA_964419865.1 uncultured Hyphomonas sp. | reverse complement strand
GGCGGATTGTGAACATCGCGTCCACCGAAGGTCTGGGGGCAACGCCGGGCAATTCGCCCTATGTGGCGGCCAAGCATGGCGTGATTGGACTGACCCGGGGCCTGGCCGTCGATCTGGGGCGCGAGGGCATCACGGTGAACTGCATCTGCCCCGGCCCGATCAAGACGGGCATCACGGCGGGCATCCCGGATGAGCATAAGGAAATCTACGCCAAGCGCCGCGTGCCGCTGCGCCGCTATGGCATCCCGGAAGAGGTCGCGCACATGACGCTGTCGCTGGTGCTGCCGGCGGCGAGCTTCCTCAACGGGGTGCACATCCCGGTCGATGGCGGACTGACCATCAAGAACGCCTGACGGGACAGGCCGGGACGATCCCGGACAATCGGGGACACGCAGCGCCCTTCAGTAGACCGAGGCGAACGCCCGGCGGGCATGGCCGCGCTGGGCGGCGCAGAGGGTGAGGTATTCCTTCGTCTCCTCCAGCGCCCGCTCATGGCCGGCAAGCTCGCGGCTGCCGGCAGCGAAGGGCGCCTCCAGTTCCGGAATGATCGCCGGGTCGCAGAAGGCACGGGCCAGGCGCGGCGTGTTGCGCCGGGTCTGCGAGGGGACGCGCGCGACGAAGCCGGCAAAGTCCGATTGCAGCCTGTCCCAGGTCGCGGCGCGGTGGCGCGGGTTCGCCATCAGCCCCTGGGCCAGCGAGAAGGTCACCTGCTGGCTGACCTCGCCGTCATAGAGCATCTGCAGCGCGCGGGCGGCATCGTCCGGCGACGGCGTGCGCCCTAGCGCATCGGCGGCCGCCTGCAGGAAGACCGCTTCGTCGATCTCGGTCATGGCGGCGACGACACGGTCAAACATCTGGCTGCCGCCCTCTTCGAGCCCGATGCGCAAGGCGGCGGCATAGAGGTCGCTCGACAGGTTGCCATTGCCTGCCAGGAAGGCGTCCAGGTCTGAGGCGAGCTCTGCGCGCAATTCAGCCTCGCGCAGCGCGATGGCCCGGAATGCCATCAGCCGGGCCGCGGCCTCGGCCTGGCCGGGCGCCTCGATCCCGGCCAGAATATCTGCTGCGCGGGCCTGCACGCGCGCGGCGGAGGGGTCGTCGCCCAGCTGCGCGAGCAACGCCTCCCAGCTTCTTGTGGCCATGATGAGGACGGAAGCGTCGGGATGAACAAGGCCGGCCTCCAGGATCGCGAGATAGGAATCCGCACTGAGCGTGCCTGCGTTGAACCCGGCCTGGGCGCTGTCGAGCGTCACGAGCGCTTCGGCCGCGCCAAGGGCGGCGAAGTCGTCCACCAGAGCTGCCCAATAGTCCGCCTCGAGATCAAACCGGTAATAGCCGGCGCCGCGGGCGTTCGGCATCAGCCGCTGCGGACAGATCGCGCCGCGGACTTCCAGTGTGCGGCGCTCCTCGCGCAGCACGGTGCATACCTCGCCTTCATTGGCGCCGTCCTTCCAGCCGACACAGACGGGAATCGCCCAGCGCTCGCCCGCCTCGATCTCGGAGCCGATGGGGCGGTAGCGCGACTGGGAGAGCTCCATCTTGGCCGGGCCGACACCGCAGAGCGGGCGGGCGGTCACCACCGGAACGCCGGGCTGGGTGACGAAGCTGCGGAAGACCTCGCCGATAGCCGGCTCTCCGCTGGCGCGCCCGATGGCGGTGTAGAACTGGCCGCTGTCGGCCTCGCCATCAGCATGGCGGGCGATGTAGCGCCCAAGCGCGGGACGCAGCACGTCCGGGGTGAAATAGCTGTCCACCATCCGGATGACCGCCTGGCCCTTGGAATAGGTGATGGCGTCATAGGCGTTGCGGATGTCTTCGTTACGCTCGATGGGTTCAGCCATCGCGCGCGCGCCTTTCAGGCTGTCGAGCCCCATCGCATTTATGCCGTCGACGATGGAGGTGAGCTCGTGGTTCTCGCCCGGCTCCATGATCGCCAGGATGGCAGTTTCGCTCCAGGTGGCAAAAGACTCCTTCAGCCAGAGATCGTCCCACCAGGGCATGGTCACGAGATTTCCGAACCACATATGCGCGATTTCATGCGCATGGATTTCCTTCAGGCCACGGATGAGGGCCGGCCCGGCGTTCGGCCCTCTGAGGATACGGCCCTCCCGATAGGTAATGGCGGCGGCAAGTTCGGTCGCGCCGGACGGCCATTGCGGGGCGGCGATGATATCGAGCTTCTCATAGGGGTAGGGCTGGCGAAGCATCTCCTCGAAAGCGCGAAGCATCGGCGCTGTCAGGTCGAGGGCAAAGTCCAGCTCCGGTCCCTTGCCAGCACGGGTGTAGCCGGTCAGCGGCACTTCAAAATCGCGCACGCTGTTGGCGGGGATCGCACGGCGCTCGATCCGGTCGAATTCGCCAACCGCGGCTGAGAGAAGATAGGTTGAGAGCGGGCGGGTCGGCGCAAAGCGGATGGTCTCGTATCCGCCGGCCGCGGCATGGCGCTCGACTTCCGGTGTATTGGCGATGGCGTGCATGCCTTCGGGCACGGTGATCGTCACATCGAAAACCGCCTTGAGGCCCGGTTCGTCAAAGCCCGGCAGGAAGCGGCGCGCCTGGATGCTTTCGGACTTGGCAAGGGCATACCATCGTCCCTGAGATTCGACACGGAAGAGGCCTGCAAGGCCGGTATCGAAGGGCGCGGTATAGTCGATGGCCAGCGTGACACGGCGCGATTCCAGCCGGCGCGGAAAGCCGACCCATACGACGCCGGTATCCAGCACTTCGGTCCAGCTGGCCTCGACCGTTTCGCCGCCGGCACGCGCCGTAATCAGAGCCACGTCGAGATTCTCGCCATGCAGCCAGAGGCCGGTCGCCGCATTCTCCAGCGCCACATCGATTTCGACATAGCCGGAAAAATGCGTCTCGCGCGGATCCAGCTCGAGGTGGAGGCGGTAATGGGTCGGGCGGGCGGTGCCGGGCAGACGCCCTGCCGGGGCCACCTTGCGCATCGCCTCGGCCTCGACCGGCTGGACCGGCAGTGTCCAGACCGAGCGCTGCGCGCAGGCGGCCAGGAGCAACAGACCCGACAACAGCGCCAGAGACAGAATCCGCATGAATAACCCCTCGTTGAGCAGCGTTCCTTCTGAATAGCGCATGGCAGCGATGAGGGAAGTGTTACAGGCGGCCGGAGCGGCTAGCCCGCAAAGCCCCGCGCTTTCATTTCGCCATACCAGCGGCCAAGATGCGGTAGCTCCTTGTGCGGCGCCCATTGCATGACCCGGCAGAAACCGCAGGTGATGTAGAGCGTGATGTCGGCAATCGAGAAGCGGTCTGCGGCGACGAATTCCTTGTCGGCGAGGTGCTCGTTCAGACGCTCGGCCATCTTGCGGGCGGCCTTCTCCGCCTTGGCGGCGGCCTCGGCGCTCTGGGGCACTTCGAGCGGGGCCATCATCGGATGGGCATTGCGGAACCAGCCGGCGAACTGGATGAAGAACATCAGTTCGATGCGCCGGTCCCACATTTCGATCAGGGCTTTTTCCTTTGCATCGGTGCCCATCAGGTTGGGCTCCGGGAACAGGTTTTCGAAATAGGTGCAGATGGCCCGGCTCTCGGTGATCTTCGTGCCGTCATCCAGGACGAGCGCGGGCACCTGGGCATAGGGCGAGACATCGCGGTATTCCGGCGTCTTGTGCTCCTGCTTCATGATCGAGACTTCCTCGATCTCGACCGCATCGAGCTTGCCCTTGGCGCGCAGGAAAAAGACGACCCGGTCAGGGTTCGGCGCCATCGGGCTATGATAGAGCTTCATGGGGTTCCTCCTAGAATGTTCTCTTGATCCCGAATGTCGCGTTCAGCGGCTCTCCGGGGAAATAGCGCTCCTGCCCGAACCCGAAATCAGCGCGGTCTGCATAAGCCACATCCGTTAGGTTACGGAGAATGATGTAGGCTTCGACGGTATCGCCGAAGCGGTAGCCGGCGCGGGCGCCGAAGACGGTGTGGCCGGGATAGCGGACCGTGTTGGCGGGGTTGGTGAAATATTCGCCGACATATTCGCCGGTCAGCGACAGGCGAAGCGCCTCGCTCGCCTGCCAGTCGAGCCGCAGGTCTGCGAGCCATTCCGGCGCGGTGTCGATCCGGTCGCCGCTGCGGATTCGTTCCTGCGCGGCAACGACCGGGCGGTTGAAAGTATAGGTCTGCTCGCTCCAGGCGGCATTGCCGGAGAGGCTGAGCGTATCGCTCAAGCGCAAAGAACCGGACGCCTCGATGCCGAGATGGCGGGTTGAGCCGTCGGTGACGTTCAGGCCATCGGAATCGCGGAAGAAGAAATTGTCCTTTTCCATCCAATAGGCGGCAATGTCGAAATCGAGCCGGCCGCCAAGCGCCGCGCCCCGCGCGCCGATTTCGAGACTGTCGAGCGTTTCGGTTTCGATCTCGCCGGGGAGCTGCAGATTCTGCAGACGGTAGAGGTCGGACACCTGCGGCGCACGGGCGCCGCGCGCATAGTTCGCATAGATGTCGCCCCAGCCCTGCTCCCAGACAAGGCCAAGCTTCGGCGTCAGGAAGGTGAAGTCGTCGCTGCGGTCTGCCGGAACATTGAAGCGGCCATTGATGCCGGCGGGCGCGCGTGTCGTGTAGTCATATTCATGCGTCTCGCCGCGCAGGCCGGCATGCAGACGCAGATCGTCCGCCAGCTGCCATTCAGCCTCGCCCCAGAGGGCAAGGAGGGCGGTATCGACCCTGTAGTTGTAATGGACGCCCTGCGGAAAAGCGGGGTTCGGATTGGGCGCTGGCTGGACTTCCTTCAGATAGCCGGAAGCATAATCCGTATCCGCACCAAAGCGCCATGTAACGGGGCCGGTGGGCGTGAGCTCATACCGCGCCAGCACGCCGCCGCCAGTATGGGCGTTCTTCTCGATGCCGCCATAGGGCAGGAAATGCTGGGAGAACACCATCGCCTGGGTATGCAGGTTCGGCATCAGCGTCAGAACGCCGGGACCGGCATCGCGCTTGAGCCGCGCGCCGAGCCGGGCCGACCAGGCATCGCGGAAGGCCTCGGGATTCGGGTTGGTCTTCCGGAGGCTGCGGTTCTTGAAGGCGGACGGCCCCTGGATGAAGCTTGCGGTTTCCTGATTGAGGCTGGAGGCGGCGAGCCAGAAGGTTGAGTCCCAGCCTGCGATGTCGTGGGCGGAGACAAGGGAGAGTTTCTGCTGCTGGCTGCCGGTCTCGTCGCGCCAGCCATCATCGTCCATCAGGGAGAGGTTGAGGCGCGTCGAGGCTGCGAGGTTCACAGAAGCATCGCCGCGCAGGCGGCCGAGCGTGCTGTAACTGGCAGCCACAGACTGCGGCGCATCCGGACCGGGAAGGATAACATTGATCAGTCCGTGGACGGCATTTGATCCATACTTCGCGCTGCCCGGCCCGCGCACGACCTCGATGGCGGCGGCGAGTTCGTGATGCGGTTCGATCAGGCTGTTGACATTGCCGAAGGCGGGCGAGCGGGTGGGCACGCCATTCTCGAGAATGAGGAAACTGCCCTGCCCGGCCCCGCCGGTCAGCACCGGCGAGCGGATGGCGAGGAGATGTTCCTGGCTGGAGTTCATCTGGATGTTCACGCCGGGGGCCTGGTTGAGAATCTCGGCCGGGCGGTCGGCGGCGATGTCGGCGATCAGCCTCTCGTCCAGCACGCTGCGCGCGCCGGGGTCCTCCGCTCGCCGGTCACCCCACACTTCCACAGGCTCGAGGCGCTGGGGCACTTCGGCGATAGCCGCCGGCGCAACCAGTGCTGCAAGAATTGTGACGCTTGCACGTAATCTCAAATCGTCGCTCCCTTTCCGGGGGCGATCCTCAGCCAAGCGCCCGCCACAGGTTGTAGGCGCTGACAAGACAGATGGCGACCCCGACGATCACTGTGAATATCTGCCTTGGTAGGCGCCGCGCCGCCCAGGCGGCAATAGGTGCCGCAGCGATACCTCCGATCACAAGGCCGAGCGCGGCCTTGCCGAAGACCGGTCCGAG
>CAYQRX010000213.1:5018-6036 GCA_964419865.1 uncultured Hyphomonas sp. | reverse complement strand
AAGAGGCCCTTCCTTTCCTGGCGGGTCACCTCCTCCATCTTCGATTGGCTGAAGATCGTATCGTCGGCCCTGGACGGGTCGTACGCGCCAAGCTTCGGCTCGACGATGAAGATTGTCACCAGCGAGCCGATGATCGTGATCAGGAAGGTCGAGGCCATCATGAAATACCAGTTGGCGGTCGCGACCACGACATATCCGGGATCGATCAGCCGGGCGGCTTCCTGGGTGATGCCGGCAAGCAGCGGATCGATGGTGCCGATCAGGAGGTTGGCGCTGTAACCGCCAGAGACACCGGCGAAGGCGGCGGCCATGCCGGCCAGCGGATGGCGGCCAAGCGCATGGAAGATCACAGCCGCCAGCGGGATGAGGACGACATAGCCGACTTCGGAGGCCGTGTTGGAGACAATCCCGGCAAAGACGATGGCGACCGTGACCGCATGGCGCGGCGCGCCGAGAACCATCGAGCGGACGGCGGCAGACAGGAGGCCGGATTTTTCTGCCACACCGACGCCGAGCATGGCGACCAGCACCACGCCGAGCGGAGCAAAGCTGGTGAAATTGGACGTCATCCCGGTAAAGATGCGGCGGATCCCGTCGCCGTTCAGCAGGCTGACCGCACGGATCATGCCGTCTTCGGCAACGCCCGGCGCTCCGGCTGGGCGCGGATCTGTGACGGCAAGTCCGATCCAGCCGAAAAAGCCTGACAGGAGCACCACCAGGAAGGCCAGCCAGGCGAAGAGCGTGACCGGGTGGGGCAGCAGGTTACCCAGCCATTCGACGCCGTCGAGGAACCGGGTGAACAGGGTGCGGCGCGCAGCTGTGGCGGTTTCTTGCCGGGCTTGGCTCATTGAGGCTCTCCGGATTGCTTCGGCCAGCATAGGTTCTAGGCCGGGCCCCGCCGGCCACAAGGGAGCAATCCCTCAGCGCCGTAAGAGAGCTTGGCTGGAAGATGTGCGCCGGTTCGGGCGCGATGCGGGTCTGCAAGCCTGCGCGCTCATCAGATGCAAGGCCCTTGCAG
>CAYQRX010000213.1:0-5008 GCA_964419865.1 uncultured Hyphomonas sp. | reverse complement strand
ACCCGCCGGAAAAGAGATAACTGGCGGATGACGCCGGGCGCCTCGATCATCGAATGGCGCCATTCGGCCCAGGCGGCAACAGAGCCACCGGCGCCTGACCCCTCAGCCAGCCTTGCGGCTGGTCGATCGCATCAGGCTTTGCAGGCGGGGCCGTATGAGAAGGAACACGGCGTAGAGCCTTTCAAGCCCCCACAAGACCCCCGGCAGCCGGGCGACTTCCCCGAAAGGCCGCAGGACAGGGATGGCGCGCCACATCGCGGCAAAGGCCGGCGCGCCGGATATGATCGGCCCTCCGGCTTCCTGGGCATGAAACCGTGCAAGCAACTCGGCCCGGCCGATCGGGCAAGCCGCTTCCGGCCCGCTGACATCTTCGAAGTGGATGCGCTTGCGCCGGTCAAGCCTCTGGAAGAGGGCGATCTCGCGCCTGCACAGCGGACAAGACCCGTCAAACCAGACCGTGAGGTGCACAGGCCGATGGCGGCCAGCCAGCTTGCCCGGGGATGGGTTGTCAGTCTTCAAGCCGGCCGCAGCCATGAAACGCACATCCTTTCCTGTTGAAGATCCAGCCGGAAGCCTTTGCCTTCCTACGCCGGTCCGGGCCTTGCAGATGAGCCCATGGGCTGCGTTGAATGATCACACCCCTTGCCGCGAGCAAAGGCAGGTGCAGTTTTCGCAGCGGCGCCGTCTGCCCCGCGAATGGTCAGGAGAACCCGCCATGCCTTGAGTGTCTGATCAGCCTCCCGCGAAGAGAGCGGTGCTTTCAGCCGAGACAATGGAGAGCTTTTGTTCTAGCCCTGAGATGCAAGAAGGAGTGAGCTTTCGTAATGGACGATAACCCTGAGGCGCCGGCGTCTTCGGCCGAAGAACCGGTCTCCGCGCGCATACGGACCCGCATCCAGCGGGCCAGGAAGCGGTTTCATGCCAATGACAACATATCCGCCTATCTCCAGCCCGGCGAACTCGACGAATTGCTCGCCGAGGTCGAGGCGAAGTTCAAGGGCGTCCTTGAAAGTCTTGTGATTGACACCGAGAGCGATCACAACACTCAGGACACCGCCCGGCGCGTTGCCAAGATGTACCTGACCGAGGTTTTTCGCGGCCGCTATGTGGAAGCGCCGCCGGTCACGGAGTTTCCAAACGCGTCCTCTCTCAGCGAACTCATGATCGTCGGGCCGATCAAGGTACGCAGCGCCTGCAGCCACCATTTCTGCCCGATCATGGGACGTTTGTGGATCGGGATCATGCCCAATGAACACTCCAACCTTATCGGCCTGTCCAAATATTCACGGCTTGCGGAATGGGTCATGTCCCGCCCGCAGATCCAGGAAGAGGCGATCATGCAGATGGCTGAAGTCCTGATGAACAAGGTCCGCCCCGACGGCCTCGCCGTCGTCATGGAGGCCGATCACTTCTGCATGCATTGGCGCGGCGTGAAGGACGATGAAACGAAGATGACCAACAGCGTCATGCGCGGTTCCTTCCTGACCGATCACATCCTGCGCAGCGAATTCCTCGCGCTCCTGAAAACCAAAGGGTAAGGCACATCATGCTCGTCCGTTGCCTCTATGCCAGCCGTCCCACAGAACCGCTGAGCGGCCCGTTCCTCGACGCCATCCTTGAGCAGTCGCGCAAGAACAATCCTGCGCTCGGCATAACCGGCCTCTTGTGCGTATCAAAGGACCTCTTCATCCAGGTCATCGAGGGCGGGCGCGATGAGGTGTGTGACCTGTTCAACGCGATTGTCCGCGATGACCGCCACCAACAGGTCCGTTTGCTGATTTATGAAGAAATCGGAGAACGCCAGTTTGGCAACTGGACCATGGCCCAGGTCAATACAAGCAAGCTCAACCCCTTCATGCTGCTGAAATATTTCAAGCGGGCCGAGCTTGATCCTTTCTCCAGTTCCGGCAAGGCAACCCTGGCCCTGCTCACTGACCTGATTGCAACAGGCGCTGTGATCACCCAAAGGGATTGAGGCGAACCTGGCCTCCGGATCCATGCGGGCGGTGTCATGGAAGGGAAAGCCGGCCCGGCTCATTCGAACAGGTGCCGGCCCCATGCGGCATGCGGGACCTTCGAGCCATGGCCCGGCGCGCAACCCTTCGCATGGAGCATAATCTCCATGATCGGCCCACCCGGGTGAAGGGTCGAAAACGATTATCGCTCATGCTGGCCCGGCATGGCTGGCAGGTCTTTTGGGCCCCGGGTCCCGGCGCGCCGGCTGCCAGCGCCGTATGCGGACCAGGCCCAGGTCCGCAGGCCAAAGAGATGTGCCAGCACTCTTCCGGTAACCTTGCGTTTGCCTTTGCGGCGCGGGAACGCTCCCCGCCTGTCATCGACTGGCATTTTTCATTTCGGGAGAGGGGGCGCAGGCAAACCTGCCCGGCCTGACCATGGGGCAATCTGGACAAGGGCGCAGATGCTGTCGCACCAATGCTCCTGGAAACGTCTGCCCCTGGCCGGCGATTAAGAAAAAATGACCCCATAGGGAGGTTTGACTTTAGATGAATCTCGATTTCTCGGACGAGCAGAACCAGCTACGGGGCCAGGTGCGCCGGTTCCTTGAGGAGCGCTGTCCGCCCTCTGTGGTCAGGGGCGTGCTTGAGGGCGATACTGGATACGACGCTGCGCTCTACCGCGGACTGGCGGAACTCGGTGTGCTTGGCGCCGCGATACCTGAAGAATTCGGCGGGGTCGGGCTCGGCCATCTTGAGCTTTGCGTCGTCGCCGAGGAGCTTGGCCGCGTTCTGGCTCCGGTGCCGGTGGCGTCTTCGATCTATCTTGCGGCCGAGTGCCTGCTCCATGCCGGCTCGCAGGAGCAGAAGCTCGCATGGTTGCCGAAGCTGGCAGCCGGCGAGGCGATCGGCTGTTTCGCCCTCAATGAAGGCAGCGGCCGGATGCGAGCCGGCAAGATCACAGTGCGGTTTGAGAATGGCCGCCTCTCTGGCACGAAGGCACCTGTCGCCGATGGTATGATCGCCGACTTTGCGATTGTTGCGGCGCGCGAGGGGCAGGACGTCTCGCTCTGCCTGGTGGATCTGACGGGCACCGGGGTCAGCCGTCAGGCGCTCGACTCAATCGATCCGACGCGCGGGCAGGCGCGCCTGACTTTCGACGGCGTCCCCGCGAGCCGGATCGGCGCGACGGGTGATGGCTGGCATATTGCGTCGCAGGTGCTCGACCGGGCCGCGATCCTCATCGCCTTCGAACAGATCGGCGGCGCTGACCGGGCGCTCGAAATGGCGCGCGACTATGCCCTCGAGCGGATGGCCTTCGGGCGCCAGATCGGCTCCTTCCAGGCGATCAAGCACATGCTGGCCGACATGTACGTCTCGGCGACCCTTGCCCGCTCGAACGGCTATTATGGCGCATGGGCGCTGGCCACGAACGCCGCAGAGCTGCCCGTCGCGGCTGCAACAGCACGTGTTTCCGCGACGACCGCTTTCCAGCACTGCGCCAGGAACAATATCCAGACCCATGGCGGCATGGGGTTCACCTGGGAATATGACTGCCACCTCTATTATCGCCGCTCCAACGCCCTCGCCCTTGCGCTCGGCTCGCTCTCTACCTGGGAGAGCCTGCTGATCGAGCGGATGAGCCATGGCAACGCGGCCGAAGCCGCAGCCTGACAGGAAAGGATCCCTCAGTATGGATTTCAACGACACAGCCCAGGAAGCGGCCTTTCGCAAGGAAGTGCGCGCCTGGATCGCCGCCAATGCCCCGAAACATCTCGAGCCGGAACTGAAGCAGGCAAGCTTCGGCTCGAGCGGCCTTGTCAGCGAGGATCCGATTGTGGCTGGCAAGGCCTGGCAGAAGAAGAAAGCCGAGGCCGGCTGGGCCTGTCTGCACTGGCCGAAGGAATATGGCGGCGGCGCCCGCAGCCCGATCGAACGGGTGATCTGGGGACAGGAAGAAGGCGTCTACGGCGTCCTCTCCGGGCCCTTTACCATCGGCCATGGCATGTGCGGTCCGACCGTCATGGAATGGGCGAGCGAAGAACAGAAGCAGGAACGCCTGCCGCCGCTGGCAAGCGGCGAGGAAATCTGGTGCCAGCTTTTCTCAGAGCCCGCGAGCGGCTCCGACCTCGCCGGCCTGCGCACCCGCGCAGTGAAGGCCGATGACGGCTCCGGCGACTGGATCGTGAACGGACAGAAGATCTGGACGAGCGGCGCGCAGCATTCCGACTGGGGTCTCCTGATCGCCCGCACCGACCCGGATGTGCCCAAGCACAAGGGCCTGACCATGTTCTTCCTGTCGATGAAGACGCCCGGCGTGAAGATCGTGCCGATCAAACAGGCCAATGGCGCCTCCGGCTTCAATGAAGTCTACTTCACCGATGTGCGTATTCCCGATGCCCAGCGCCTCGGCGGGGTAGGTGAGGGCTGGAAGGTTTCGCTCACGACGCTGATGAATGAACGCCTTTCCATTGGCGCGGGCATGTCGACCGGATTTCCGGAACTGTTCCGCTTCTGCCTGGACGCCGAACTTGACGGCCGGCCGGCGGTCGCGGATTCGGCTGTGCGCTCGAAGCTCGCCCAGTTTGCGGTCAGGCAGAGCGGTCTCAAATATACCGGCATGCGCGCGATCTCCGCCCTGTCGAAAGGCGAGACGCCCGGGCCTGAGAATTCGATCGGCAAGCTCGTGGCCGGCACGACCATGCAGGAACTCGCCATGTTCGCGCTCGACCTGCAGGGTGAGGCAGGCGTGCTCTGGAATGGTGACAGCCCGCAGAATGGCCGGTTCCAGGCGATGCTGATGCGTTCGCCCGCGACCCGGATCGAAGGCGGCTCGGATGAAATCCTGCGCAACATCATTGCAGAACGCGTGCTCGGCCTGCCAGGCGACATCCGCGTCGACAAGGACGTGCCTTTCCGCGACATCCCGACCAGCGGTAAGCGCAAGTGACAGATTATTCGCTCCCGAACAATTCTTCTGATCTCAGCGGACAGGTCGCGCTCATCACCGGCGCCTCCTCCGGACTTGGCCTGCGTTTTTCCAAAGTGCTGGT
>CAYQRX010000212.1:0-6057 GCA_964419865.1 uncultured Hyphomonas sp. | reverse complement strand
GCCTATCTGCAGCAGCAGGCGGTCGAGGCCGAAGGCTGGCTGACAGCGCCGCAGATGATCGACGGGCTCGGCCTCGCCGAGACGACGCCGGGGCCGCTGGTGCTGGTCAACCAGTTCGTCGGCTTCATGGCCGGCTGGCAGGGAGAGGGCGGCGGGCTGATGCTGGCGGGCGCAGCGGCGCTCATGGCGAGCTGGTGCACCTTTGCGCCCTCCTACGTCTGGATCTTCGCCGGGGCCCCGTTCTCCGAAGGCCTGCGCCGCAGCCGGCTGGCCGCGGGCGCGCTCGCCGCGATCACTGCAGCGGTCTTCGGCATCATCGCCAAGGTGGCGCTCGTATTCGGCTTCGCTGTCCTGTTCAGGGCCCAGCTCGACGTTTCATTGCCCTGGGGCGGAGCGCTCAGCCTGCCCGCGCCGGCGTCTCTCGATTCGCTGGCGGTACTGATCGCGGCGGCGGCAGCGGTGGCCCTCATCCGCTTCAAGGCGAATATCGTCCTTGTGGTCCTCGCCTGCGCACTGGCTGGACTTGGCAGCCTGCTTGTGGTGACGCCCGCTTGACGGCGCGAGCGGCGGGCCTACCCTCAGCGGCAGTTGAATCGGTTCCGGGCCCCTCTGGCGTCTGCGGCGGCAGGCGTGATGTCGGAACCCCATGCAACTTGCGCGGACGCGGCGCGCCTCTCCGGATGGCACTCCCTCCATGCCCGAATTCCTGACCGTGGAATATGCGGCGCAGCCCGTGTGGCTGTGGCTGGCGTTTCTCAGCTTCATCTGTTTGCTGCTCTGGGTCGATCTCGGCCTCGTCAACCGCAAGGACCAGGTCATCTCCGCCAGAAAAAGCGCGATGATGTGGGCGAGCTTCGCCACCCTCGCCGTCGCCTTCGGCTTCTATGTCTATTTCGGCTACGAGCCCGACCCGCAATTCTACAGCAACCCGGACAATCTGAACCAGCAGGCCGCATTGCAGTATGCGACCGGCTACCTGCTCGAAACCGCCCTCGCCTTCGACAACATCTTCGTCATCGGCATGGTGTTCACCTTCTTCGCCGTGCCGCGCGAATACCAGCACCGGGTGCTGTTCTGGGGCATCCTTGGCGCCATCGTCTTCCGGGGCATCTTCATTCTCGCGGGCGCGGCCCTGGTGAACCAGTTCACCTGGATCCTCTATATCTTCGCTGCCTTCCTGATCTTCACCGGCGCCAAGATGCTGATGGCCGGCAATGACGACGACCCGGAACTGGCGCTCGAGAAGAACCCGGTCCTGAAGGTCCTGAAGAAGCGCCTGCGCGTGACCGACGAGATCACCAGCCACAATTTCATCGTCCGCAAGCCGCATCCGGAAACCGGGCGGATGGTGCGCTATGCGACCCCGCTATTGCTGGCGCTGGTGATGGTCGAGACGGTCGACATCGTCTTTGCCGTCGACTCCGTTCCCGCGATCTTTGCCGTGACCCGCGATCCGTTCATTGTCTACACCTCGAACATCTTCGCCATCCTCGGCCTGCGGTCGATGTATTTCATGCTCTCGGCGGCGCTGGAGCGGTTCAAGTATCTGAAATACGGCCTCTCCGCCGTGCTCGTCCTGATCGGGGCGAAGATCTTCTGGAACTTCCTGCTGCACAAGGAAATGCACGCCGTGCCTTACCTTGAGCCGCAATGGTCGCTGATGATGACCGTGGCGTTGCTCGGCGGCGCGATCCTCTTCTCGCTGTGGAAGACCAGCACGGAGGCGAAAGCGCAGCGGGGGTGAGGCGCGTCAGGCCGGAGTGGCGCGCAGCTCCGATTTCGGCGGCCCGTCGACGCGGCGCTGGATGACCTTGAAGATGCCGGTGCCGCGCATCAGCAGCTTGTCGCCGGTCCAGATACGGCCCTCGACCGTGAACACATCGTCCTGCCGGCCGACGATCTCGCCCTTGCCCTCAACGAAGCTGCCCAGCGGCGCGCCGGAGACAAAGTCGCACATCAGCCGGACCGTCACCCACCAGGTGTCGTCATCCTTCTCAACCGCCGCGCCCCAGGCCATGTCGGCGAAAGTCATCATCATGCCGCCATGCGCATTGAGCATGCCGTTGGTGTGATACTCCTCCACCCGGAAGGCGCGCATCAGGGTGCCATTCTCGCGCTTCTCGAACAGCGGCCCGATCTGGCGGCCAAAGCCCCGATGCCAGGCAAGCTGGGTATAGCCGGGGGGAAGCTCGGTAGTCTGGTAGCGGTTGAAATCGTCGGTCATGGACGAGGCCCATAAACCCGGCAGCGGGCGGGCGGCAAGGCCTGCCTTGAAAATGCCGCAACATCAGGGAAACGATTTCACCGATGAAGCGCATGGTGGGATCTGTTCTTCTGGCCGCCGGCCTGCTCGCCGGGTCTGCGCTGGCTGAGCCGCGCGCCCGCGAGAGCACCTTCGCGAGCGCCTCCGTACTGGCTGCCCAGCAGGCTGAAGACAGCTGCGGCGGGCGGGGTCTGCTCGACGCAGTCGTGCCAAACGGCCCCTTCCTTGAGGCCTGCAAGTTCCACGATGCCTGCTACCGCTCCGGCGCGCTCGATCAGGGCAGGTGCGACGCCGACTTCCTGCATGACATGCGCGCCGCCTGCGATGCGCAATACCCCGGCGAGCGGGCCGCCGCGGCGCACGCGACCTGCCGGATCGCGGCGCAGGCCTATCACAAGGCAGTCAACTCCCGCTTCGGATCGATGCTCTATCCGGGCGGCACGACAGACGGCCGGCTTGCCAAGGCGAGCCAGCGCGTCAGCCCGGGCCATGGCGGCATGCAGCATCTGGAGGCCTGCGCCGAGGTGACCAACACCGCCAACCGCAAGCTGCGCTATTATCTCACCCTGCATGATGCGAAGGGGCAGTGGGTGGCAACCGCGCCTGCCCTGCGCTCTGCAGCCTTCCAGCCGGGCGAGACGAAGACGCTGTGTGCCGGCACCGCGCTTTCCTGGTTCCGTTCAGCCGACAATCTCGGCGCGGCCTATGCGCTGACGCTGAAAGCCGACGATCCCTCCAGCCTCAACCCCTTCGGCGATCTTGTCAGCCTCGACCGGCTGGACTGCGAGACGGCCAGCGGCGCCTGCCGCCGCGTCGAGCCTTAGTCCGCCGTCTCAACAGGATTGGCATGATCATGACAGGCGCCCAGAAAGTCTGACACGACGGCCGGGGCGGCGTCCTCGGGCATCGGCGCATAGACGCGGCAGATCATGTAGCCGCCATCCTGATGCGGCACGACGGCGGAGGAGGCGATGAAACGGATATCGGCGCTCCAGCTGCCGAACAGGCGCAGCGTCACGAGGCCGCCGAGCGCTTCCATCGTGCCCTGGTCATGGATCAGATAGGCGTCGGGCGGCTGGTTATGGCGGGCGGCGAGTTCGGCAAGGCGTTCGAGGTCTCCGGCCATGTTGCGATGGGCATGGGCGACGCTCCAGGTGTCCGGCGAGGTGAAGATCCAGTGGCCGCGCACTTCCTGGGCGCTCCAGTCTTGCGGCGCGAGCCCGGACATGTCGGCCGCGGCCGGCAGGCAAAAGGCGCCGATCGCCAGAATGCTCGAAACCATGCTCGCAAGAATACGCAACGGTCTGGGTTCCTTGTTTGACGGCCGGCGCGGGCAGCATACCCGCGGCCCAGAGGAATAACACCGCCCGAACGCGGCTGGATGCGTCAGAGTTCCACCATGTCGAAATCCGACTTCGGTGTGCCGCAGAGCGGGCAGATCCAGTCTTCCGGAATATCGGCCCAGCGCGTGCCGGGGGCGAGGCCCTCATTCGGGTCGCCTGCTTTTTCATCATAGATGTAGCCGCAGGTCCGGCACTGCCAGGTCTTGAAGGCTTCACTCATCGTCCTGCTTCCTCCGCGCCGGTCGCCGCAAGACGCGCCTTCAGCGATGCAATCAGCTCGTCGCGCACCGGCGCGGCGTCAAAATTCATGTCGATCAGCGCCTGCATGCGCATGCCGAGCAGGGCGCAGCCGGTCAGAAGCGCTTCGGCATCGGCATCCGCATCCTTGCGGATATGGCCGCTGGCCTGGCCGCTCTCGATGAAGCTGCGCAGCAGGGTCCGCTCGATCTCGTGCGACTCGCTGAAGGCGTCGCGCGTCTCCAGCCGGTCGGCGACGGCGGCGGCCAGCAGCATGAAATAGGCGTCCGCCTCGGTCGAGGTGCGCATCGACTCGCAATGCAGATGCACGAAGGCGCACAGAGCCGTCAGGCCGTCCATGCCCGAAATCTGCGCATCATCGAGAACCTCGCCCTGCCAGTCGTGCAGATGGGCAATCAGGGCGCGGATAAGGCCTTCCTTGGAGCCGAAGCGCTGGGTGACAAGGCCGCGCGAGAAGCCGGCCTCGCGGCCGATGGCGTCGAAAGTGGCCGCCGAAACGCCTTGTGCCGCAACAATGCGGATGGCTGCGCCGAGCAGTTCACGCTCCGAGCGGTCACGCCTTTCGGCCTGGGTCAGGCGCTTCTGGCGCGCCGGAGCTTTGGTGGCTGTGTCAGACATGCGCACCCCCTTACATATTTGTTTGCTGTATAGCAAGTTTATGATACCCGAGCTTCCGCACGACAAGCCGGTGGCCAGAACCGCCGGCCGTAAAGACAGGAAAGAAACGCACCATGGCCATACCCGAGCAGATTGCGCGCGAGGTTGTCGACCCTAAAGCCTATGCCGATTGGAAACGATCGCATGACGCCCTCGCCTGGCTGCGCCAGAATGCGCCGCTGGATGTGGCCGAGGTCGAGGGCTTTGACCCTTTCTGGGTAGTGACGCGCCACGCCGACATCCTCAACATCGAGAAGCAGAACGACCTGTTCCACAATGAGGACCGTTCCGCGACGCTGACGACGATCGAGGCGGACAAGCGCGTGCGCGCGATGATGGGCGGCAAGCCGAACATCCTGCGCTCCCTCGTGCAGATGGATAATCCGGACCATATGCAATACCGCCGGCTGACGCAGGCCTGGTTCATGCCGCAGAACCTGCGCAAGCTGGAAGACCGGGTGCGCGAGATCGCCCGCGGCTTCATCGACCAGATGGCCGCCAAAGGCACAGAGTGCGACTTCGCCCGCGATGTCGCCTTCCTCTATCCGCTGCACGTCATCATGGAGGTGCTCGGCGTGCCCCCGGCGGACGAGCCGCGCATGTTAAAGCTGACGCAGGAACTCTTCGGCACGCAGGACCCGGACGTGAACCGCGCCGGGCGGGAGCTGGAAAATGCCGGCGATGCGCTCAGCATGATCAATGAAACGATCGTCGACTTCATGACCTATTTCAACGCGATGACCGAAGACCGCCGGCAGAATCCGCGCGAGGACCTCGCCAGCGTGATTGCCAATGGCGCAGTCTATGGCCAGCCGCTCGGCCATCTGGAAGCGATGAGCTATTACATTATCGCCGCCACCGCCGGCCATGACACGACCTCCAACACCACCGCCGGGGCGATGTGGGCGCTGGCCGAAAATCCGGACCAGTTCCGGAAGGTGAAGGACGACCCGTCCCTCATCCCGTCACTGGTGGAGGAATCGATCCGCTGGGAAACGCCGGTGAAACACTTCATGCGCACCGCGACGGATGACACCGAAGTCGCCGGCAAGAAGATCGCCAGGGGCGACTGGCTGTTTCTGTCCTATCCCTCCGGCAATCGCGACGAGGCCGTGTTTGACGATGCCTACACGTTCAAGGTGGACCGCTCGCCCAACAAGCATGTCGCCTTTGGCTATGGCGCTCATGTCTGCCTCGGCCAGCACCTTGCGCGGATGGAAATGCGGATCCTGTGGGAAGAACTGCTGCCGCGCCTCAGCTCGGTGGAGCTGGCGGGTAGGCCGACGCGAACTCAGGCAAACTTCGTCAGCGGCCCGAAAACCGTGCCGATCCGGTTCAGGATGAGCTGAAACTTCAGGCGAGCCCCGCCCGGCTGAGAGCTTCGGCCTGCCGGGCGGCGACCGTTTCGACCGAGAAGCCTTCAAGGCTTTCCTCGAACAGCCGGTGGACGATCAGCTCCGCGCCGAGGCGGAGATAGGCGGAGCCGAGGCCGATGGCGGCGCGGTCCATGAAGACGAATTCCCGCGGGATCTTCAC
>CAYQRX010000211.1:0-6080 GCA_964419865.1 uncultured Hyphomonas sp. | reverse complement strand
AAAGCCAACCGCTCGGGCCTGGGCTGCGGCCTGGCCGGAGCGCTGGCCGGACCTGCAGATGAAGGCGACTGGGGCCTCGAAACTGCCGGCATGCAGCATCACCTGTTTGAGAAAGTCCTTGTCCTGAAGGGTCGCGCGCTTTGCGCCTTCCGGTACACCGGTTCGTCGCCATTCCTCCGGCGTGCGCACATCAATCAGCGTCAACTCGCCCGCGCTGAGCTTCTCGAATGCTCCACGCGCGGTCATGCGCTTGACCGGCGCCGCCGTCCTGTCTTCGCCCTTCAGCGAAAACATCGCGGCGAGGATCGACTGAATGTTCATCCTGCACCGCCGACGGTCAGCGCGCCGACTTTCAGCGTCGGCTGGCCGACGCCGACCGGGACCGACTGGCCCGCCTTGCCGCAGACGCCGACGCCGTCATCCATTGCGAAGTCATTGCCGATCATCGTCACATCGGAGAGGACTGTCGGCCCATGGCCGATCAGCGTCGCATTCTTCACCGGCGCCACCACCTTGCCGTTTTCGACCAGGTAAGCCTCCGTGCACTGAAAGACGAAGTTGCCCGAGGTGATGTCCACCTGCCCGCCGCCGAAATCGACGGCCCAGAGGCCGCGCTTGATCGAGGCGACGATCTCGGCCGGGTCCTTGTCGCCGCCCAGCATCACCGTGTTGGTCATGCGCGGCATGGTGGAGGCTTCATAGCTCTCGCGCCGGCCATTGCCGGTCGGCGCCATTCCCATCAGGCGTGCATTCATCCGGTCCTGCATATAGCCTTTGAGGATGCCGTCCTCGATCAGAACGGTACGCTGGGTCGGCGTGCCTTCATCATCGAAGGAGAGGGAGCCGCGCCGCGCCTCGATCGCGCCGTCATCGATCACGGTCACGCCTTTGGCGGCGACCTGTTCGCCGATGCGGCCGGAATAGACGCTGGTGCCCTTGCGGTTGAAGTCGCCTTCGAGGCCATGGCCCACCGCCTCATGCAGCAGCACGGCCGGCCAGCCGGGCCCGAGCACTACTTCCATCTCGCCTGCCGGGGTGGGGATCGACTCAAGGTTCACGGCTGCCTTGGCAATCGCCCGGCGCACCATCGCCTGCCAGCGCTCCGGCGCGATCCACTCATCATAGGCGGCGCGCCCCCCGGCCCCGGCCGCCGCCGATTCGCGCCGGCCGTTCTGCTCCAGCGTCACTGACACATTGAGGCGCACCAGCGGGCGGATGTCGTGAAAATGCGCGCCGTCGGGGCGCAGGATGTCGATTTCCTTATGGCTGCCGGCCAGCGAGACGGAGACCTGCACCACGCGCGGATCGGCGGCGCGGGCGAAGGCGTCGATTTCCGCCAGAAGGCTGGTCTTGTCGGTGAAGGCGGGCGCAATCGTCGGGTCGATCGGCTGATACAGCCGCCGGTTCACCGGCTGGGGCCCGGCTGCGAGCTTGCCGGAATGGCCGCGCTTGGCCTGGGCGGCGGTCTCGGCCGCCCGGCGGATCGCCTCGAGCGTCAGCTGTGAGGCATAGCCCGATCCCTGCGCCTCGCCGGCGACCACCCGCAGGCCGAAACCCTGATCGGTGTCATAGGCGGCCGATTTCAGCCGCCCGTCATCAAACACGAAGCTCTCGGAGCGGGAGCGTTCAACATAGAGGTCGCCGTCATCAGCGCCGCGCGCGGCGCTGGAGAGGATGTCGGAAGCGGCTTGCAAGTCGAAGGGCAGGGGTGTCTCGGTCATGCCCTCAACATGTGGCCGCGGGGGGAAAGCCGCAAGCCGCTTCCTTCATCCGCCGGGGTTCAGGCGACTGAACGCCGGACTTTGGGCATCAGGCGCGGCGAGGCCGGGCGAGGGCTCGAAACCCGTACGCCGCCGAGGAGGCTGCCGAGGATCGCCAGCGCGCCGAACAGCAGGGTCAGAAGGGCGAACCCGTTCGCCATCTGCTCCGCATAGCCGAAATACCCGGCCGCCATCACAGCCGCCACCAGAACAAGACCCGTCACCAGCACGCGCATCGCTGTCTCCTGCATCGATTACAGGATGTCCAACGCATCTGGCGGCGGGAGGTTGCCCGCCGGGCTCAAAAAACTTGAGCGTCAGTTCGTCTTCACCTCGAAGCGCGCCAGCTGTTTGTCGGTCTGGGCGAAATCCGGGTTCAGTTCCTTGGATTTCAGGAAATCGTAATAGGCCCCTTCGATGTCGCCGGTCTGTTCGCGGGCAATCGCCCGGTTGTAATAGGCGGCGTACATCTCGACCGTGTCGAGCTCGATCGCCCGCTCCAGCGAGACAAGCGCCGAATTGTAGTCCTGCTGCAGGATATAGGCGGCGCCCTCATTGAGCCAGGTTGCCCCGGTATTGGGCGCGATCCGCTTCGCAGAAGCATAGTCGGAGAGGGCGGCGTCGAGTTTGCCCTGACGCATCCGCAGCACGCCGCGATTGGTGAAGGTCGCCGCGCGGTTGGAAATGTTCAGCGCTTCCTGTTCCAGCGCGAGCGTACAGGTCGCCTCCGCATCTGCGGGCCGGCCGAGACCGAATTTGGCCGCTTCATAGCAGTCCCGTGCGAGGCCGCCGCCAATGACCGTCACCTGGGCGCTCGCGGGCAGGACGCTGGCGAGCAGCAGCGCAGCAATTACAACCGTACGGATCATGGTATCCTCCCGTATGCCGTCGCACGGTAACTATAGCATCCCGGCCCCCTTTCGGCGATGCGCTGCGACAATTTTGAGCGAGGAAAATGCTGGGGTTCCCCGCGCGGCTGGTATAGTTAGGGGCCAAAATGAACCGAACTGGGGTCTAAATCCGTGCGACACATCCTTGCCGCCCTCTCTGCTGCCCTGCTGGCTGCCCCTGCTTTTGCGGGCGAACCCGTTGATGGCGCCCTCGGCATGCAGCCGGCGGCGACACGAATCGCCGAACGCGTCCATGATTTCCACACGGTCCTGCTGTGGATCATCACGGGGATCACGCTGCTGGTCCTGGCCCTGCTGGTTTGGGTCATGATCCGCTACAACAGGGGCGCCAACAAGCAGCCGCGCAAGTTCAGCCACAACACCACCGTCGAAGTGGTCTGGACAGTCGTGCCGGCGCTGATCCTCGTCGGCATTGCCAGCCTGTCCTTCCCGAACCTCTACTATCAGGACACGACGCCGAATCTCGGCCAGATCGCCGCCACCTCCAACCAGCTGCTGGCGCAGGGCAAATCGGCGGAGCATCAGGCCTTCACCCGCAACCATTTCCCGGATGCGGCCGAGCAGGGCTTCGTCAACGTCAAGATCCAGGGCAACCAGTGGAACTGGACCTACACCTATCCCGACATCGTCGATGACAGCGGCTTCCCGGTCGAGTTCGTCTCGAACGGCATCCACAAGGGCCGCGCCAGCGACCCGACGGACGGCCTGCGTCTCTTGTCGGTCGACTATCCGATGGTCGTGCCGGCAAACCGCTATGTCCGCTTCTACACGGCCGCCGCCGATGTGATCCATTCCTGGGCCATTCCGGCTTTCGCCATCAAGGTCGACGCCGTGCCGGGCCGCCTGAACGAAGGCTGGTTCCTGGTGCCGGAGCCGGGCGTCTTCTACGGCCAGTGTTCGGAACTGTGCGGCATCGACCATGCCTATATGCCGATCGAGCTGCATGTCGTTCCGCAGGCCGAGTTTGACCGCTGGGCCGAGCTGATGCAGGCAGGTGACTTCGACGCGGCGACTGCGTCCGTCCGCCGCTTTGCCGCCGCCCGCGCCGAAACCCAATTCGCTTCCAACTGAGTATCCGAGAGAAAGAGCCGTTCCCATGCCTATGGATGAAGTCGCCCTCGATCACGGCCACGACGCCCACGATCACAAGCCCGGCTTTTTTACCCGCTGGTTCTTCTCCACGAACCACAAGGACATCGGTACGCTGTACCTGATCTTCGCGCTGGTCGCCGGGATCGTCGGCTACTCGCTGTCCGGCCTGATCCGCTGGGAGCTGGCCGAGCCTGGCATCGGCCCGATGCTGTGGATCCAGACCACCTTCTTCGGCCTTGAGGGCGACGCGGCCGTCACGGCTGCCAAGCACTTCTACAATGTCGTGATCACCTATCACGGCCTCATCATGATCTTCTTCATGGTCATGCCCGCGCTGATCGGCGGCTTCGGCAACTGGTTCGTGCCGCTGATGATCGGCGCGCCGGACATGGCCTTCCCGCGGATGAACAACATCTCGTTCTGGCTCACCGTGGCGGCCTTCATTCTCGCTGTCCTGTCGATGGTGGTGCCCGGCAATTCCGCCGGCCCCGGCTTCGGCGGCGGCTGGACGCTGTATCCGCCGCTTTCCGGCGCCACCGGCCACCCCGGCCCGGCGATGGACCTGCTGATCCTGTCGCTGCACACCGCCGGTATCGCCTCCATCCTCGGCGCCATCAACTTCATCGTCACCGTTCTGAACATGCGCGCGCCCGGCATGACGCTGCACAAGATGCCGCTGTTTGCCTGGTCGATGCTGATTACCGCCGTGCTGCTGCTGCTGGCCCTGCCGGTGCTCGCCGGCGCGCTGACCATGCTGCTGACCGACCGTAACTTCGGCTCGCAATTCTTCGTGCCCGCCGGCGGCGGCGACCCGGTGATGTTCCAGCACCTGTTCTGGTTCTTCGGCCACCCCGAAGTCTACATCATGATCCTGCCGGCCTTCGGCATCATCAGCCACATCGTCTCGACCTTCTCGAAAAAGCCGATCTTCGGCTATCTCGGCATGGCCTATGCGATGGTCTCCATCGGCGTCATCGGCTTCGTCGTGTGGGCGCACCACATGTACACGGTCGGCATGAACGTAGATCTGAAGGCCTATTTCGTGGCCGCAACCATGGTCATCGCGGTGCCTACCGGCATCAAGATCTTCTCCTGGATCGCGACGATGTGGGGCGGCTCGATCGAGTTCAAGCTGCCGATGCTCTGGGCCATCGGCTTCATCTTCCTGTTCACCGTCGGCGGTGTGACGGGTGTGGTGCTGGCCAATGCCGGTATCGACCATGCCCTGCACGACACCTATTACGTCGTGGCCCACTTCCACTATGTGCTCTCGCTGGGCGCCGTGTTCGGTCTGTTCGCCGGCTGGTATTACTGGTTCGAGAAGATGTTCGGCATCAAGTACAACTCCTTCCTCGGGGGGCTGCACTTCTGGCTCATGTTCATCGGTTCGAACGTCCTGTTCTTCCCGCAGCACTTCCTTGGCCTGCAGGGCATGCCGCGGCGCTATATCGACTATGCCGACGGCTTCGCCACCTGGCATTACTGGTCGTCCATCGGCTATGCGATCACGCTCGCCGCGACGCTGATCTTCTTCATCTCGCTGGCGGTTGCCTTCATCCAGCGCCGCAAGGCCGATCCGAGCGGCAATCCCTGGGGTGAGAGCGCCACGACGCTGGAATGGACGCTGCCCTCGCCGCCGCCGTTCCACCAGTACAACGAACTGCCGGTGGTCACGACCAAGGGCGGCCACTGAGGCGACGATACAGGCCCGCCGCACCGGGCCGGATAATTGATCCAGACCGGGGCGGCCCTCACGCTGGAGCGTGTGGGCCGCTTCGCTTAAGTTGGCCTGAAAGGCCTTGGAGATGACCGAGCTGACCGCTGAAACGCAAAAACGTCCCGCCACGGCGGCTGACTATGTGAACCTGATGAAGCCCCGCATCATGATGCTGGTGGTGTTCACAGCGGTCGCAGGTCTGGCTGCGGCCACCGGCGTGACCGGCATCGCCATGCACCCCGTCATGGCCGCCATCGCCGTGCTCGCCGTCGCGCTCGGCTCCGGCGCGGCGGGCGCCATCAACATGTGGTACGACGCCGACATCGACGCCCGGATGAGCCGCACCGCGACCCGTCCTATCCCGTCGGGGGCGGTGCCGAAGGATGAGGCGCTCGCGATGGGCCTCATCATGTCCGGCGTCTCGGTCCTGTTGATGTGGCTTGCCTCCAACTGGCTGGCGGCCGGCCTGCTCGCCTTCTCGATCTTCTATTACGGCGTCATCTACACGATGTGGCTGAAGCGCTCGACGCCGCAGAATATCGTCATCGGCGGCGGCGGCCGAGGCGCGGGGGGCGTTCCTGGCGAACATGAGCCACGAGA
>CAYQRX010000210.1:2686-6090 GCA_964419865.1 uncultured Hyphomonas sp. | reverse complement strand
GAGATGCTGTCGCGTGCCTATCATGTGGCGACCTCCGGCCGCCCCGGCCCGGTGGTCCTCGCCCTGCCCGAGGACACGCTCGCGCGAACCGCCGAGGCGATGGAACTGCCGCCGTTCCGCCCGGTCGAGACGCATCCCTCCCTCGCCCAGATGGCGGAACTGCAAAAGCGCCTGTGGGCGGCGCGCCGGCCGCTGGTGATCCTCGGCGGCAGCCGCTGGAGCGAGGCGGCGCGCGCCGCGCTGGTGCGCTTCGCCGAGCGCTTCCGCCTGCCGGTCGCCTGCTCGTTCCGCCGCCAGATGCTGTTCGACAACCTGCATCCCAACTATGCCGGCGATGTCGGCATCGGCATCAACCCGGCGCTGGCCGAGCGGGTGAAGGAGGCGGACCTCCTCCTGCTCGTCGGTGGCCGCATGTCGGAGATGCCGAGCCAGTCCTATACGCTGCTGGACATTCCCGCCCCGCGCCAGACCCTGGTGCATGTCCATGCCGGCGCCGAGGAACTCGGCCGCGTCTACCTGCCGGACCTGGCGATCCACGCGAGCCCGATCGGCTTTGCCGCCGCGCTGGAGGGCCTGCAGCCGCCGAACGAGATCGCCTGGTCGGGCCTCGCCGAGGCGGCCCATGCCGATTATCTCGCCTGGTCGGGCGCGCGGCCCCAGGTGCCGGGCGCCCTGCAGATGGCGCAGGTGATGGACTGGCTGGAGGAAAACCTGCCGGAAGACGCGGTGCTGACCAACGGCGCGGGCAACTACGCCACCTGGGTGCACCGCTTCCACCGGTTCCGCCGGCACAACACCCAGCTTGCCCCGACCAGCGGCTCGATGGGCTACGGCCTTCCCGCCGCCATCGCCGCGGCGCTGCACGCGCCCGGCCGCCGCGTCGTCTGCTTTGCCGGCGACGGCTGCCTGCAGATGACCATGCAGGAATTCGGCACCGCCTGTCAGGACAAGGCCAACCTCATCCTCGTCGTCGTCGACAACGGCATGTACGGCACCATCCGCATGCATCAGGAGCGCGAGTTTCCGGGCCGGGTCTCGGCAACGAGCCTCGTCAATCCGGATTTCGCGGCGCTGGCCCGCGCCTATGGCGCCCACGCGGAAACGGTGCTGACGGCGGACGAGTTCGGCCCGGCCTTCGAGCGGGCGGCAGCCTCCGGCGGGCCGGCGCTGCTGCATCTCAAGCTCGATCCGGAGGCGATCACGCCGGTGCGCACCCTCAGCCAGATCCGCGCCGGCTGAGCCGACAGAGCCCGCCGGTCAGGCGGGCTCTTTATGGGGCCTCTTCAGGCTGGCTCTTTAGCCCGGCGCGCTGCTGCTCAATTGCGCTGCCGCCACCGGCAGCGTCACCTTGGCGATGGCGTCGTCGTCGACGGATGATTTCACGGTGAAGCCGAGCGCCTCGCACATCGCCAGCATGGTGGTGTTTTCCTTCAGGACCTCGCCGGTGATCGTCTCGATGCCGTCCGAGCGGGCATAGTCGATGATCAACTGCATCAATACCCAGCCGAGGCCCCGGCCCTTCAGGTCCGATTGGACGATGATCGCATATTCGCCGGTGCGGTGGTCCGGATCGGCATGCAGGCGCACGACGCCGAGGATCTCGTCCGTTCCCGGCGTCAGCGCGGCAAAGGCCATGGCGCGCGAATAGTCGAGCTGCACCAGCCGCTGCATGAAGGCGTGGTTGAACTCCTTGACCGGGGCGAAGAAGCGCAGCCGCAGGTCGTCCGGCGACACTTTCTCGAAGAAGCGGCGATAGCGGTCTTCATCCTCCGGGCGCACCGGGCGGATGTCGACCAGGCTGCCGTCCTTTAGCCGAAGCTGCTGCTCCCATTCTTTCGGATAGGGCGCGATGGCGAGCCGCGAGGTCGCATGGCGGCCGCGATGCACCTGCGGTTCGCTGAGGGCGATGCGGGCATCGAGCGCGGTGACGCCGGCCGCGTCGGCGACCAGCGGATTGAGGTCGAGTTCGCGCACTTCCGGAAGGTCGACGGCGATCTGCGCCACCTTGACCAGGGTCAGGGCGATGGCGTCGAGATCGGCCGCCGGCCGGTTGCGGAACCCCGCCAGCAGCTTGCTGACCCGCGTCTGGCGGATCAAGGCCTGGGCGAGGTTGAGATCGAGCGGCGGCAGGGCGAGCGCCACGTCGCCCATCACCTCGACCCCCGTGCCGCCATGGCCGAACAGCAGCACCGGGCCGAAGCTCGGGTCGTCGGCAAGGCCGATGAAGATCTCCGTGCCGCTCGGCGAGCGCACCATCGGCTGCAGCAGGATGCCGGTGATCTTGGCCCTGGGATGCGCCGCGCCGATCCGCTGAAGCAGGGTGGCGGCGGCGGCCCGCGCCGATTCCGGCGTGGCAAGGTCCAGCACGACGCCGCCGACATCCGACTTGAACGGCAAGTCCGGCGAGACCAGCTTCAGCGCCAGCCGCTCGTGCTGCATCAGCAACTCGCGCGCCAGAATCTCGGCCTCGTCCGCCGTGGCGGCGAGGCGGCTCGGCACCTGATGGATGCCGTAGCAGGCAAGCAGGTCGGCGATCTCGCCAGGATCGAGCCAGGTCCGCCCCTCGTCGAGGGCCTGGCGCACCAGGTGCTGCGCCCGCCCGCTGTCGGAGGTGAAGCCGGCCGGCAGGCTGGGCGGTGCCGCCATCAGCATCTCGCGGGCATCGGCATAGCGCACCAGATGCATGAACGAGCGCACCGCCTCCGAGGCGCTGCCATGGCAGGGAATGCGCGCCGCGTCGAGCGGCTGGCGCGGCAGCGGGGCGCCGGCGGTCAGCGCCACCAGCAGCGGCTTGCGCCGCCCGTAGCCGGATTGGCTCGCGGCATGGGCCTTGGCCAACTCGCTGGCGACGTCCTCCAGCCGGGTGAAGGCGGAGGGCGCGGCCACCGCCAGCACCGCGTCGACATTGCGGTCCTTCAGCAGGATCCGCGCCGCCTCGCCATAGCGTTCGGGCGACGAGGTCTCGTGCAGGGTCAATGGATTGGCGCGGGTCTCGCCCTGCCGCATGACCGGCTGCAGTTGCGCGGTCGTCTCGGCCTCCAGTTCGGCGATCTGCCCGCCCTGGCGCTCCAACTGGTCGCCGGCGAGCGTCGCCAGGCTGCCGCCGGTCGCCAGGATGGCAAGGCGCCGGCCGGCCACTGGCTTGACCCGGCTCACCGTTTCCACCGCCTCGAACATCTCGTCGATGTCGTCGACGCGCAGCACGCCGGCGCGGGCCAGCGCCGCGTCATAGACCGCATCCTGCGCCGCGATCCGTCCGGCATGGGTGACCCGCGCGCCGATCCGCTCGCGGCTGGCGCCCGAGCGCAGCACCACGACCGGCTTGGAGCGGGCCGCGACACGGGCGGCGGACAGGAACTTGCGCGGGTTGGCGATGGTCTCCAGATGCACCAGGATCGCCCGTG
>CAYQRX010000210.1:0-2586 GCA_964419865.1 uncultured Hyphomonas sp. | reverse complement strand
GACAGGAACTTGCGCGGGTTGGCGATGGTCTCCAGATGCACCAGGATCGCCCGTGTCCGGTAGTCGAGCGCGAACCAGTCGAGCAGGTCCGACACGTCGACATCGGTGCGCTGGCCGAGCGAGGCGATGGCGGAAAAGCCGATGCCGTTGGCCTTCGCCCAGGACAGGGTGGCGTTCACCACCGTGCCGGAGCGGGCGATGAAGGCAAGGTCGCCCGTGCCGGCCTCGCACACGCCCAGATGCGCGGCAAGCCCCGCCGCCGGCGCGGCGATGCCGAGGCTGCCGGGGCCGAGCAGGCGCAGCGTGTGGGGACGCGCCGCCTGCAGCGTCGCGGTCACGGTCGCATCGTCCCAGCGGTCGTAGCCCGGCGACAGGGCGGCGACGGCGCGCGTGCCCGCCCCGCCGAGCGCGGCGACGGCGGCCGGCGCCTCCTTGGGGGCGCCGAGATAGAGCGCAAGGTCGGGCGCCTTGTCGAGATCGGCGAGGGATCGCACGGCCCGTGCCGGCGCCGCGTCCGCCTTACCGGGACAGGCAATGGTGAGGATCTGCCCGCGAAAGCCGGCGCCGGCGATGCGCGTCAGCAGCAGGTCGGCGACCTCGGCGCCGAACCGGTTGGGCCCGACCACGGCGAGCGAGGCGGGGCGGAAGAGCGCATCGAGATTGCGGATCGTCATCGGCACTCATCCTGTCTGTCAGGCGCGAGCGTCAGGGTGGGAGAGTGGGGCGCTAGGCCCGGAAAGTCAAAGGCGCCGCCACTCCCCCGATGTGGCGGCGCCTCGCTTCCGGGCGAACGGCCTGGGCCGCCGCCTGGAAGAAGCCTTGTCTGCGACCGGCGGCGTCAATGCGCCATCAGCACCGGCACGGTCATCGAGGCGAGGATGTCCCGCGTCGCGCCGCCGAACAGGAATTCGCGCATGCGCGAGTGGCCGTAGCCGCCCATCGCGACCATGTCGATGCCGTGGTCGGAGACGTAGTTGAGGATCGCGTCGGCAACGCCGGAGCCGGGCCGGGGCACCACGTCGACCGTGACCGAAAGCCCGTGCCGGGCCAGATAGGTGGCGATGTCGGAGCCCGGCTCGCCGTCGGAGATGCGGCGCCCGGTGTCGACGATCATCACGGTGACCTTCTTGGCCATCTGCAGCATCGGCAGGGCGGCATGCACCGCGCGGCTTGCCGTCGGGCTGCCGTCCCAGGCCACCATGACGTTCTTCATTTCCATGGTGCCGCCGATATAGGGCACGATCAGCACGGGCACGCCCGCCTCGAACAGCACCGTCTCGATCAGCAACTCGCGCATCGGCTCCGGCGTGTCCGGATTGTCCTGGCCGATCACCACCAGATCAGTGAGGCGGCAATGGGTAAGCACGTTCTCGGCGGAGCCGCCGGTGATCACCTCGGCGGTCCGCACCTCGGCGGCAACACCGGCCTTGCGGGCCATTTCGCGGAAGGTGTCGCCGGCCTCCTGCGCCGCCTTCAGCGCCTGGTTGCGGGCGATCTCGATATAGTCGGCCGGCATCGGCCCGGCGATGAAGCCGGGAACCACCGGTTCGAAGGCGATCGTCAGACCCGTGGCATGAGCGCCGCTGCGGGTCGCCAGGTCGAGTGCCACGCGCGCGGCGTGCTGTTTGCCGGCCAGGTCGACCAGCGTGAGAATGTCCTTGATAGCCATGGATCGCGTCCCTCCATTTGAGACTAGGCCGCAGCAAGCCGGGGCTGCGACGGAAGATGTGCCGAAACTAGGACGTCCGGGGGAGGCGGTCCTTGACCGGGATCAATCTTTGATCGGGATCAGTCGGTTGGTGCCCGCCGGACATGTGAACGGCCCGCTGCGACTGCGCGGGTACGCATCGTCGCACAGGCTGGATCAGATTTAAATCGATCATGATTTTGGCTCCGAAGTATTTCATCCGGCCGGCCTCGTCTGCGTAAGAAGGTCTGGAATGCATCGTGCCGCAGGCGCGGTGATATCCCTAGAAATGACAATCTGTATGGAGTCAAACATGCGCAAGTACTTGATGGGAGCAGCCCTTGCCACGCTTCTGGCCGGTGCCGGCGCCGCGAATGCGGCGAACATTGTCGAGACGGCCCGGCAGGCCGGAACCTTCAACACGCTGATCGCCGCGGCACAGGCGGCCGGCCTGGTCGAGGCCCTGTCCGCGCCCGGCCCGATCACGGTCTTCGCGCCGACGGACGAGGCCTTCGCCGCGCTGCCCGAGGGCACGGTCGAGAATCTTCTGAAACCGGAGAACAAGGATCAGCTCGCCGCGATCCTCAGCTATCATGTCGTCGGCCAGGAGATCACCTCCGACCAGATCCCGGCGGCGACCACCGAGGTCGAGACGCTGAAGGGCGAGGGCGACCGCACGATCACCGTGGTGAAGTCCGACAGCGGCGTCACCGTCGACGGCGCCAATGTCGTGACCGCCGACATCCGCGCCGACAACGGCGTCATCCATGTCATCGACAAGGTGATCCTGCCGTCCGACTGACGGTGCGGGCAGGGTCCTGCGGCAAGGGCCGGCGGGGGTTCCGCCGGCCCTTTCGTTTGGCGATCGACCGCCCGCCGGCCTTACTGGCCGCGCAGCG
>CAYQRX010000209.1:0-6109 GCA_964419865.1 uncultured Hyphomonas sp. | reverse complement strand
TTCTCCACCGGCTTTTTGGTCCGGCTTGCCTGGATCAACGTCCCTAGGGATTGGCCGGGCCGTAACCCCCAGCCGCTCCCATCCTCCGGGGCGCCCCCTCACAAACCGAACGCTGCCGGTCCGGCCCCTGTGAGAAGGATGCGGATAATGTGGGGGCATGGGAGACCCGGTCGGATAAGTATTCCAGAAAATCCCGCCGGCCGTCATCCCGGAAGCGGCGCAGCCGCTATCCGGGAGCCAGCTTGGACGTTGGTTTGCCCGGCTTTCTGGGTCCCGGATATTTGCTCTCGAAAATTCCGGGATGACGGCGGAAGGGGCGGGGCAGGGGCGGATAGGGCGGGGCGTGTCCCCGCATTTCACCCTGCTCCTTTGACGGCGCGGCCTCAGCGCTCTTTCGGATCGAGGGCGTCGCGCAGGCCGTCGCCGATGAAGTTGAGGCAGAGCAGGGTGACCGACATGGTGATCGCCGGGGCGAGCAGCATCCAGGGTTTGTCTTCCATCATCTTCGCGCCGTCCGAGATCAGCACGCCGAGCGAGGTCAGCGGTTCGTTCACGCCGAGGCCGAGGAAGGAGAGGAAACTCTCTGCCAGGATCACGACCGGAATCGTCAGCGTGACATAGACGGCGACGGGGCCGATGACGTTCGGCAGGATATGGCGGGTGATGATGCCGGCCTGCGAGACACCGGCCGCGCGGGCGGCCTCGATGAACTCCTTGCCCTTGATGGCGAGTGTCTGGCCGCGCACGATCCGGCTCATCGTCAGCCATTCGATCGCCCCGATGGCGGCAAAGATCAGCACGATGTTGCGCTCGAACACAGTCAGCAGGAGGATGACGAAGAAGATGAAGGGCAGGGCGTAGAGCACATCGACAATGCGCATCATGAAATTGTCGACCCGGCCGCCGAGAAAGCCGGCGGTGGCGCCCCAGGTGACGCCGATCACAAGGCTGACGACGGTGGCGACGAGGCCCACCATCAGCGAGATGCGCAGGCCGACCAGCAGGCGCGCGAACAGGTCGCGGCCTTGAAGGTCGGTGCCGAGGATGTGCCAGTTCTCGAAGCTCGGCGCGATCGTGCGCAGGTCGGAAATCGTGCGGTAGTCATGCACCCAGACCATCGGGCCGAACACGGCCACGACCACGATGAAACCGAGCACCCACATGGAGGCAACCGCGGCCTTGTTGCGGAAGAGGCGCGCGCGGGCATCGTCCCAGAGCGAGCGCCCGCCGGCGATGGCGGTCTTGACGGCGGCAGCGCGGCCAGTCGGGTCGAGGACGGGATCGAGCTTCGTCATCAGTCGTACTTCACTTTAGGATCGAGCATCGCATAGAGGATGTCGGCAACGAGGTTCAGCACGATGATGAGGGCGGCGTAGACGATGATCGCGCCCATCACGAGCGTGTAGTCACGGTTGAGCGCGCCATCGACGAAATAGGAGCCAAGGCCGGGCAGGCTGAAGATCTTCTCGATCACGACCGAGCCGGTCATCACCTTGGCCATCGCCGGGCCGGCATAGGAGACGAGCGGCAGCATCGCCGAAGGCAAGGCATGGCGCACGATCACGTCGCGCTCGGCCAGGCCCTTGGCGCGCGCGGTGCGGATGTGGTTGGAGCGCATCGTCTCGATGATCGAGGCGCGCATCAGGCGCGAAATGATGGCGATCTGTGGCAGCGAGAGGGTCAGGATCGGCAGCGTCATATTGTGCCAGCTCATGCCGATGTTCGGCCAGGTGCCGAGCCCGCCGACGGCGAACAGCCCGGCCCCCAGCGCGAGCAGGAGGATCAGGATCGGTCCGGTGACGAAGGTCGGCACCGATATGCCGAACATCGCAAAGCCCATGACGCCATAATCCGCCGGTGTGTTCTGCCTGAGTCCCGCGAATATGCCGAGCGCGGTGCCGACCGTCAGCGAGACCAGCATGGTCAGCGCGCCGATGGTCAGCGAGATCGGCAGGCCGTCGGCGATGAGTTCGTTCACGCTCTTGCCGAGCGTCTTGTAGGAGGGGCCGAAATCGCCCTGCAGCACGCCGCTGACATAGGAGAGGTACTGTTCGTGCAGCGGCTTATCGAGGCCGAACTTTTCCGCGATGGCGCGTTCGGTGGCCGGCGGCAGGCGGCGCTCGCCATCGAAGGGCCCGCCGGGGGCGGCGCGCATCATCAGGAAGGCGACCGTGATGATGGCCAGCATGGTCGGGATGGCGATGAGCAGGCGCCGGAGCACATAGCCCCAGGGAATACGTCCGAAAGCGCGCTGGAACGTCGTCACAAGTAAAAATACCTCTATTCACAGCGGGTTGCAGGGCCCGCGCCATCGCCCCGCTTGGCAGGGCCCCATACACTCCTTAGCTTGTCAGGCGCGCCGATCAAGCGATGGCTGCAGGATGAGAGGAATATTGAGTATGGCTGACATCCGCCGTGTGACCCCGGATTTTGCGGTGGCGCCCCAGATTTCCGAGGCCGATGTCGAGGCAATTGCCGCTGCCGGTTACAAGACGTTGATCGCCAACCGGCCGGACGGCGAGGGCGGCGTCGACCAGCCGCGCATGGGCCCGATCCGCGTCAAGGCTGAATCGCTGGGCCTGACCTTCGCCGCGCTGCCCTTTTCCGGCGCGCCGACACCGGAAATCGTCGAGCGGATGAGCCATATCCTGAACGAGGCGCCGCAGCCGGTTCTCGCCTATTGCCGCACGGGCACGCGCTCGATCACTGCCTGGGCGCTGGTGCATGCCGGGCAGGGCGCGGGCGACGACATCATCGAGGCCGCCGCCGGGGCGGGTTACGACCTTTCAAGCCTGCGGGAACTGCTGTAGAATCCTCGGCTAACACAGTTCCGCCGCAAAGCGGGAGTTGATGCGGTCGTGGAGCCGTGCAAGGGCTCTCAGCCACAGGGTTCGCTCCGGGCGGGCCATCAGGAGTTAAAGTGTATGGCGGGCCGCTTTTGGATCGATGATTTCAAGCTGGATTCCGGCATGATCCTCGTCAAGAAGACGGGGCACCGGGTGGTGCCTGACCTGGCCCTGGCGCACAGCATCTTCACCTGGTTCTGCTTCTACTTCTTCGTCCAGACATGGCGGACCTGGCGGACGCTCACCGGCCACAAGCGCCCGACCATGGCCTTTTATCCCGACAAGCCGCGGCCCTGGTATTTCATATGGGCGGTGATGCATGTCTCCGGGGCGAAGCTGGTCGATGACATCTCGAACGCCGACATCGTGATGCATTTCGATGACTCGACCGAGACGCATAATGACATGCCGGCGGTGAAGGCCGGCGCACATCTGCTGAACTTTGCCTGCAATGACATTTCCAAGTCGCGCGTGGCGGCCGCCTTCGAGAAGGCGAGCGGCGAGAGCCTGGCCGTCGATCCGGTGACCTATCGCGGCCGGATGGTCGAGAAATCGGAGCTCAACGCGGCCCATGACGGGCGTATCCTCGAAGGCCCGCTGGATGCGCCCGTGGAGGGCAAGACCTATCAGCGACTGATCGACAATGAGATTCCCGGCGGGCTGGTGGAAGACCTGCGCTGCTGCCTCGTGGCGGGCAGCCCGGTGGTCGTTTTCCGCAAACGCCGCCCGCTTGCGCGGCGCTTTCTCAATGAGAATGTGCAAGTCCTGCTCGACGAGCCGCGCAATTGTTACTCTGCGGATGAAATCTGCGTGATCGAGGCCTTTGCGGCGGAAATCGGTCTCGACTGGGGCGGTGTGGATGTCTTACGTGACCGGGCGACGGGAAAGATATTCATCGTTGACGCAAACAAGACCGATATGGGCCCGCCGGTGGTGATGAAACTCGGCGCCAAGCTGCGTGCGACGCGCCGGATGGCCCGCGCCTTTGCGGAACGGTTTGCAACGAAGAAGCGCTGACTTCCCGCCGCAAACCGATCCGGAGACAGGCATGGCAATACCTTTTGTGCGGGAAATAGAGTTCGAGTACGGACGGGTTGACCAGGTGTCTCCCTTGATCCGCCGCGTGATCGCCAACAATCCCGGCCCGTTTACCTATACCGGCACCGGCGTTTTCATCGTCGGCAGCGGCGAGGTTGCAGTCATTGATCCGGGGCCGGATCTTCCCGAACATTTCGATGCGTTGAAGCGGGCCCTTGAAGGCGAAACGGTTACGCATGTTCTCGTCACGCATGGCCATTCGGATCATTCGCCCCTGGCCGGGCCGCTCGCCGAATGGGCCAGATGCCGGACCTATGCGCGCGATGTCGGCGTGCATACGGCGAAGGATGAACTCGGCAGTCCGGATGATCTGCGTTTCGTGCCGGATGTGAAGCTGAAGGATCGGGATATCCTGACCGGCCCCGGCTGGACGATAGAGGCGATCTTCACGCCGGGGCATACGGCCAACCATACCTGCTTTGCCCTGAAGGAAGAGAATGCCTGCTTCACAGGCGACCATATCATGGGCTGGTCAACCACGGTCGTCTCCCCGCCGGACGGCGATATGGGCGCCTATATGGACAGCCTGGAAAAGATCCGCGCGCGGGGGTTCGAGACGCTGTGGCCAACCCATGGTGAGGCGGTGCGCGGCAGGCAATTCGTCGAAACCTTCATTGGCGAGTATGCGGCTCACCGGCGGGCCCGCGAAGCGGCCATCCTTGAGCAGATGAAGGCTGGGCGAACCAGTATCCCCGAGATCGTCTCGGTGCTCTATGCCGATGTCGACAAGCGCCTGCATCCGGCCGCCGCGATGAGTGTGCTGGGCCATATGATCGACCTTGTGCGCCGCAATATCGTGCGCACGCCTGACGCCGCGCCGACGGTCCGCTCCCCGTTCTCGCTCACCGCCTGAGCCGGCGCGCTCAGTTTTCCCGGCGCACCCGGAAGGCCAGACCACCATCCAGCTTCATCTTGTAGCTGCCAAGTGCCGCCTGTGAGATTTCCGCTGATTGCGGATTACGGGGGCGGATCTTCTTGTCGTCGATCTGGACCCAGACGGCGCCGCTTTCCAGCGTGACACGCAGACGCCCGCCGCTGCCGGAGACTGAACGCACGGGCTCGGTGATCTCTTCCAGTTTCTGCTCCCGCCCGGCGCTGTCGCGGCTGGCGAAAGAGGGCAGGGAGGGAATGCGGAATCCGAAGGAATCGCGTTGGACCTTCTCCACGTCGGCCCGCGTTATGACCGTCACATCACCGGCCGCCTGGGCTTCGCCGAGGCGGCCGACGGCAACGTCGTAGCAGGCTACGCGCTCCATCGGGTCCTCGATTGCACGGCAGGCGAGCACGGTATCAAGGCTCGGCTCGTCCGCCAGGGCGGGGCCTGCGCCGAATGCGGTCAACAGTGTCATGGCCGCCAAGATACGCAGCATGGATCATCTCCCGTTCACATCTCTGCGGGCAAGTCTTTGCATTTGCGCGCCCGTCTGGCACCAATTCTGGCAAATCCGCGAGGAAACGGAAAGATCAAGGAGACATGAGCCGATGAAAATGAAATCCCTGCTGGCCGGCGCGGCCGGTGTGATGCTGACGGCCGTGCTGGCCGCGTGCGGCGGCGGCGGGTCGGACGATGTGGCCACGCTGCGCCGCGGCATATCGGCCAAGGTCGACACGCTTGACCCGCACAAATCCTCTGCGGCCTGGGAAAATATTGTCATCGGCGACATGCTGATCGGCCTGACCACCGACAGTGCGGCCGGCAAGCCGGTGCCCGGCATGGCGACGCATTGGGAGACGAGCGAGGATGGCCTCGTCTGGACCTTCCATCTTGGCGAATACTACTGGTCGGACGGCCAGCCGGTGACGGCGCATGATTTCGTCTATGCCTTCCGCCGCATCCAGGACCCCGTTGTGGCCTCGCAATACGCCTCCATGCTGTGGCTGGTGAAGAATGCCGAGGCGGTGAACAATGGTGAGCTGGCGCCCGAGGAGATGGGCGTGCGCGCGATCGATGAGCGGACTTTCGAAGTCACGCTGGAATACCCGGCGCCCTATCTGCCCGGCCTGATGACGCATTACACGACCTTCCCAGTGCCGCGCCATGCGGTTGAGACCTATGGCGATGCCTGGATCCAGCCGGGCAATATCGTCGTCAACGGCCCCTACCGGCTGGTCTACTGGCGCACCGGCGACCAGCTCGTCTCCGAAAAGAACCCGACCGGCTTCGG
>CAYQRX010000208.1:0-6136 GCA_964419865.1 uncultured Hyphomonas sp. | reverse complement strand
CCGACATTTCCTTGGCATAGCCGCCGGAGGTCTCGGCCGCCTTGAATTCCTCATCCTCGACCGCGATGAATTTCGCACCGAGGGAGGCGACCTGTTCCTTCGCCGCCGGGCGCACATCGTTGGCGGTCACCACCGCGCCGAGGCGGCGGGCGGTGGCGATCGCCTGCAACCCCGCGACGCCGGCGCCCATGACGAACACCTTCGCCGGCGCAATCGTTCCGGCCGCCGTCATCATCATCGGCATGGCGCGGCCATAGATCTGCGCGCCTTCGATCACCGCGCGGTAGCCCGCCAGGTTCGACTGGGACGACAGAGCATCCATCGACTGCGCCCGCGTGATTCGCGGCGTGAACTCCATCGACAGGGCGGCGATCTTCTTCGCGTTCAGCCCCGCAACCTCATCGGCCGGGAAGGCGTAAGGCTCCATCAGCGCGATCAGCGCCGTGCCTTCCGCGAGGGCAGACACCTCATCCGGCTGCGGGCGGCGCACCTTGAAGACGATATCGGCGCCTTTCGCCGCGTCCGCCGCCGAACCGGCGATGGTCGCGCCGGCCTCGGTAAAGGCCGTGTCGAGGAAACCCGCAACGGTGCCGGCACCGGTTTCAACTGTAACGGAATGGCCAAGGCCAACGAGTTTCTTGACTGTCTCCGGAGTTGCCGCCACGCGGGTCTCGCCGGGTCGCCGTTCTTTGAGCACTGATATCTTCATGGCGCCTTGGATTAGGTTAAACTTTGCGCCATGCAACAGTTATTTTGGGAGAAAGGGGCATGAATTTGTTTAGTCTTGCTAACAGGATCGCGCTGGTCACAGGGGCTTCAAGCGGTCTTGGCCGCCAGTTTGCTCATGTTCTGTCCGACGCGGGCGCAACAGTGGTCCTCGCTGCCCGCCGCATCGACCGGCTCCAGCAGGTCGCCGCCGACATCAACGCCAAGGGCGGGCGCGCGATCGCGGTGGTGATGGATGTGACCGATGATGGCAGCGTCCAGACAGGCTTCGGCGAGATCGAGGACCAACTCGGCCGCCCGGCCGACATCATCGTCAACAATTCCGGCATGTCGCGCGAGGGCTGGTTCCGCGAGATGAGCGAGGCGGACTGGAACGCCGTCATCGACACCAACCTCACCGGCGTCTGGCGCGTCGCCAAACATGGCGCCAATGCCATGGTGAAGGCCGGCCTTCCCGGCTCGATCATCAACATCGCCTCGATCACCGCCCACCGCACCCAGCTGATGACCACGGCCTATTGCGTCTCCAAGGCCGGCGTCGACCATATGACCCGCCACATGGCGCTCGAAATGGCGCGCTACGGCGTGCGCGTGAACGCCATCTCGCCCGGCTATTTCAAGACCGAGATCAATGACGAATATCTGGAAAGCGAGGAAGGCCAGAAGATGATCCGCCGCATCGCCATGCGCCGTATCGGGAATATCGACGAACTCGCCGGCCCGCTTCTCCTGCTGGCCTCCGATGCCGGCAGCTTCATGACGGGCTCCACGATTGTCGTGGATGGCGGGCATCTTCTCAGTAGCCTCTGACGAGGCTGCTCGGTGCTGCTGCTGAGCCCTGCGGGCTCAGCGCACCTGTGCCTTGCGTGTGGGAGCTTCGCTAAAGAGCGCAGCGCCCTCCTCCCCTGCGAAGCGGGGGAGGTGCCCCGAAGGGGCGGAGGGGGAAGTCCCAAACGCAGCACCCTCCTCAAAGTCACGCCTCACACCCCGCTTGCCCCGCCCCCAAATCCGCATTACAGCGCCTTCACGCAACAGGTGCCCGGTAAAGTCCGGGTGAAAAGGGAAGCCGGTGGGAATCCGGCGCTATGCCCGTAACTGTGAGCGGGGAGCCGTGTGAGCCATATGCCACTGGGAAACCGGGAAGGCAGCTCACCCCGGCAATGATCCGCGAAGTCAGGAGACCTGCCTGTTGCCGTCGTTGGCTCGCCGTCCGGGACCAGGCGAGGAGCCGCGGAAGGCTGCCTTCCGTTCATGCGACATGTCATGAACCCGCCGCGAGGAAATTCCTCCGGCTAAAGAAGGATGCTGCGGACCCATGTTCCTCAGACTCGCAACGCTCAGCGCGACAGCGCTGGTCTTTACTGCCTCGCTCGCAACTGCCGAAGAGGCCCGTATCCTCGAAACCGTCGAAGTGAGCGGCCTGCGCCCGATCGATCTTGACCGCGCGACATCGTCCGTATCCGTCCTGACGGATGAGGACCTCGCCGTCCGCTTCTCGCCGAACCCGGCAGACCAGCTGCGCGCCGTTCCCGGCGTGGCGATCTCGCGCTCGGGCAATCTCGGAGGGCTTACCCAGGTGCGCATGCGCGGGGCCGAGGCGAACCATACGCTCGTCCTGTTTGACGGGATCGAAGTCTCCGACCCTGTCAATGGAGAGACCGATTTCGGCCTGCTGACGGCGCTGCCTGCCGGGCGTATCGAAGTCCTGCGCGGCGCGGCCTCGTCCATCCATGGCTCCGATGCCATCGGCGGCGTCATCGCCCTGTCCTCGGCCCAGGCCGCAGGCCTCACCGGCCATGCCGAGGCCGGCAGCTTCGGCACCGCGCGCGGCGCGCTCGGCTGGTCGGGCCCGCATTTCGGGGCGGTCGTGACCGGCTTCGCGACAGACGGTGTGGACGCCTCCGGCAGCGGCGGCGGCAAGGATGGCTCGGACGCCTTCTCTGGCCTTCTCACCGGCAATGTCGATCTCGCCTCCGGCTGGTCGCTGTCACTGGTCGGCCTCGCCCGCAGGACGGAATCGAAATTTGATGCGGACACGGATTCTGACGGCCTGCTCAATGATGTCGACCGTTCCATCGAGGCGCAACAGCGTCTCATCGGCGGCGCGCTCTCCGGCAGCCTCGGCGTGTTCGATCATGTCCTGCGTGCCAGCTATAACGAAGTCGAGCGCGACAATTTTGCGAATGGTGCGAAGACGGATGATGCGACCGGCAAGCGCACCAAGATCAGCTGGTCGCCGGGCTATGCCGCCGGTATCCACAGCCTGACCGGTCTCGCCGAATTCCGCCGTGAAACCTATGACCGGCGCGATGTGCAGTATGGCGGCCTCACCGATGCCTCGGAAGCCTTCGAGGCGCTATCCCTCGGCGGTGAATACCGCCTCGCATCCGGCCCGTTCGATCTCTCTGCCTCGGTGCGCCATGACGACAACAAGAGCCGCTTCAAGGACGCCACCACCTGGCGCCTCGGCGCAGGCTACGGCATCGGCGACACCGGCGCCCGTATCCGCGCCTCGGTCGGTACCGGCGTCAAGAACCCGACGTTCACGGAGCTGTTCGGCTTCTTCCCCGGCAGCTTCATCGGCAATCCGGACCTGAAGCCCGAAGAATCCCTCAGCTGGGAAATCGGCTGGGAACAGACGGTCGGTAGTTTCAGCTATTCGGCGACCTATTTCGAGGCCAATCTGAAAAACGAGATCTACACCGCCTTCAATCCGGACTTCACCTCGACGGCGCTGAACCGCGACGGCAAGAGCAAGCGCAGCGGTGTGGAACTCGACGGACGCTGGCAGATTCTGGACAGTCTGAACCTCTCCGGCCAGGTGACCTTCTTCAGCTCGAAGGACGAGACCGGCGCAGAGGAAATCCGCGTGCCGGAGGCGACCGCCTCTCTCGCGGCCGACTGGCAGGTCAGCCCGAACGGCCTGCGCCTCGGCGCGGCGCTCGATTATGTCGGCGATCAGGGCGACTTCGACTTCGGCCCGTTTCCGGCCCGTCTGGTATCGCTGGATGCCTATACGCTGTTCTCGCTGACGGCCGAGTATCCGCTTACGGAACGTCTCGCGGTTACTCTACGCGGAGAGAATATCTTCGACGAGAAGCCAACTGATGTTTATGGCTACAACGCGCCGGGCGCCGGCGTGTTCATTGGCCTGAAACTGAGATGAGGTCTGTGTGAAGCAGGGGTTTGCCGCCTGTGTGATCCTTTCGGGGCTGGCCGGTTTCGCTGCGGCGGAGCCGGCCAACCCCAATCCAGCCCGTCCATCTGTTGTCTCGCTCGATTACTGCGCCGATCAGTTCGTGCTCGCCCTTGCCGAACGCGATCAGATCCTCGCCCTCTCGAGGGATTCCGAACGCCGCTTCAGCCATTTTCGGGAACAGGCTGCGGGCATCCCCAAGGTGCGCGCCGCCGCCGAGGATGTCATCGCGCTTTCCCCCGATATTGTCCTGCGCAGCTGGGGCGGGGATGTGCGCGCGCTCGCCCTCTATGAGCGCTTCGGGATCCGCACCGTTCAGCTCGGCTATGCGGCCGACATTGACGCCACCGCCGGTCAGCTCCGCGCGGTCGCTGCCGAACTCGGCGCCGAGGCGCGCGCGGAGGATATCCTCGCCCGCCGCCCGCCGCCCGCGCCGCCCTCCGGCCGCTCGGCACTCTACGTCACCCCCGGCGGCGTCAGCGCCGGGCAGGGGACTATGATCGAGGATATCATGCACCGCGCCGGTCTCGACAATGCAAACACCGGCACCGGCTGGACCAGCCTGCCGCTGGAAAGCCTGCTGCTCGACCCACCCGCCCTGATGCTGGCGGCCTTCTTCGGCTTCGACGATGACGCGACCGACCGCTGGTCTGTCACTCATCATCCCGTCATGCAGCGCCTCATGGCCGGCGCGCAGGTCATCGCGATGGACGAGTCCCGCGTCTCCTGCGGCGCCTGGTTCGTGGCGGATGAAGCGGCAGACATCGCCGCCGCCCTGGAGGCTCAGCGATGAGCCGCCTCTCCCTCATCCTCGCCCTCGCCGCGGCCCTGCTCTTCGGCCTCTCCGCCCTCGTCGGCACCGCGCCGCTGGCGCTGGGGGACACGGCTGCCGCCCTCTTCGGTCAGGGCGACGAGCGTATCCGCGCCATCGTCTGGGAACTGCGCCTGCCGCGCGCGGCCGCTGCCTTTGCCGTCGGCGCCGCCCTCGGTCTTGCCGGCGCGGCGATGCAGGGCCTCCTGCAGAACCCGCTGGCCGAGCCCGGCGTGCTCGGTGTCTCGGCCTTTTCCGCACTTGGCGCTGTCATCGCCATCTTCTTCGGCCTTGCCGCCGTCAGCAGCCTCGCCGTGCCCCTCGCCGCCATCCTTGGGGCAGGCGCAGCGATGCTCGTCCTCATCTTCGCGGCCATGCGCGGCGCCAGCAGCGTCACGCTCCTGCTCATCGGCATCGGCCTCTCCGCCTTCGCCGGGGCGCTGATGTCGCTCGCCCTGAACCTGGCGCCGAACCCGCACAGCCTTACCGATCTCATCAACTGGATGATGGGCTCGGTCGCCAACCGCTCCTGGGCCGATATGGCCCTCGGCGCGCCCGGCTGGCTCATCGGCGCGGCGCTGATCTTCCTCGCCGGCCCCGGTCTGCGCGCGCTCAGCCTGGGGGATGAAACCGCCGCCAGCCTCGGCGCCGATCCGCGCCGTATCCGGCTGTTGGTCATCGGTGGCACTTCGCTGCTCGCCGGCACAAGCGTCGCCACCGCCGGCACCATCGGTTTTGTCGGCATCGTCGCTCCGCACATTATGCGCCCCTTCGTGAGCAACGATCCGCAGCGCCTCCTGGTCCCGTCAGCCCTGTTCGCCGGCATCCTGCTCGTGGCCGCCGACCTCGCCATCCGCATCCTGCCCTTCGATCAGGAACTGAAGCTCGGAGTTGCCGCCGCCCTCATCGGCGGACCGGTCTTCATCTGGATTGCCGCCAGGCTGGGGAGGGTGTCGTCATGATGGAGGCGCGCGCCCTCAGCGTGACCCTGTCGGGGCGCGAAGTGGCCCGGAATGTCTCTTTCCGGCTCGCGCCGGGCGAACTTGTGGCCCTCACCGGCCCGAACGGCGCCGGTAAAAGCTCGCTCGTGAAGGCGCTCGCCGGCGTCATCCCGTCGGAGGGCGACATCCTCATCGATGGCCTGCCCGCCGCCAGCCTTTCCCTGCGCGAGCGGGCAGGGCGCCTCGCCTGGCTGCCCCAGTCGCGGCCCGTGGCCTGGAACCTCATGGCCGAAGATGTCGCCGCCCTCGGCCGCTTCGCCGGCGCGCCCGCCCCCTACGCCCGCATGGGAAGGGACGACAAAACCGCAGTAGATACAGCGCTGGGCAAGGCGGATGCCGCCCATCTGGCCGGCCGGTCCTTCCAGGCCCTCTCCGGCGGCGAGCAGGCGCGCATCCACCTCG
>CAYQRX010000207.1:2204-6142 GCA_964419865.1 uncultured Hyphomonas sp. | reverse complement strand
ACTTGGCCGTCACCTTCGCAACAGGCACTGTGCCGGCCATGTCGAAATCCGAATCCCGGCGATTGTCGTTCCCGCGCGTTCTGGCATTTGCCTCGCTGAGCGTTCCCATTGCCGGCGTCGGCCTGCCGCTGGGCGTCTATCTGGCGCCCCTCTATGCCAATGAGGCGCCCAACGGCGTCGGGCTCGGCCTCGAACTGACCGGCCTGCTTTTCATGCTGCTGCGCCTGTGGGACATCGTGACCGATCCGATCATGGGCTATCTGGTCGACCGCTACCGCACCCCGCTCGGCCGGGTGCGCCACTGGATCCTGCTCTGCGTGCCGATCCTCGGGATTTCCACCTTCTTCGTCTACATGCCGCCGATGGGGGCAGGGCCGGGCTATTTCATCGGCTGGATGCTGGTCTTCTATGTCGGCTTCACGCTGCTCCAGACTTCGCGCTCGTCCTGGGTGCCGGCGATTGCGCATGACTATGACGACCGCTCGCGCCTGTTCCTCTGGCCGGAGCTGGTCTCTGTCATTTCGATGCTGGTCCTCCTGGCGATGCCGCTCATCCTGTCGCTGATAGGGGTGGAGGCAAGCCGGTTCGGGCAGGTCGCCGTGATGGGCTGGATGATGATTATTGCCCTGCCGATTGCGGCGGGCCTCGCCTGCACCTTCGTGCCCGACCCGCCGCTGAGGGGCGAGTCCAAGGCAGTGGAGAAATTCGAGCTTCGCCCCCTGTTCCGGGCAATCCGCAACCCGCTGTTCAGCAAGGTCCTGATCATCGAACTGCTCGTCTCGACGGCGATTTCCGTCACGGCGGCGAATTTCCTGTTCGTGGCCGGATATGCCTTCGGGGCGAGCGATGCGCAGACCAGCCTGACGCTGATGCTGTTCTTCGTGATGGCGATTCTCGCCCTGCCGGGCTGGCTCTGGCTGGCCCGGAAAACAGAGAAACGCACGGCCTATTTCATCGCCACGATCTGTTCCGGCGTTGCCTTCATGGCCTTCATCCCGCTGGCACCGACGGCGAGCTTCACGACCTTCCTGATTGCCTCGCTGATTGCCGGCATCCCGTTCAGCGCGCCGATCTTCCTTGCCCGCGCGATGACGGCCGATGTGGTGGAGATGGTGGCGGCCGAAACCGGCGAGAACCGGGCCGGGAATTTCTATGCCCTGCTGACCAGCTTCAACAAGGTCGGCTCCAGCCTCGCCTTCGGCGTCGGCTATTTCATCGTCGGGCGGATTGCCGGCTTCCGGCCGGGGCAGGAGAATTCCGAAGCCGCGATCTTCGGCCTCGTCTTGGTCTTCGGCCTGCTGCCGGGCCTGCTTTACGTCGCTGCAGGCCTCGTGGCCCGGACCTATCCGCTGACCCGCGCCGTGCAGGAAGAAACCGCGCAGCGGCTGGAGCGCCGCGTGGAAGTGGCGCCGGCGCCCGAAAATCAGGGCTGATCCTTTTCCTGCTCGCCCACAAGGTCGCTGATACGCTACGGCATGGTTGACACTCATTTCCGATCTCGCATGGTCGAGAGAGCACAAAGCGGGTTTGATGCGTCGGGGAATTAATCAGGTAAGGGCGTTTGGAATGGCAGTCAGGCTTTCAGTTCTCGTAGTCGCCGCATGCGCAGCTTTGGCGAGCTGCGCAACCGTTGAACAGGATGCTTCAGGTTTGAAAGTGCGGAGCAAAGCGGAATACAGAAATATGCCGTGTGATGAGCTGTTTGCCGAACGGGATCGGTGGAATGAGGCTGGCAAGGCGGCACCGGAGGCCTTGTGGGATGTAATCTACGGCTGCCTTTGGTAGACGAACAGATGCGGCGCGGACGGCGGTCTTCGTCATCGGCGTCCACATAGGTGTTGTCTGTCATTTTTCCCCGACGCAGCGAGACCTGTCCGCGCGGGCGAAGGAGCGTGACCCTAGAACCTTCCGCCCTCGGACAGCCACTCCCGCTCCGCCCCGGTGCTTTCCCGCCCGACAGCGGCGTTGCGGTGGGGGAAGCGGCCGAACTGCCGGATGACGTCGAGATGCTGGCGGGCATAGTCGAGCGTGTTTTCGGTGAAGGCGCGGAAGGGCTCCGAGGACTCTGCGGCCAGCGCCTCGAACAGTTCGACCGAGCGGCGCTGGTCCTCCAGCGCTTCGGAATGTTCGAGCGGCAGGTAGAAGAAGGCCCGTTCGGTCTCCGCCAGCCCCGCATCCTCGCCGCGGTCCAGACCCTCCTTGCAGAGCGTGAGGGCGAGCAGGTCCTGGGCGAAGGCGCGGGGGCTGCCACGGAAGATGTTGCGGCTCATCTGGTCGAGCACGATGATGGCCGACAGGCGCTCCCTTGCGCCGCGTACGGACCATTCACGCGCCATCGGGCCGGCGGAGAGTGTCTCGAGCAGCGGCTGGAACTGGGCCGTCAGCAGGCGGTCGAATGCGTCGCCGCCATTGAACCAGAGCGGTGCGTGGCTGGCCAGCACCTCCGGGGAGGCGGCATCCGGGCCGAACCAGAAGGCATGGACCGTCTCGGGCGAGGGCAGGGCGATCATGGTTGGGGCCTCCGGGCGACAATCATGTAGTTCACGCTGGTATCGCCGGACAGCTTCCATCGCCCGCTGATCGGCTGGAAGCTGACGCCGACGGCCTCATCGGCCTCCAGGCCCGCGCGGATCAGCGGGGCGCGGACTTCTTCAGGGCTGAGGAATTTCGACCAGTCATGCGTTCCTCTGGGCAGCCATCGGAGAATGTATTCGGCTCCGATGACGGCGGTCGCGAGCGCCTTCGCCGTCTTGTTCAGCGTGGCGACGATCATCAGCCCGCCGGGCTTCACGAGACGGGCGGTATCCTCGAGGAACTGCGCGGGATTGGCGACATGTTCGACGACTTCGAGATTGAGCACGATGTCGAAGGGCGCCTCGCCGGCGGCCAGGAGGCCCTCGGCCGTGCCGGCGCGGTAGTCGATGGCCAGGCCCTGCTCGCCGGCATGGGTGATCGCGGTCTTGATATTGGCCTCGGAGGCATCCACTCCGGTGACAGACGCGCCAAGCCGGGCCATGGGTTCGCAGACCAGCCCGCCGCCGCAGCCGATATCGAGCAGGCGCAGCCCCTCCAGCGGGCGAAGCTGGCCGGGCTTCAGGGCAAAGTGGGCCTCGGCGGTCTCGCGGATGAATTTCAGGCGCACCGGATTGAACCGGTGGAGCGGCTTGAACTTGCCATTCGGGTTCCACCAGTCGGCCGCCATGGCGGAGAATTTGGCAACCTCGTCCGGGTCGATGCTGGGGGTCACCGGCGGGGCGTCAGACGCGTCAATTGTTCTCGCCATCGTTTAGCAATCCTGTTTGATCCCGGCCGAAGTTTCGCCTAGAGGGGCCGGGAATTGAGCGGGCCGCAAGGCCCAGACATGTATTTGGGGCGAAATGGCGCGGACTGTACTCAAATTCGGCGGCACATCGGTCGGCGATCTCGACCGGATTGCGAACGTGGCTGAAATCGTCGCGGCGCGCGCCGCGAAGGGCGAGAAGATGGCCGTCATCGTCTCGGCCATGTCGGGCGAGACCAACAAGCTGGTTGCGCTCGCCGACGGCGCGGCCGGCAAGGACCTGCCGCGCGAGCTCTATGATGATGAATATGATGTGGTCGTCGCCTCGGGCGAGCAGGTGACCGCGGGCCTTCTTGCGCTGGCGCTGCGCCGCCGCGGCATGAAGGCGCGCTCCTGGCTCGGCTGGCAGCTGCGCCTGAAGACCGATAACAGCCATGGCAAGGCCCGGATCATGGGTTTTGACGACAGCGCCCTGCCGGATTCCATCGACGCGGGCGAGATTGCGGTCGTCGCCGGCTTCCAGGGCGTTACCGACAATGGCCGGGTAACGACACTCGGCCGCGGCGGCTCGGATACGAGCGCGGTGGCCGTGGCCGCTGCGCTGGGCGCCCAGGTGTGCGATATTTATACCGATGTCGACGGGGTCTACACGACCGAT
>CAYQRX010000207.1:0-2194 GCA_964419865.1 uncultured Hyphomonas sp. | reverse complement strand
GGATCGGTCGTGTAGACCCCGTCGACACGACCGATCCGCGCATCGTTCCGAAGGCCCGGCGCATCGACAAGATTTCCTATGAGGAAATGCTGGAGATGGCCTCGCTCGGCGCCAAGGTGCTGCAGACGCGCTCGGTCGAGCTGGCCATGAACCACAATGTGCCGGTGCGCGTCCTGTCCAGTTTTGTCAAACCCGGCGAGGAGTCCCCCGGCACCCTCGTCTGCTCAGAGGAAGAGATCGTGGAAAAACAGGTCGTCAGCGGCGTTGCCTATTCGCGGGATGAGGCCAAGGTCACGCTGTATGGTGTGCCCGACAAGCCAGGCTCCTCGGCGAAGATCTTCTCCGCGCTCGCCCGGGCCGGGATCAATGTCGACATGATCGTCCAGTCGAGCTCGCGTGAGGCCTCGAAAGCCAACCTTGTCTTCACCTGCACCGACCGCGACAGCCCGTTCGCGCAGGATGCGCTCGAGAAGCTGCATCCGGAGATCGGCTATGAGCGGCTGGAAGTCATTCGCGATGTCTCGAAAATCTCGATTATCGGCGTCGGCATGAAGAGCCATACCGGGGTTGCCGAAAAGATGTTCACCGCTCTCTCGGAAAAAGGCATCAACATCGATGTGATCTCCACATCGGAGATCAAGATTTCCGTTCTGATCGCAGCGCCCTATACAGAACTGGCTGTTCGCGCCCTTCACACAGCTTTCGGGCTGGACGCGGACTAAGGGTCAACCGTAGACCGGGAGAGCATGCCGTATAATCTGCCGGCCACCCGTGTCCTGATGAACAGCCTGCGCCAGGTTATGGCGGAGGATGGCGAAGCGCAGTCGCGGCTCGACCAGGTGGTCCGCCTGATCGCCTCGACCATGGTGGCGGACGTCTGCTCGATCTATCACCGCGAAGCCGACGGCTCGCTGCTGCTGATCGCCACTGAGGGCCTCAAGCGGGAGGCGGTGAGCAAGACGCGGATGGGCGCGAATGAGGGGCTTGTCGGCTTTGTCGCGCGCACGGCCGAGCCGATCTCGATTGTTGACGCGCCGCGCCATCCAGCCTTCTCCTACCGGCCGGAAACCGGAGAAGACCCGTTCCATGCCTTCCTCGGCGTGCCGATCCTGCGCACCGGCCGCGTGATCGGTGTTCTCGTCGTGCAGAACCGCACCGAGCGTGTCTATCGGGACGAGGAAGTCGAGACACTGCAGACGATTGCCATGGTGCTGGCCGAGATCGTCCACCGGATCGAGGAAGACCAGTCCGCGCCGCAGCCCGAGCGGCGCAGCCGGGTCAATAATGGCGGGCATCTCAAGGGCCGCATCTTCTGTGAAGGGCTGGGTTATGGCCGCGCGGTCCTGCATGACCCGGTCGTGCCGGCGGCGCGCTTCTTCGCTTTCGACCAGACCGAGGAGGCCGAACGCCTCAATCAGGGCCTCAAGGCGCTGCGCGCCTCGATCGACCGGATGATGCTGATTGACGGCGCAGCCCTTGGTGACGACCCGCGCGATGTGATGGAGGCCTACCGGCTGCTCGCACATGACAATTCCTGGGCCGAGAAGCTGCATGAAGGCGTGCGCTCGGGCCTGTCGGCGGAAGCCTCGGTGGACCGCGCCCGGCGCGAGCACCGTGCCAAGCTGAATGCCGCACGCGACCCTTATCTGCGCGAACGGCTGCATGATCTGGAAGATCTCGACAACCGGCTCCTGCGCATCCTTGGCGGCGAGGAGGGCAAGCCGAAGATTACCGACGAGCGCAGCGTGCTGGTGGCGCGCCGGCTCGGCCCGGCGGAGCTGCTCGAATACGCCAAGACGGGCCTGAAGGGCATCCTGATGGAGGAGGCGGCGGCCTCCTCGCATGCCGCCATCGTTGCGCGGGCGCTCGGAATTCCGGCGATCGGCAGCATCGAGGGCCTGACGACGCTGATCGAGCAGGGCGACTATGTTATTGTCGATGCCGAACAGGGCCAGGCGCACATCCGCCCGGACGATGCGGTTTATGATGCCTACAAATCCCGGGTTGCGCTGCGCTCGGAACGTCAGGCCGTCTATGCCAGCCTCAAGGGCCAGCCCGCGCGGACGAAGGATGGCACATCGGTTTCCCTGATGCTGAATGCCAGCCTCGACCTTGATCTCGACATGCTGGATCAGGCGGGCGCCGATGGCATCGGCCTGTTCCGCACAGAGTTCCAGTTCCTCGTCTCGGCGAC
>CAYQRX010000206.1:0-6212 GCA_964419865.1 uncultured Hyphomonas sp. | reverse complement strand
CCCCGGCATCGGCCTGGCCGCGATCCAGATCGGCGTGCCGCTGCGGGTGATCGTGATGGATCTGGCGCGCGAGGGCGAGGAGCCGCAGCCGCGCTATTTCGTCAATCCGGAAATCCTCGAAACCGTCGAAGAGACGAAGCCCTATGAAGAGGGCTGCCTCTCGGTACCGGAGATTTTCGATGAGGTCGAGCGCCCGGCCCGGTGCAGGATCCGTTATCTGGACTATGATGGCAACCAGGTCGAGGAATGGGCGGAGGATCTCTACGCCGTCTGCATTCAGCACGAGATGGACCATCTCGAAGGCACGCTGTTCATCGACTATCTCTCCCGCCTGAAGCGCGACCGCGCCATCGACAAGGTGCGCAAGGCGAAGATCCGCGCCATCCGCGAAGACGCGAACTGACCGGCCAGGGCTCGACCGCCGGAGCGGTTGAGCTTATCACCCCGGCGCATGCCCAATGACGCCCGCCCCCTCCGTATCGCCTTCATGGGAAGCCCCGGCATTGCGCTCGGCGTGCTGGAAGCGCTGATCGCGGCGGGCCATGAGATCGCCTGCGTCTATTCCCAGCCGCCGCGACCCGCCGGGCGGGGGCAGAAGCTGACGCCGACGCCGGTGCATGCCTTTGCCGAGGCGCGCGGGCTGGAGGTGCGCACGCCGAAGTCGCTTAAGGGCGCAGAGGAACAGGCGGCGTTTGCCGCGCTGGGGCTCGATGCGGCGGTGGTTGTCGCTTACGGGCTGATCCTGCCGCAGCCGGTGCTGGATGCGCCGCGCCTTGGCTGCCTCAACATGCATGCCTCGATCCTGCCACGCTGGCGAGGCGCGGCGCCGATCCAGCGGGCGATCATGGCGGGCGATACCGAAACCGGTGTCGATGCGATGCTGATGGAAGCCGGTCTCGATACCGGTCCGGTGATCGCGTCCGTCCGTACGCCCATCACGCCGAAGGACACCGCCGGCACGCTGCATGACCGTCTCGCCGCCCTTGCGGCAGAGCTTGCCCCGCGCGCCCTCGCGGGCCTCGCCGGTGGCAGCCTCAAGCCGGTGGCCCAGCCGGAAGAGGGCATGACCTATGCGCAGAAGATCACGGCCGCTGACCAGCGCATCGACTGGACCCGCCCGGCGGCCGAACTGGATTGGCAGATACGGGGCCTCTCGCCGGCCCCCGGCGCCTGGTGCGAGGCCGATCTCGGGCAGGGGCCGGTGCGGCTGAAAATCCTCTTCAGTGAGCTGACGGATATCACGAGCTCCGCGGCGCCCGGCACCCTGATCGACGGCGATCTTGCCGTCGCCTGCGGCGATGGCCGCGTCTTGCGCCTGCGACGCCTGCAGAAGCCGGGCGGCAAACCGCTAAGCGCCCGCGAATTCCTGGCTGGCACGCCGCTGGGTGCGGGCGAGCTTCTCGCATGACATCCGATGTCTGGATCCGGCGGGCCCGCGCTGAGGATCTGGCCGCGATTGCCGCGCTCAATGAGGCAGCATTCGGCAGCGACGGTGAGGGGCAAATCATCCGCCGGCTGCAGGCCGATGGTGACGGCCTGCTGTCGCTTGTTGCGACCGATGGCGGTGACATCTGCGGGCATATCGAATTCTTCCGGATATGGATTGATGGCGCACCCGTCGGGACGGGACTTGGCCCGATGTGCGTTCGGCCCGGCCTGCAGAAACAGGGGCTCGGCGGTGCCTTGATCCGTCTCGGGCTGCAGGCGCTGGAAGGGGCGGGGGAGAAGATTGTCTTCGTCCTCGGCCATGACACTTATTACCCGAAATTCGGCTTCACTGAGGCCGCGGCGAGGCCCTTCCATGCGCCCTGGTCGGGCCCGCATTTCATGGCGCTGCAGCTCGGCGAGGGCGGCCCGGCGGGCGGGACGCTCACCTATCCGGCTGCTTTCCGCGGGTGAGACCGGTTGACCCGGCGCCCCGGCTTTGGCAGCGGGCTCTCCATGCCGCGCTACAAACTCCTGATCGAATACCATGGCGGGCCCTATCAGGGCTGGATGAAGCTGCCGGGCAAGCCGACCGTTCAGGCGGCGCTCGAAGAGGCGGCGGCAAAGCTCGATGGCGGCCCGGTGGAGGTCTATGGCGCGGGGCGCACCGATGCCGGTGTGCATGCGACAGGGCAGGTTGCGCATATGGACCTGCGCCAGGACCGGCCGAACAAGATCGCGGATGCGATGAATTTTCACCTGCGCCCGCACCCGATCGCTGTGCTGAAGGCCCAAAGGGTGGGCGAAGACTTCCACGCCCGCTTCTCGGCCACCGCGCGGCATTACCGCTATGTCGTCATCAACCGGCGCGCCGACCTTGCGATCGAACGCGGGATCGCCTGGCGGGTGCCGTCCAGGCTTGACGCCGGCAAGATGCATGAGGCCGCGCAGGCCTTTATCGGCACGCATGATTTCTCGACCTTCCGCGACGCCGACTGCCAGGCGGCGAGCCCGGTCAAGACACTCTGGCAGTTTGATGTGTCACGCGCCGGCGAGCGTATCGAGTTCACCTGTTCGGCTCCCAGCTTCATCCACCGGCAGGTGCGCTCTATGGTCGGCAGTCTCATCGAGATCGGCCGCGGTCGGCATCCGGTGCGCTGGGCGCGGGAAATCCTGGAAGCGGCCGATCGGTCGCGCTGCGGACCGGTTGCGCCGGCCGACGGGCTGTTCCTCGAACGCGTCGATTACGATCCGCCGCCAGCCTGACGCGAAGGCAGGCTGTTAAGCCTGCCGGATCGGGACTAGCCTTCCTTCAAAAGAAGAGGGAGGCGCCGACATGGCCATCGATTTCACGATTCCGGAAGACGCGAAGGAAGTGCGCGAGCGCGTGCGCCGCTGGGTGCAGGAGGAATGTATCCCGGCGGAAAAGGACATGGCCGCGGGCAAGCCTTTCAAGGAAGTGCTGGCGGCGCTGCGCAGGAAGGCGCGCGCCGAGGGGCTGTGGCTGCCCTTCATTCCGAAGGAGCATGGCGGCATGGGGCTCGGCCCGCTTGCCAACGCGCTCGTGCAGATGGAGCTCGGCCAGAGCCATCTCGGTGCCCTGTCGATGAACTCTCAGGGGCCGGATGATGCGACGATGTTGACATTGCTCGCGCATGGCACGGACTATCAGAAGGAAAAATTCCTGAAACCGATCCTGAACGGCGACAAGCGCGTCTGCTATTCGATGACCGAGAAGGCGGCCGGAGCGGACGCCACCGGCATGCAGACCACAGCGGTCAAGGACGGGAAAGGCAATTACGTCCTCAATGGCGAGAAGTGGTTCTCCTCGGCGGCCACGGCCGCAGACATCGCGGTCGTCATGGCCAAGACCAATCCCGACGCGCCGCGCCACCAGCAGTTCTCGACCTTCATCGTCGAGCTACCCAATCCCGGCTACAAAATCCTGCGCGATATTCCGACGATGGCCGTACACGGAAAGCATTACGCTGAAATGGGCGGCGGCCATGCCGAGGTGAAGATCGACAATCTCGTCGTGCCAGAGGCCAATCTGCTCGGCGGGGAAGGGATGGGCTTTGCGATGGGCCAGCACCGCCTCGCTTATGGCCGCCTGCGTCATGGCATGCACAATGTGGCCATGGCCCAGCGCGCGCTTGATCTGGCGACGGAGCATGTCACGAAACGCTCGACTTTCGGCAAGGGCCTCGAGGATCGCCAGGGCGTCCAGTTCATGCTGGCGGACTGCGCCAGCCAGCTCTACATCGCCCGCCTGATGCTGATGCATATTGCCTACAAGGCTGAGAATGGGCTCGACATCCGCCAGGAAAACGGCATCGCCAAGGTCTTTCTTGCAAATATGGTCCACAAGGTCGTCGACACCGCGATCCAGCTGCACGGTGCGCTCGGCTATTCGCTGGATACCCCGCTGGCGGCCTGGTACACCCATATCCGCTCCCAGCGCCTCGTCGATGGGCCCGATGAGGTCCATAAGTGGATCACCGGCAAGAATGTCATCCGCGCCTTCAAGAAGGATGGCACGACGGCGGCTGCCGCTGGGGGAGACCTGTTGTGATCAAGCTGACCTATTGCCTGCGCCGGTTGCCGCATCTCAGCCGCGAGGACTTCCAGCGCTACTGGCGGGGCATCCATGCGCCGCTGGTGGCGAAACATGCCGCCACCCTCGGCATCGTGAAGTATGAACAGGTGCATACCGGCTTCGACGCCATGAATGACGCCATCCGGGCCTCCCGCGGCGGGCCTGAGCCGTATGACGGCATTGCCGAGCTCTGGTTCGAGAGTGAGGCGTCCATGCAGGCTGCGGCGCAGAATCCGGGCGTTGCCGAGGCAGCGCGCGAATTGCTGGAGGACGAACGCAACTTCATCGACCTGGCAAATTCGCCCCTCTGGTACAACCGCGTCCACACCATCGTCGGTTAAGCCATTGGCCGTAGCTGCCGGCGCCAAACCTGCTATGCTTGGGGCCGATGACGTCTCCGACCAAACCGCCCCCGACCCAGCTTTCCGCCGGCCTGGCGCCAGCCGCGCGCCGTCCCGGCAAATGGCGCATCGCAGACATTATCGATGGCCGCGCCCTGCGCGTGAAGCTGACAGCCGCGGCCCTCGGCAATATCGGCAATGACGCGGCCGCTCGCAAAGCAGCCCTGAACCTCCTCCATGGCGCAATGTTCCGCGGCCGCCTGATCGCGCAGGAACGCCTGCAGCAGGGCGCAGATGGGCTCGATACCGCCCGCCTGCTGGCCGCGGTGCAGGACGAGGTCATCCACGCGCTTTACGACTTTACGGTCACCCACGTTCATCGCGCCTCCAACCCGACCGAGGCGGAGCGCCTCGCCATCATGGCGACCGGAGGGTATGGCCGGGGCGTGATGGCGCCGTCCTCGGATACCGACCTCCTGTTCCTGCGCGCCTACAAGGCGAGCCCGCACACCGAGAGCGTCATCGAATACATGCTCTACGCCCTCTGGGATATGGGGCTGAAAGTCGGGAATGCCTTCCGTACACCGATAGATTGCGTCAAGTTGGCCGCCGAGGATGTGACGATCAAGACGAGCCTGATGGACGCGCGCTTCATCTGCGGGGACGAGGCGCTCGCAGATGACATGATGGTGCTCTTCCAGAAGGAAGCGATCCGCGGCAAGGACGCCCAGTTCATTGCCGACAAGCTCGCGGAGCGCGACGCCCGCCATGCGCGCATGGGAGACGCGCGTTATGTCGTCGAGCCGAACCTTAAGGATGGGAAGGGCGGGCTGCGCGACTTGCAGACACTCTACTGGATCGTCAAGCACATGTATGGCGGCGAAACGCTGGAGCAGGTGATGCGCGCCGGTCCGTTTACGGACCATGAGTATGCCGTCTTCATTCGCGCCGCGCGCTTCCTGTGGACGGTGCGCTGCCACATCCATTATGTCACCGGCCGCGCGGAAGACCGGCTGAGTTTCGACCTTCAGCCCGAAATCGCTGCCCGCATGGGCTATCGTGACCGGCAGGGGCAGCAGGGCGTCGAACGCTTCATGAAGCGCTACTTCCTGGTCGCCAAGGATGTGGGCGGGTTGACCCGTATTCTCGCCGCAAAGCTAGAGGCGGACCACAAGAAGAAGCCGGAGGGCCTGCGCCGTTTCCTGCCGGCCCGTGCGCCCCAGGCGCTGCCGGAAGCTGGCTTCATGATCGATGCAGGCCGTATCAGCATCACGTCAGAGACGGTGATGTCGGATGATCCGCTGAACATGATCCGCCTGTTCACGATTGCCCGGCGCGAGAACAAGGACATCCACCCCGCTGCCCTGACATCTCTGTCACGCAACCTGCGCGCCATGAACGATGCGGTGCGCGAGACAGATGGATCCCGGGCGTTGATCCTGGACGCCATCCTCGGGGGAGACAATCCTGGCCTGGTCCTGCGGCGCATGAATGAGGCGGGCGTGCTTGGCCGGGCGATCCCGGAATTCGGGGCGATCGTCGCGCAGACGCAGTTCAACATGTATCACCACTATACCGTGGACGAACATACGCTGCGCGCGGTCGAGACGATTTCGGATCTCGAACATGGCCGCGGCGCAGCACCGCTTGCGACAGAGCTTTTCGGCCAGATCGAGAACCGCCGCGCGCTGTATCTCGCCATGCTGCTGCATGACACCGGCAAGGGGAAGGGCGACCAGCAGGTCGCCGGCATGCGCACGGCCCGGCGGGCCTGCGAACGCCTCGGCTTGCCGGAAGAGGAAACCGATCTCGTCGTCTGGCTTGTCGGTCATCATCTTGAAATGTGCGAG
>CAYQRX010000205.1:0-6239 GCA_964419865.1 uncultured Hyphomonas sp. | reverse complement strand
AACTGTCGCCGGAGTGGTGCGCCATCGACCAGTTTTACGCCGCCGAATGGGAGCGCCGCGACAGCGGGTAGTTGCTGTCATATCATACAGAAGATGATCTGGCGCCTGTTAAGGACGTTTGATCGCCGCGAAACACTTTTCGTAACGATTAGCAGACGATCGCCTGGTATCATGGATTTACTATGACAACGACACGAGCTTCCTGGCGAAATCGCAACCGGACACGAGACGTGGCAGAGCCGCTACCGGCACCCGCGCCCGATGCTCAGCCGGCGCAGCCGACTGTCGTGCCGCTGGATATCCCGCCGAGCGATCCTCTGATCGATTACCTGGAGAAAAATGTCAGTGGCGTGGTGGACATCGAGCGCCTGAGCTTTGATTCGGAAGGCGTGAACGCTTTGCGAAAGGCGGGCGTGCGGCTGGCCTTGCCGTTAGTCAGCCAGGGCGAACTGGTCGGCTTGATCAACCTTGGCGAGCGGCGCAGCGAGCAGGACTATTCTTCAGACGATCGCCGCTTGCTGGGCAATCTGGCCACGCAGGCCGCCCCGGCCGTGCGCGTTGCCCAGCTCGTGCGCCAGCAACAACTCGAGGCACTGGAGCGGCAGCGCATCGAGCAGGAATTGCGCGTAGCCCGGCTCATCCAGCAAACGCTGCTGCCGAAGGATGTACCCCATGTGGCGGGATGGGTTGTGGATGCCTACTACCAGCCGGCGCGAGCCGTCGGCGGCGACTTCTATGACTTCATTCCCTATCCCGATGGTCGCCTGGGCTTCGTCATCGGCGATGTGACCGACAAGGGTGTCCCGGCGGCGCTGGTGATGGCCACCACGCGCAGCCTGTTACGCTCGGCGGCCGAGCGGTTCGACTCGCCGAGCGGTATTCTGGAGCGAACGAACGAGGCGCTGGTCCATGACATCCCGCCCAAGATGTTCGTCACCTGCCTGTTTGCGCTGCTGAACCCTTCAACGGGCCACCTGATCTACGCCAATGCCGGACACGACGTGCCCTATCTTCGCACAGACGATGGCGTGATGGAATTGCGAGCCCGCGGCATGCCCTTGGGGCTCTTGTCGGGTATGAAATATGAAGAAAAAGAGGTGTTTCTGCGGCCGGGTGAATGCCTGTTGCTCTACAGTGACGGTCTCGTGGAGGCCCACAATCCGGCGCGAGAGATGCTGGGTTTCCCCCGTTTGCAAACACTCATGGCTGAGCGGAAGGAAGCGAACCTGATCGCGTTCATGCTCGACCAATTGCGCGAGTTTACCGGGCCCGATTGGGAGCAGGAGGATGACGTGACGATGGTGCTCTTGCGCGCCACCGGCTCGCCTCCTTCCGGTGGGGACGGCCAGCGCGAAATGATGGCGCGTTTCGAGATGCCCAGCCAGCCTGGCAACGAGCGGCGAGCGATGGAGCGCGTGAGCGAGATCGTCGCCCCATTAGGCCTGCCCCCGGCCAAGGTCGACCGGCTGAAGACAGCCGTAGCCGAGGCGACAATGAACGCCATGGAGCACGGCAACAAGTACAGCGAGGACAAACCGGTGCTGATCGAAGTCGCCCGCGACGATCGCGTCCTGACGGTCAGTATCACTGACCGCGGCGGCGACCAAACCATCCCCGAAGCTGAGACCCCAGACCTGACTGCCAAGCTCGCGGGGCAGCAATCACCGCGCGGGTGGGGGTTATTTCTGATCCAAAACATGGTGGACGAAATGGAAGTCGTCGTAGACGAGAAACACCACATTGTCAACCTGGTTATCCATCTGAATGAAGGAGAGCAAAGTGACGCCACAAAATAACGCCTTTCGCGCGGAAGTTAGACGCAATGGGCAAATTTCGGTTATCGATCTGTTTGGCGATATCGACGGATTTGCCGATGTGGCCCTGGACGAGGCTTACACCGAGGCTGAGCAGCCGGAAACGGTGGCGACGATGCTCAATTTCAGCCGGGTCGGCTACATCAATTCGACCGGCATCGCTCTGATCGTCGGTTTGCTGGCCCGGGCGCGTAAGGCCCACCGCCGATTGGTGACCTGCGGGCTGAGCGATCACTACCAGGAGATCTTCAGCATCACCCGCCTATCCGATTTCATGACTGTGTATCAGGATGAGGAGAGTGCTCTGCAAGAACTCGCGGCCGCCACCTGAGTATCAGTGACGAGGAAACGCCATGACCCAACCCAACATTCAAGTAGAAGTGCGGAAGAATCCTGGAGTGGCAGTCATCCGCATTGAAGGAGAAGTGACGGCCTTTGCCGAAGAGAGGTTGATGGACGCCTATTCTCAGGTAGATGGCCACCCGATTCGCACGATCCTCCTTGATTTCAGCGGGCTGGATTATATGAATAGTACCGGCATTGGACTTCTTGTGACGCTGCTCATTCGTTCCCAGCGCCAGGAGCAGCGCCTGTTGGCTTGCGGTCTCTCCGACCATTACAAGCAGATCTTCGACCTGACCCGCCTGAACGAGGCCATCGCTATCTATAACACGGAAGCCGAAGCGTTGGCGGCCGTCGGAGCATAGTTCACCCACTACGAATTCCCCGGTGTCATGCCGTCCCATCAGCATAATTGCTTGTTCCGGTAGTCAAAAGAAATAATGCATGGATGACGCGGATTGAACGGGTTTTCGCGGGCAGGATATGTATTCCCGGCGTCGCGCGCCAGTCTATCCGGTTCGCAATCAGCTCATCCAGCCGCCCCCCTGCTTTTGCCTGCGTTCATCAGATTGATCCGCATCCTTCGCGACCATTTTTTATTTCCGATTGCCCTTGTCATTCCATTGCCTAAGTCGGTAAGCCTGTTATCATCCGCGCATGAGTACTCTCCCGGCCGATGATGAATCGACTGCGGACGGCAAGCTACCCGACGTCGAGACTCCTCCGGACGCCATCAATTTAAATGTAAGTGGCAGAGAGCTGGCCGGGCCTGAGCTGGGATTTGGCCAACTCTGGCGCAAGACTTACCGCGTCCGGCTTGTCGGCTCCGATGCCACCCCGCGCGAAGTTATCCGCCGCTGGCGCACGAAGTTCCCCGACTACTGGCCGGAGGGGAGCAATTTCTATGGCTCGCGGCCGCGGATCGAGGAAGGCGAAGTTGCGGTAATTAATCTGGAAGGGCCAGGTGGATCGCCCATCGCTACCGGCATAGCGGTCGTCCATGCCGATGACCATTCCTTCTCATTTGTTACGCCGCAAGGCCACGTTTTCGCCGGCGTGATTACCTTCACCGCGCAGGAAGAAGGCGGCCATACCATCGCCCAGATTGAGTCGGTCTTGCGGGCCGGCGATCCGCTGTTCGAGGTAGGGGCACGCCTGGGGGTAGTCCACCGGCAAGAAGATACCTTCTGGCAGAAAACCCTCACACGTCTGGCGGCTGATTTTGGCGTGCGCGGCCAGCCGGTGGAGCTGTCGAGTAGCTTGCTGGATCGCCGCATTCGCTGGCGGGCGGTGCCGAACATCTGGCACAACTCGGCCATTCGCACCACCCTCTATCTACCAGTCCATTTTCTGAAGCGGTTGGTGGGCCGCTCCTCACCAAAATAGGCTATAGAAGTGCCGCATAGATTATGAGTGAACGAGCGCAATATGATGCCGTGATCGTCGGGTCCGGTCCGAATGGATTGGCCGCCGCGGTCACATTAGCCCGCGCCGGCCAGTCGGTGCTTGTGTTGGAAGGCAAGGAGACGATCGGCGGTGGCATGCGGACGATGGAGTACACGCTGCCCGGCTTCCGGCACGACGTCTGCTCGACGGTCCATCCCCTGGGCATCGGCTCTCCCTTTTTCCGCGATCTGCCCCTGCACGAGCACGGGCTGGCGTGGGAGTTCCCGGAGTTACCTCTGGTGCATTTGCTCGATGACCGCGCCGTGGCCGTACATCAATCCCTGGAGCGCACGGCCGAGGAGTTGGGGCCAGATGGCAAGGCGTATTACCGATTGTTTGCGCCCATCGTTCGAGATTGGCAGGCCTTGCTCGAGGAGTTTCTCGGTCCGCTGGGCATCCCGGGGCGGCCGTTCCTGATGGCTCGTTTTGGTCTGAAGGCGATCCAACCGGCGACCCTACTCGCCCGGCGCACATTCGACAGCCCGGCGGCGCGCGCCCTGTTCGCCGGGATGGCCGCCCACATTATGCTGCCGCTGGAAAACATCACGACGGCGGCAATCGGCCTGATGCTGGGCATGCTGGCCCACGCCATTGGCTGGCCCGTCGCCCGGGGCGGCTCGCAGACCATCGCTACGGCCCTCGCCTCCTATTTGGGTTCGCTTGGCGGGAAAATTGAGACGGGGCACTGGGTTCGTTCCATGAAAGATATCCCTCCGGCGCGCAGCGTCCTGTTCGACGTGACACCGCGACAACTGCTGGACATCACCAGCGACGCTCTGCCATCCGGTTATCGCCGGCGTCTGGAAGGCTACCAGTACGGGCAAGGAGTCTTCAAGATCGATTGGGCGCTGTCAGAGCCGATTCCCTGGCGCCAGGCGGACGCCGGCCGCGCGGGTACGCTCCATATCGGTGGCACGCTCGAGCAGATAGCCGCCGGGGAGCGGGCAATCTGGGAAGGGCGCGTGCCCGAGTCGCCCTACATCTTGTTCGCCCAGCCCAGTGTCTTTGACCGGACGCGCGTGCCCGATAGCGCCTCGCAATCTCAAACGGCCTGGGCCTACTGCCACGTACCCCGCGGTTCGACGGCCGACATGACCGCCGTCATCGAGCAGGAAATCGAGCGGCACGCGCCCGGCTTCCGCGATTGTATCCTCGCCCGCCACACGATCAGCGCGGCCGAGTACGAGACCTATAACCCTAACTACTTCGGCGGCGATATCAACGGCGGCGCGCAGGATTGGCGGCAGCTCTTCACCCGACCCGTGGCCCGCCTGGATCCGTACTCCACGCCCAATCCTCGCTTGTTTCTATGCTCTTCGTCCACGCCTCCGGGCGGCGGCGTGCATGGGATGTGCGGCTACTATGCCGCGCAATCGGCCTTGCGCCGCCGACTCCGCTGAACGTCCGCGCCTGCCGCGCCATTTTCCCTGTAAACCCTTCCCTACAAATGACGTGAAACTTGTTCTCTGCCGGATGACAGGGGGATCAAAATCAGCTATCCTATTCATAACGCTGCATCTTGCCAACAACCGGGATAATCCGGCAATCGGGAAAGCGGCAATTTTGGGGAGGGTGGAGGTGGCTAATCGGGAAGAGGTTAAGGGTCACCTGTCTCGCTCAGACGTCGCGGAGATATTGGCGAGAGGCAAGGATCTCTCGCACCTCAATTTAGCCGGTGCAACGCTTAATGGGCTTGATTTTCACGCGGTCAACCTGAGCGGCGCGAACTTGTCCGGCGCCGATCTGAGCAGTGCGAACCTGAGCCGGGCAATGATGCCAGGCGTCGATCTGACACGCGCCTGGCTGGTGGATGCCAATCTCGCCAACGCTGATCTGCGCGAGGCGCACATGGAGCGGGCGATCATGAGCGGCGCGGACCTGCGCGGGGCGAAGTTGCTGTGGGCTGATCTACGCTCGGCCGATCTACGGATGGCGAACCTCACCGAGGCGGACCTGCGCGGGGCGCGACTGAGCGATGCCGACCTCCGCCGGGCCGTCCTCAGCTCTGCGAACTTGAGCGAAGCGCTGCTGTGGGGCACGAACCTGGAAAAGGCGATCCTGCAGTCGGCTCATCTCATCGGGGCCGATCTAAGCCACGCCCACTGCATTGGGGCGATTTTCTGGGAGGCCGATCTGACGGGGGCTAATATCCATCTGGCGGATTTTTCTGGCGTGGACCTGAGCCGGACCACAATTACGGCCGAACAGCTCTCCCTGGCCGGCTCGCTGACCGGAGCGCACCTTCCGGCTGATCGTTCTCTGCGCGTCCGGCTTTTGCGCGGGTTAGGGCGGCGCAAGAAATCTTTTTGAGCAGTGAAAGGACAGTCGAATGATGGAACTAACCAAACGCGACCGGGCGATGCTTTCCGGTGAGATGGGGCCGGCGACGCAGATGGCCATGCGCATTCTGGTGACGATGGCCGGCGTCTACGGCGCGGAGCGCTTGCTTGATATCGAGTCGGCCCATATCGACGGCTGCCTTTATCATGGATACTCCGGGCTGGAGTTTGCTGAGCGCCTGGCAACGGGTGGGGCGCAAGTCGTCGTGCCGACGACACTCAACGTCGGGGCGATGGACCTCATCCATCCCGAGGTTTTCCAGGGCACGGAACAGGTCGGCCGCTGGGCGACGCGGAT
>CAYQRX010000204.1:0-6258 GCA_964419865.1 uncultured Hyphomonas sp. | reverse complement strand
GCTTCGCAGGGGAGGATAGGAACGCTGCCGCTGAGGGGGCGCGCGCTTTTCCTCCCCCGTTCACGCGGGAGGTGGCAGCCGGCGACAGCCGGCTGACGGAGGGGGGAAGCCCAGCCCAGTATGGCCGCGGAAGGGCGCCTATCCCCCACATTTTTCCGCCCGCCCCCAGCAACCACGCCAGATCGCAGGAAAGTGCGGCAAATCAATCCGACACCTTCCAAACGGTGGTATTATGCTGGATGTCGTCCGTGCAGGGTATGCACTGGCGGGCGGGAGTTTCGGCTCCGGCAGCGGAGACATAAGGGGTCGCAACCTATGTTTCACACTAACCCAGCTTGCGGCCTGCTATGTCTCCGCTCGCTACACCCCCTCAAAACCGGAAGGGCAGCGCCCTGTCCGGCTTTTCGTGCTGGCGGCAAACGGAAAGGGCCGCCAGGTTGTCCCTGGCGGCCCCGAACCTTCATACAGCCTGAGCTGTATTCAGATGCCGATTACTTCATCACGACTCTTTCATTTTATCGGCAATGGTATTGAACGTCGTGCCGGCATTCTCGCCGAGAGCCGTCACACCACCGATGATGGCAACAGCGATCAGAGCCGCGATCAGGCCATACTCAATAGCCGTGGCACCCGACTCGTCTTTCAGGAAACGTGCGAACATTTGGAAACTCCCATCATGCATTTGACAAGTTCCGGCTTCAAACTTTTCTTCCCGGAACAGCGACCTTTCTACACGGCCAATCCCAATATCCCGTTTCCGCGATCAGAAATTTCGTGAAGCGAAATCAGGGAGTTGTTTACCGGGGAGAGGCGCTCCGCGCGCGGGAGTCTATAATGTCATATGCGGGTGACCCGGGGTTTTGCGCCATCGCGCCCCTCGAAGCACTCCATTAAGGCGGCGTCACCCCGGAAATTCCGCAAGGACTTGTCCGGCATGACGCATGCTTTCCGAACCGTTAGCAAAAGCGAAACTATATTCAGTGAATTTTCGAGGCGAACCCGTATCCGGAGTATCCGTACAATGAAGACGCTGCTGAAGTCCGTCCTCCTGACTGCCGCCGGTCTCGCGCTTGCCGCCGCCGCCCAGGCCCAGCAGCTTTCGGTCGAAACCTCCAAGAGCGTGCCGGTCCGCCTCAGCGGCCAGGCGGCCAGCATCGTCATCGGTAACAAGAATGTCGCCGATGTCGCGGTCCACAACGAAAACCTGATCTTCGTGACCGGCAAGGGCTTCGGCACCACGAATCTTCTCGTCTTCGACCGCGCCGGCCGGGAAATCTACAACACCGAGGTCATGGTAACGATCAATTCGTCCAATCTGGTGACCGTCAACCGGGCCGGATTGAACCAGACCTATGACTGCACGCCGGTGTGCCGCCCTGCCCTCAGCCTTGGCGACGATCCGGATCATTTCGACCGTCTTATGCAGCAGCAGCTGCAGAGCCAGGCTCTCGCCGAGGGCAATTGACGCAGGGCGCCTGCCGATGCGTGAAATTGCATCGATCGCCTAAACCGGCCGAAAACCGGAAACTGATAGGACTGGGGGCTGTATCAGGGGGTGGCCTCCATGTCCTTCAGTGTGCGTACCAGCCTTTCGGCAAGGTTGCAGAACCGGTTTCGCCGGTTCGCCGACGACAATCGCGGCCTTGCGGCTGTCGAATTCGCGATGATCGCCGCGCCCTTCTTCTTCCTGATCTTCGGCCTGCTCGAGATCGCCATGATCTTCATCATGTCCTCGATCCTCGACCACGCCGTCTCGGAAGCTTCCCGCCCCTTGCGGACCGGCCAGGCCCAGAAAGCTGAGATAACCGCCGATCAGTTTCGCGACAGTGTCTGCGAAAAGCTGATGGGCATTCTCGATTGCGACAATCGCCTGCATATCGATGTCCGGAGTGTCGAAGGGTTCGCCAACACGCCGAACGGCACCCCGGTCGACAGCGCTGGTAATATCGACCCCGACCAATTCGACTTCCAGCCCGGCAAGGCCAACGACATCGTTGCCGTGCGGATTTTCTATGAATGGGATCTGATGGCACCGGGCATCTCGATGCCGCTGCGCAACATGGCCGGCAACAAACATCTGATGAGCGCTTCGGCGGTCTTCCGCAACGAACCCTTCGAGAGTTGATACGATGCTCATTTCACGCCTCTCGCCCCGCTGGTACAGGAAGCGCCGCTCGCTGAAAGGCCTGCTGCGCAATGAGGACGGCATCTCGGCTGTCGAGTTCGCCTTCATCGCGCCGGTGATGCTGCTGATCTATTTCGGCTGCGTTGAATTGTCCTTCCTGATGCGCGCCGACCGCAAGGTCTCGGCCACCGCCGCGAGCCTCGGTGACCTGACGGCCCGTCTCGGCAGGGCTACCGATGGCGACATGCGCGAGCTGTATAATGCCGCCGCCGTCCTGATGCAGCCTCATCCGGCGGCCGATGCGCGCATGCGCATCACTTCGGTTGTCGACAATGGCGACGGACAGAAGCGCGTTGCCTGGTCGGAAGCCTACAACATCGAGCCGCGCGCGATAAACTCGCTGGTGACCGTTCCGGATGGGATCATTCCCTCGCCGGGCTCGATCATCATGACCGAGGTCGAATATGATTATCAGAGCAGCATCGGCTTCATCATCAACCAGCCGATGACAATGAAGGACCAGTTCTACCTGCGCCCGCGCCGCGTGCATGTGATCGACCGGGTGGGCACGAGCGGGGCCTTCGGGCCGTCCTGAGGCGTCACCCGCCGGGCCGGACCGGCCGCTCGGACTTGACCGTGAGCAGGACGAGCAGCCCCAGGAAGAACAGAAGCGCAATCGCCGACATGCCGATCCGCTGATCGCCGGACACGCGCGTGAACTGTTCGATCAACAGCGGCCCGATCCAGACCGTCACGGTGCCGGCAATCGCGAACAGACCGAAGAATTCGCCGCGCATATGCGCCGGGGCGACATGCACGAGCATCGACCGGCTGGATGAGATGTTCGCCGTGGCGAACACGGCCAGCAGCGCGCCCTGCGCCAGATAGATCAGGTCGGACGAGCCGGAGAAGATCGGCGCATCCCAGAGTTGGACATTCGGGACGAGGCCGTAGAAGGCCGAGTCCCGCGTGACCGACAGGCCGACAAAAAGGATCAGGACAAGGCCGGCCAGCTCGATCGCCAGCGCATTCTTCGGACCGACCTTCTGATCCAGCCAGCCGCCGAAGAAGCCCCCGGCCACCGCCCAGGCCGAGGCCCAGATCGCATAGACTGTCACCTTGATCAGCCCCCAGCCAAGGAACAGGCTGACATAGACCGCCCCGATGGTCAGCAGCGCAAACATGCCATCAGCATAGATCGTCCGGGCGATGAGGAATTTGAACGCTTCCCGGTGCTGCGACGCCTTCCGCACGGTGCGGATGACGCCTTTCGCGCCGTCCAGGATCGCGCCCACCGGCGGCGTGCCTTTCGTGCCGGTATCGCGCGCGTGGAAGAAGAAGGGCCACATCGACAGGAAGAGCCAGATGCCGCATATCGGCCCCGCGATGCGGAAATGCTCATAGCGCGATGTGTCGATCCCGAAGAAGGGCTCGGAAGCCGGCCATCCGATCGCATCCGGCAGCGCGAACAGGAAGACGATGGCGATGAACATGACGGTGGCCGCGGCGTTGCCGAGCGCGAGGCCGAGCCCCGATACCGCCGGCAGCGCGTCGAGGCGCGCCGCATCTGGCAGCATCGAATTGTGCGACACCTCACTGTAACTGTAGCAGACATAGGCAAGGATCAGCAGCCACATGACCATGCCGGTCGAGAGGCCCTCGGCGCCGGGGATGGCCCACCAGAGCAGCACGCTGGCCAGCGCGATCACCGACAGGCAGCCAAGGATGAACGGCTTGCGCCGCAGCCCCCGGTCGAAGGCGGCGCCGAGAAAGGGCGCGGTCAGGGCGGCGATATAGCCCGCCGTCTTGGAGAGATTGGCAACCGTTGCCTGCCCTTCCGCGCCTGCCACCCTGCGCGCCTCCTCGGGGGTGAGCCCTTCCAGCCGGCCGCTGGCCAGGATGTCCGCCCCGACAATGTCGCGGGCGAAATACGGCGCGAAAACATAAATGACGATCAGGATATAGTAGGGATTGCGCGCCGCCTCGAACCAGGCCCAGGCAAAGCCGGTCTTGCCCCAGGCGCCGCCCTCGCCCGGCGCGATCGCCGGACGGCCCGCGCCAGCAGTATCAATCATGACCTGCGCCATTCACTTCCTCCCGGCGCGAGTTGTCCGCGCATCTGGTGCGGACACTATCCGGCCTCCGGCAAAGGGAAAGGCGGTTTTAGCCGTGACGCTGCGTCAGCCCGCAAGCCTGCCCGCCAGCTCGCCGGCATATTTGGTGATGTCGCCGGCCCCGAGGCAGACGACCATCGCGCCAGGCCCGGCCAGTTCGCGCACGGCCTCTGGCAGCTGGCCGAGCGAGACCAGCGCCCGGGCGCTGCGGTGGCCATGCTGGCGGATCGAACGCACGAGGGACTCGTGGGTGATGCCGGGGATCGGCGTCTCGCCCGCCTCATAGACCGGGGCGACAAGAACATGATCGGCCTGGTCGAAACAGGTCGAGAATTCCTCGAACAGATCGCGCAGGCGGGTATAGCGGTGCGGCTGGCAGACGGCGATCAGGCTGCGCCCGCCTTGCATCGCGCGCCCGGCCTTTAGCACCGCGGCGATCTCGACCGGATGGTGGCCATAATCATCAATGATGCGAACCGGCTCGCCGGCCGGGTCCGGGCGCCATTCACCGACCGGTGTAAACCGCCGCCTCACCCCGCCAAAGCCCGCCAGTGCGGACCGGATCTGGTCATCGCTTGCGCCGAACTCCAGCGCGACGGCAATCGCCGCCAGCGCATTCTGGACATTGTGTTCGCCCGCCATCGGGAGGGTGAGGCGCTCGATCCGGCGCGGCGCGTGCCCGGGACCGCCCCGGACCTCGACCTCGAAATGCGCGCCGGAGAGGTCGGTGCGCAGATTCACCGCCCGCACATCGGCCTGCAGATTGAAGCCATAGCTGATCCGCCGCCGGTCCGTGACCCGGGCCGCCAGCGCCTGCACTTCCGGATGATCCGTACACAGTACGGCAAAGCCATAAAATGGCAGGTTCTCGACAAAGGTGTCGAACGCCTCGCGCAGTTTCTCCATGCTGCCGTAATGGTCCATGTGTTCGGGATCGATATTAGTGACCACGGCGCAGGTCGGCGTCAGCTTGGTGAAGGTGCCGTCGCTCTCATCGCTCTCGACCACCATCCAGTCGCTTTCGCCGGCCTTGTAGTTCGAGCCATAGGCCTGGATGATGCCGCCATTGATAACGGTGGGGTCGACACCTGCGCCGTCCAAGAGGCAGGCGACAAGCGATGTCGTTGTCGTCTTGCCATGCGTGCCGGCGACACAGACGGTGTATTTCAGCCGCGTGATCTCGGCCAGCATGTTCGAACGGCGCACCACCGGGATGCCGGCGGCCCGCGCCGCCTGCACTTCCGGATTGTCCCGCCGGATGGCGGAGGAAATGATGACGGTGCCGGCGCCGGCGATGTTGTCCGGCTTGTGTCCGATGAAGATTTTCGCGCCGCGCGCGCGCAGGCGTTCGACGTTGGCGCTCTCGGCGACATCCGACCCCTGCACCTCATACCCCATCGTGATCATGACATCGGCAATGCCAGACATGCCGATGCCGCCAATGCCCACGATATGTGCCGGGCCTACGGGAAAGGGCGTGGGTGTGGTCATGGCAGGCGCAGCGCTCCTAGATCGTTCGGCGGGCCAGTGACATGAGCAGGCCGGCAATGGCAACCAGCAGCATCACCCCGAGGCTCTGCGCCGGCCCGTCCACGCCCGGCCCGCCCCCGGCAAACGCTTCGGTGTGCGAAAAGAAGGACATCCAGAAGACACCCGCCGTAAATCCCCAGGCCGCCGAGAGCAGCCGCGAGGAACCGCGCCGGAGCGTGCGCAGGGCGCCCCAGATCAGCACGCCGGCGGCGATGACATCGACCAGCCAGAAAGGCCATGCCGGCCAGTCGCCCCAATTGCGCACAATTTCGACGACAATCAGGAACAGGCCAAAGACAACGGCCAGAAATGCGGACATGCGGATCATAGTTCCGCAATCCTCTCCGCCATATCCGCCAGCATTCTGGCCGCTTCAGGGCGGGCTGCGGATTTTGCCGCCGCCGCCCGGGCCTTGAGCTCATCGGTGTCCTGCAGGCGGGCCGCAATCAACCCGCCCAGCAGCTTCGGTGTGACGTTCGCTTCCAGGAG
>CAYQRX010000203.1:0-6265 GCA_964419865.1 uncultured Hyphomonas sp. | reverse complement strand
GATGATCTCGCACCCCATCGCGCCGGTCTTCGTAAGGCCGAGCGTCAGCACATCAACGCCCGCCTTCCAGCTCATCTCCGCCGGGCTCGCCCCGGTGTGGACCAGCGCATTGGCAAGGCGCGCGCCATCAAGATGCACGGCAAGGCTGCCGCCTTTGGACCGTTTGGCAAAGCGCGCAATCTCCTCCGGCGTGTAAGCAAGACCGCATTCGGTGAGGTTTGTCAGCGACAGAACCGCCGGCGGGGTTGCATGCACAAAGCGCGGGTCAAGCTCATCCAGATAGTCCTTGAACACATCATAATCGATCTTCGCGCCTTCACCCGGCATCAGATGGAGCTTGCCGCCGCCGGTGAAGAATTCCGGCGCGCCGCGCTCGTCCATCTGGATGTGCGCTTCCTGGTGGCAGATGATGGAATGCGTCGGCGGGCAGAAGCAGGACAGCGCCAGCGCGTTGGACGCGGTGCCGGATGCGGTGATCCAGAACTCGAACTCTTCAGTCTCGAACAGGCGGGCGAGCACGCCGCGCAGGCGCTGCATGATCTTGTCGGCGCCATAGGAGGGCGCCGGCCCGCTGTTCGCCCGCAGCAGCGCTTCCAGCACAGCCGGATGGGCCGGGGCAGATGTGTCTGAGGAGAAGTTCATATCATGGCGTCCGGCGTCTGCCACATCAGGTGCTGGCCGCCATCGGAGACAATCATCTGGCCGGTGACGCTGCTGGCGGCGATGAGATAGCGCAGCGCCCGGACGATTTCTTCCGGCGAGCTTCCCTCCCCTGTCAGCGTCGCGCGCCGCTCGGCAGCGAACTGGGCGGGCGTCTGGTGCACGCTCTGCAAGGTCGGCCCCGGCGCAATGGCGTTGACGCGCAGATGCGGCGCGAAAGCCTGCGCCATCGTCTGCGTCGCCTGCCAGAGCGCCGCTTTGGAGAGGGTATAGGTGAAGAAGAGCGGATTGAGCTTCAGCACCTTCTGGTCGATCAGGTTCACCACCAGGCCCCGCTCGCCTTCCGGCAAGTGCGCGGCAAGCTGCTGGGCAAGATGCACCGGCGCGCGCAGATTGGTCTCGAAATGCCGGTCCCAGTCCTCGCGCGTGTGGCGCGCTGCGCTGTCATCCTCGAAACTGGAGGCGGAATTGACCAGGAGCGTGACCGGCTTGCCCAGCCGTCTCCCGGCCTGCGCCAGGAGCGCGCCGCGCCGGGCCTCGTCAGCAAGGTCGCAGGCCAGCGTCTCAGCCCGCCCGCCTGCCTCGTGGATGGCAGCGGCGGTTTCCTCCGCGCCGGCCGCCGAGCGGTTATAGTGGACAGCGACGGCCCAGCCGTCTGCGCCGAGCGCTTCAGCCATCGCCCGGCCGATACGCCCGCCTGCCCCGGTCACCAGCGCCGCCTGCGGTGTCATCCGGCAACCAGTTCGGCAAAGGCCATCAGATTCACGCCGGTGACGAGGCCGTAGATGTACAGCGCATAGAGCAGCAGCAGCAGCAGCCCCGCCAGCCGCCCCATCCGCACCCGCAGAAGCACCAGCAGGGCGAAAGCGATGGCCACCAGGCCCAGAACCCAGTGATCGAATTTCTGGAACATCGGCGCGATCTCGATCGGCCCGAACAGCGATATGACGCCGCCGGCGGCAAAGATGTTGAACACGTTCGAGCCCAGGATGTTGCCGGTGACGACATCACCGCGCCGGCGGAACGCCGCAGCCATACAGGCGCCAATCTCCGGCAGCGAGGAGCCGAGCGCCAGGATCGTCAGGCCAATCCATTCCTCCGGCACGCGAAAAGCGCGCGCGACGCCCTCACCGCCGGTGATGACCAGACCCGAAGCATAGACGAGGCCGGCAATCCCGAGCGGGGCATAGATCAGCGCACGCCAGAGCGGCGGATTGAAGCTGCGAGCATCGGCATAGCTGCTCGTCTGGCCGGCGATTTCGTCATGCCGGGCGGCGAAGATGCTGTAGCCGGTATAGCCGACAAGGATCAGCAGGAAGCAGACACCGATCAGCGGCGTCAGCGGCATGATCGCGGTCATGGCGATCCAGGCGGCGGTGGCGATCAGCAGCGCCGCAATGGCGCGCCCCTGCCCGGCCCCGCCGGCCTGATAGGTCAGGAAAAGGGCCGGAACGGCAGCCACGAGCAGCACATTGGCGATATTTGAGCCGACGATATTGCCAACCGCGAGGCCGGCATTGTCCGAAAGCGCCGCATTGACGGAGATCACCATCTCCGGCGCCGATGTGCCGAAACCGACGATGAAGATGCCGGCCACCAGGGGCGATATGCCCATGGCCCGGCCGATGCCCAGTGCGCCGCGCACAAGCACGTCGCCAGCCAGCGCCATCAGAAGAAGGCCGCCGAGGAGGGATACGAGCAGGATGGGATCGGGCAAAGCCTGCTCCCTGGCTCAATCAGTCGAGACGCTTGAACTCGATAAGATTCAGGATGCCGAACACAATAACAATGGCGGCAATCGCAATCAGGGAAGGATGGATCATGTCTCTGCCTCAGCCCGTCAGAAGGTCGATTTGCCGTGTCCTTAGCGTGCGTTGCCGCGCTTGGCGAGGCAAATCCGCACAGTTTTGTAATGTTACGGCCATGAGTGACGCGGGGTCAACAAGGGACGCCGCACACGGACCCGGCCCTAGCGCCGGATTTCGATCGAGACAAACTGATCGAACCAGCCGCCGGCCTCGCCCCGGCGCTTGACCCGGATCAGGATTGGCTGGTTCGGCGTCTGCATCGCTGTCTCCAGCCGCTTCAGGACATCCGGCACCGTCGCGACCGGATTGAAATTGATTTCGACGATGACATCGCCGCGGCGCAGCTTGTCATAAGCGCGCCCGCGCGTGGCAACGCCGGTGACGGCGACGCCGGTCATGTCACGCGGAATACCAAACCGGCGGCGGATGTCATCGTCCAAGGCGACGAGATCGGCGCCGAGATCGTTCGACATGCCCACCGCTTCCGCAGGCGGTGTGGTGACCGCCTCATCCTCAGCCGGCAATTCGCCGAGGGTCACCGATACATCGCGCTGGCGGCCGTCACGGACAATCGACAGGGTGACTGGCCGCCCGATGGCTTTTTCCGACAGCTGGCGGGTCATGTCCCGCACGCCAGCGACACTGCGCCCGTCGATCGAAAGGATGAGATCGCCGACCTGCAGCCTGGCCTTGGCGGCCGGGCTGTCATCCGTGATGCGGGTGATGATGGTCCCGGTCTTGCCGGTTGCGCGATAGGCGCGGATCAGGGATTCGTCCGCATCCTGCACATTCACACCAAGCCAGGGACGCCGGACACGGCCATCGCGGATCAGCTGCTGCGAGATACGTTTCACCGTGTTGGACGGCACCGAGAAGCCGAGGCCGATGGAGCCACCGGACTGCGAGATGATCGCCGTGTTCACGCCGACGACCTGGCCGGACAGGTTGAACAGCGGACCGCCGGAATTGCCCTGGTTGATGGCCGCGTCCGTCTGGATGAAATTATCTGACCGGCCGGTGTTGAGATCGCGCCCGGTTGCCGAAATTATGCCGGCCGAAACCGACCCCCCGAAGCCGAGCGGGTTGCCAATAGCGATCACCCAGTCGCCGACTTCGGCCTTGTCACTGTCGGCAAGGTCGACAAAAGGAAGCGGCGTGCGCGAGGAAATCTTGAGAACGGCGATATCGGTGTCGCGGTCGCGCCCGACAATCGTAGCCGGCAGGGTGCGCCCGTCGGAGAAAGTGACTTCGATCGTGTCGGCTTTGTCAATCACATGATTGTTGGTGATGATGTAGCCATCGGCACTGATCAGGAAGCCGGAGCCGAGCGAACCCCGGCGCTGGAAACCGTCATCATTGCGGCCGAAATATTCGTTGAACCGCTCCGCCGGAGACCCTTCCGGGAAGGTCGGCAAACGGCTGGCAACCACCTGCGATGTGGAGATATTGACCACGGCCGGCATCAGCCGCTTCGACAGGGCGCTGAAGCTCTGCGGCGCGCTCCTGGCATCGGCCGGCGCTTCAGGCCGCGACAGGCTGCCCTGCGCCTCTGAGAAAGCGGGCGCCAGCAAGGCAGTCATCAGGGCGAAGGCCGCAAGGGCGGTCCGGTTCATGGCAGGAGAGGCTCCTTCACGGTCGTCCGGCGCGGATCATGGCGCGCGGCACTGGTGTTTCCAGCCCCCTGACTATGGCGCTTTGCCCGCAGCTTGCAACAGGTTCAGGCCGTGCGAACTGCAAGGATCAGGAGACTGGCGCCGACCGCAGCAACAACCAGGCCGCCAAGTGCAAGGTCGCGCGGCGGGATGTTCGACAGCAATTGGCCGAGGCGGCGCATATAGTCCGGCGCGAGGGCGCAGAGCGCGCCCTCGATCAGGAGCCAGACGCCGAAGCCGGCCAGGAGGACGGTCCAGACGCCCATCGCCGGGCGGCCGGTCAGCGCGTGCCGCCCGCCTGCCGGGCGCTGTCGAAGAACTGGTCACACACCCCGAGAGAGCCCGGCGCGATGACAAGTTGCGTGCCCTGCTGGATCGCTTTCTCGCAAGCCAGCAGCGCGCGCTGGAAGCGGAAGAATTCCGGATCCTTATTATAGGCGGTGGCGTAGACTTCGGTGGCACGGGCATCGCCCTCACCGCGGATTCGCTCTGCCGCCTCACGGGCCTGGGCTTCAAGGACCGTTTTTTCGCGTTCCGCCTGGGCGCGGATCAGGCGGGCCCGCTCCTCCCCTTCCGAACGGATGCGCTGGGCCTCCTGAAGACGCGCCGTGCGCATCCGGTTGTAGACGCCGTCAGCCACTTCGCGTGGCAGGTCCGCCTGGCGGATGCGCACATCGATGATGTCGATACCGTCCGTGGCGAGACTGCGGTTCACGCCCTGACGAATGCGATTCATCAATTCGGCGCGCTGGCCTGAAATGATCTCCGGCACCGGCACATCGCCGAGCGCCTCACGGATCGCCGAAGTGGTAATCCGATTGAGCTGGTTCTGTGCAGCGTCCTCAACCCGGAAACGCTGATAGTAGCGAAGCGGATCGCTGATCCGCCAGCGGACGAAAGCGTCCACCCGGAGACGGCGCTGGTCAGACGCGATAACTTCGATGCCCTGAATGTCGAGACCGAGGTTGCGCTTGTCGAGGATTTCGACCTGCTGATAGATCGGGATCTTCATGTGCAGGCCGGCCTGATCGGTGCCGGGCGCGTTGATGATGGCCACCGGGCGGCCGACCTCGAGCACGATCGCCTGCTGCGACTGGCGTACAATGAAGAAGACGTTTGAAACGATGATCAGTCCGATGATGGACAGGATCAGGATAAGCCAACCGAATGCACGCATCAGCGGTTTCCTCCGGTGTTCGGCTGCGGCCGGTTACGGTCCAGCGGCAGATAGGGCACCGCGCCGGAATTCTGGTCGAGGATCAGCTTGTCCGACCGCTCCAGCACACGCTCCATGGTTTCTAGATACATCCGCTCGCGCGTGACGCGCGGCGCCTTGCGATACTCTTCATAGATCTGGTCGAAGCGAGCCGCCTCACCATTGGCATCGGCAACCACCTGGTCGCGGTAAGCTTCCGCTTCCTGAAGGAGCCGCTGAGCCGTACCGCGGGCCTGCGGGACGATCTCGTTGGCAAACTGCGTGGCCTGGTTGGTCCGCGTCTCGGCGTCCTGTTCGGCGACGTTCACATCGTTGAACGCTTCGATGACAGGCTGGGGCGGGTCGGACCGGTCGATCTGGACCGACAGGACTTCCACCCCGGCGCGGTACTCATTCAGCAGCGCCTGGATCTGCTCGGCGACTTCCTGCTGCACCCGGTCACGCTCGGTGGTGATGAGGACCTGAAGCCGCGTCTTGCCGACGACTTCGCGCATCACCGACTCGGCGACCATCGCGACTGTTTCCTGAGGACCGCGCACATTCAGCACATAGTCTTCCGGGTTCTGCGTATCGACCTTCCAGAAAACCGAGAACTGAATGTCGACGATGTTCTCGTCCTGGGTCAGCATCAGGCTTTCGTCCTGGGTGGAACCGATGCGGGTCTCATTCCGGCGCTCGACCGGGATCAGCACATGGCGCTCGATCGGCGCGGGCAGGTGGAAGTGAAGGCCCGGGCCGTAATTGGCCTGCCATTTGCCAAACCGGAACACCGCCGCCTGCTGGGTCGGATCGACCATTACGACACTGGTCGACAGCCAGGCCAGCAAGGCCACGCCGACGATGACGAGGATGCCGAGCGGGCCGATGCCGCGGCCGAGACCGCCCGTACCGCCGCCGCCACCGCCGCGCCCACCGCGCCGGCCACCGCC
>CAYQRX010000202.1:0-6273 GCA_964419865.1 uncultured Hyphomonas sp. | reverse complement strand
CTTCCGCGTATCGAACCCGTCGTTCGCAAGATTCAGATCCGCGGCGAGCAGGCCCGGCTGGCCGCCGCTGAGGCGACCATCGCCTTGAAAAAAGAGGAAATCGAGCGCCTCGCTGCGATGAAACGCAGCCAGTTCGAGGGACTATCCGGCGACATGGCAGCGCTGCGCGCCCGCGCCGACACGCTCGGCCGGGAGGCCGATACGCTCCGGGACCTGCTCACGGCGCTGGAATCCAATGCGCCGTCTGCGCCTGGCGCCAAGCCCAAGCAGCGCCCGCAACTTGCCGCGCTGAAGCCCGCACCGGCGGCGAAAACCCGGCCGGCTGCGACATCACCGGCGCCCAGGGCGGCGCTGGGCAGCCTGATCCAGCCGGTGTCCGGGACGGTCCTGCACCGGTTCGGCGACCGTCTTCCGGGGGGCGGCAAGGCGGAATGGGTCAGCTTCACGACACGTGAAGAGGCGCAAGTCGTCGCCCCGGCTGGCGGAACCGTTGAGTATGCCCGGCCGTTCCGAAGCTATGGCGCCATGCTGATTCTGCGCACAAGTGACGGATATCATGTTATTTTGATGGGGATGAGCCGTATCTATGTATCAGAAGGCCAGATTGTAGCGGCCGGCGAGCCTGTCGGCCGGATGCCAGACCGGAGCGAGCCGCCGCCGGAGCTCACTCTGGAATTAAGGCTTGGCGACCGGGTGCTTAATCCTGCAGAGTGGATGGCGCGCGGTGGCTGAATAGCCGTGTGAGGATGATTATGGAGTGGAACATGCGTTCATTGCTGACCGGGACAGCCGTTGGCGGGGTTCTCGGGGCGTTGGCGGTGGGGTTTGCTGCAATGGCCTGGCCGCAGGACAGCCGGGCGCAGTCCGATCCGCGCGTCGCCACCTATCAGCAGATTGAGCTCTTTGCCGAAATCTTCGCCCGCGCCCAGCGCGACTATGTCGTGCCGATCGACGAGCGCGAGGCGATGGAAGCCGCCATCAATGGCATGCTGACCTCGCTCGACCCGCACTCCGGCTATCTGAACCCGGATGATTTCCGCTCCCTTCAGGTGCAGACGTCCGGCGAATATGGCGGCCTTGGCCTTGAAGTGACGATGGAAGACGGCTTCGTGAAGGTCATCTCTCCGATCGACAACACGCCCGCCGAACGCGCCGGCATCAAGCCCGGCGATTACATTACCGCCATCAATGGCAAGCCGATCATCGGCCAGACACTCAATGATGCCGTAAAGGAAATGCGCGGCGAGAAGGGCACCGAGGTCGAAATCACGATCTTGCGCGAAGGCGTGGACCCGTTCCCGGTCAAGCTGGTGCGCGACGTGGTGCAGCAGAAGTCGGTCTCCTGGCGCAAGGAAGCCGAAGACATCGGCTATATCCGCATCTCCACCTTCAATGAGCGCACCTCGCTGCTGCTCGAGGAAGCGCTGGACAAGATCGCCCGCGAGATCGGCCCCAAACCGCGCGGCCTGGTGATCGACCTGCGCAATAATGGCGGCGGCCTGCTGGACGAGGCCGTGAAGGTCGCCGACCAGTTCCTGTCCGGCGGCGAAGTCGTCTCCACACAGGGGCGGCGCCCGATCGATGTTGAGCGACGCAATGCCAACAAGGCCGAAGTCTTCAAGGGCGTGCCGATTGTCGTTCTGATCAATGGCGGCTCCGCCTCTGCTTCCGAGATCGTCGCCGGCGCGCTTCAGGACCGCGGGCGGGCGCTGGTCGTCGGCACGACCAGCTTCGGCAAGGGGTCGGTCCAGTCGGTCGTGCCGCTCGGCGCAGACCGCGGCGCGATCCGCCTCACAACAGCGCGCTACTACACCCCGTCCGGACGCTCCATCCAGGCCCTCGGCATCGAGCCGGACATCATGATCACGCCGATGCGCCTGACCGAAGAGGAGCTCGCACGGATCAAGCGCTTTTCCGAAGCCGATCTGCCGCATGCGATGCAGAACGAGAATGGCGAAGGCCGCAAGGAACTGCGCATGCCGGACGAGCAGCCGCCGGAAGAGTATGAGGGCGCAGACTTCCAGCTCGAGCGCGCCATCCAGCTGCTGAAGGACGGGCGCGCCTCCCAGTCGCGCCTTGCCATGCAAGCGGACAAGGCCGGTTAACGAATTCCACTGCAGAAAGGCCGGTTTTGCCGCTGTGCGGTAAGCCTCTGTTTGCCTCCTGTTAACCCTGCCGGGTGATCCTTGGCGTTCTGTTTCCTGCAGCCACCGGATCAAAGAGGTCGATACATGGGCTACCGGCGTGACACCGAGCCTTCGCCGCTTCGCACCGGCCTTGCCCATGCGTCCATGAGCCTGGCCGTTTTTGGTGGCCTGGCAGCGGCTTTCGGCCTCGGCATTCATGTCATCGGTGACCCTGCAGCGGCCGGCCCGCGTCAGAAGATTGCCCTGTTCGATACACCCGCGCAGCTTCAGGCGCAGCAGACCGGCCCCGCGGCGCATGGCGCGCTGGCGCTGCTGCACAGCGAATATGACGCCGAGGGTTTCGAGATCGGCGATCTTGAAGACGATGACCGCTTCGACCTCGTCTATAACGAGCCCGACGGAGACGGGCTGCGCATTGACATAACCGGCGGGCAGGGCGGCCCGGCCACGGCGCCGGCGGCGGGCATCCGCATCAATGGCCGCCTGGTCCAGCCGGGCCAGTCCTTCGGTGAGGTCGCCGCCGGGACGGCTGCGCCGGCCGCGCCAGCCGACACGCCGGTGCTCAGCGTGACCACGGCCCGGAAGGCCGGTCCGGCCAGCAAGGCACCCGCCGACATCAACGCCCGGCCGTTTGAAAATCCGGAAGGCCGCCCGATGGTCGGTATCGTCATCGGCGGGCTCGGCATCAACACGACACAGACCCGGCTCGCCATCGACACACTGCCGGCCGAAGTGACGCTGTCCTTCGCGCCCGACGCCCGCCAGCTGGACTATTGGGTGCGCACGGCGCGCGCAGACGGTCATGAAGTGCTGATCGAAGTGCCGATGGAAGCCTTCGAATATGGCCGCATGCGCATGCACCCCGACACGCTGCTCGCCGGCAGCGACAAGGCTGCCAACCTTGCCCGTCTGAACAAGGTGCTGGGCCGCGCCAGCGGCTATTTCGGCGTGATCAATTACCAGGGCGCCAAGTTCGGCGCCGACAGCGCGTCTGTCGAGCCGGTGCTGAAGACTCTGAGCGAGCGCGGCCTTGCCTTCATCGACGATGGCAGCGTTCAGCGCGCCGTCTTCGGCGAGGTTGCCGGTGAGACCGGTCTGCGCTTTGCGCGCGCCGCCGGCCCGATCGACACCCGCCAGACCCCGCAGGACATTGCCGCAGAGCTCATGGAAATCGAAACGCTGGCCCGGCGCGAGGGCGCCGCTTTCGGCGCGGGCTTTGCCTTCCCTGTGACCATCGAGGCCGCCTCGGTCTGGATCGAGACGCTGGATGAGAAGGGCCTGATCCTCGCCCCGGTCTCCGCGCTCGTCCCGCAGGGGGCGCCAGCCCCGGCGGCAGTTGCGGCGCGCCGCGAGTTGCGCACTGGAAGCCTTGAAAAGACTGGGCTAAAAACGGGCGGGTGACCCAAGCCAAGCTCGACCCAAATCTCTACCGCGCCAATGTCGGCCTCGCCCTGTTCTCGCGGGCGGGGCATGTCTTCATAGGCCGCCGCGTCAATGGCCGCGGCCCCTTCCAGTGGCAGATGCCGCAGGGCGGTGTCGATCCTGGCGAAGACCCGCGTGATGGCGCGCTGCGCGAGCTCGAGGAAGAGATCGGCGTTCCGGCCAAGCTCGTCGATATTCTCGAAGAGACGCCGGACTGGCTGTATTATGATTTTCCCCCGGATCTGAGGAAGCGCATGCCGGGGCCCTATCTGGGCCAGCGGCAGAAGTGGTTTGCCTTCCGCTTCAAGGGTTCCGACAGCGATGTGCGCCTCGACCGGCATACGCCGGAATTCGACGCCTGGCGCTGGGCCGCACTGGAGGAAACACCCGATCTGATCGTCCCGTTCAAGCGGCCGGTCTATCTGCAAGTGGCCGAGCGGTTCCGGCCCTGGACAGAGGCAGTTCTGCCGGGCCGTGTGCCGCAAGGGTGAGGAAAGGGAAGAGGGATGGGACATCTCCTGATGATCCATGGGATCGGCTGTGACGGATCTGTCTGGGACCGGATGCGTCCGGCCTTTGAACTGGCGGGCTGGACCTGCCATGCGCCAACGCTTTTCCCGGACCGGCGGGTGAAGGAAGAACCTCCAGCAGACCTGCCGGACCTTGGCCTGGCGGATTATATCGACGCGATGAGCGCCGAGGCGGGGCGGATCGCTGCTGAAACCGGCTCCAAACCTGCCGTGATCGGACATTCCATGGGTGGCCTGATCGCCCAGGTCCTGGCCGCGCGCGGTGACGTGTCAAAGGCCGTGTTCCTGACGCCGGCGCAGCCGAAGGATTGCGCCGCCATCGGCCTGCCGGTCGTCTGGACATTTCTCAATGTGATCCTGTCACAGGACCGGAAGAAGGCCCACAAGGTCTGGAAAACCGGCTTTCGCTGGGGTGTCCTCAACCGTGTCCCCAAAGACCGCCATGAAGAGATCTATGCCGGCGCCCTCTACGATTCCGGGCGCGTTTATGGCGACATCACAGACGGTATCGAGATCGACGAGACGCTGGTGAATATCCCGACACTGACGATTGCGGCAGGTAAGGATCGCGCGACGCTGGCGAGGGGTGTGCGCAGGGTCGGCGCGAAATATGCCCGCAGCCCGGTGCCCGGCGACTTCAGGGAATATCCGGACAACGCCCACTGGATCGTCGATGAACCGGGCGCCGACAAGGTGGCGGCCGACATCGCCGCATGGCTGGGAAAGCCCGGCGCATGAGCGAGCAGGAAGATGCCCACGGCGTACACGATTATCTTGCCGATCCGCGTAATGCCGATGTGCTGATCTCCGTCAATGGCGTTCTGAAGAAGCGCGAGGAGGCGGTCGTCTCAGTCTTCGATTCCGGATACCTGCTGGGGGACGGGGTTTGGGAGGGCCTTCGCGTCATGAATGGCGGCGTTGCTTTCCTGCCGGAGCACCTGAAGCGCCTTTATGCCGGCGCGAAAACCATCGACATGGATATCGGCCTGACGAAGGAGGAATTGACGGCGCGGCTGATCGACTGCCTCAAGGCGAACGGTATGACGGACGGCGTACACATCCGCCTGATGGTAACGCGCGGGATCAAGAAGACGCCCTATCAGGGGCCGCGTTTTACCATCGGCAAGGCGACTGTCGTCATCATTCCGGAATACAAGACGCCGGTGCCTTCGGTGCTGGAGACAGGCGTTTCGCTCTTTACCGTGCATGTCCGCCGCACCGGCCCCGCCGAGCAGGACCAGAAACTAAACTCCCATTCCAAGCTCAACTGTATCATGGCCTGTATACAGGCGGACAAGGCAGGCGCCGATGAAGCGCTGATGCTTGACCCGGCCGGCTTCGTCGCGACCTGCAATTCGACGCATTTCTTTATTGTGCGCAATGGCGAAGTCTGGACCAGCCCGCCCGAATACTGTCTCGGGGGCATCACGCGCGGCAATATCCTCCGCGTATGCCGCGAGGCGGGCGTTCCGGCTTTCGAAAAGCGCTTCTCCCTGTTTGACGTATATTCCGCCGACGAAGCTTTCATAACCGGCACTTTTGCCGGGGTGACACCGGTGCGCCAGGTGGACGGGCGCGTGATCGAACACACGGACGGCCCAGTGTCCCGCAAGGTGCGTGAGCTGTACAAGGCGCTGCAGGCCGCCAGCCTGACGCCGGTCGCATGAGCGGAACGATGCGGATTGCGATGTGGTCCGGCCCGAGGAACCTGTCGACGACGATGATGCGTTCATTCGGCGCGCGCAGCGACACTGCGGTCATCGATGAGCCGTTCTACGCCGCCTATCTGAAGATCACCGGACTTCACCATCCGATGACGGATGAAATACTGGCGGCGCACGAGGCAGATCCTGGAAAAGTTATCACCTGTCTGACCGGTCCCCCGCCGGATGGCCGGGCCGTCTTCTATCAGAAACATATGGTCCATCATATGGTTGCGGGCATCCCGATGGACTGGCTTGACCGGATCGAGCGTCACGTCGTCCTGATCCGCCACCCGGCGCGCGTGGTCGCCTCCTATGCCCGCAAGATGGAGAGCCTCACTGCGGAGGCGATGGGCTTCCCCCAGCAGGAAGCATTGTGGGACCGCCTCACGGCGATGAGGGGCGCGCCGCCGGCCGTTGTCGATGCGGACCACATCCTCGAAGACCCCGCCGGCGTATTGCGGCGGCTGT
>CAYQRX010000201.1:2118-6274 GCA_964419865.1 uncultured Hyphomonas sp. | reverse complement strand
GGCCCTTGTCGACTTTCAGGAAGGGCACGACGCCGCGCTTTTTCCAGAGGTATTCAGCGGTCGGGATGCCATCGATCTCGCCGTCCATCGTACGTTCGAACAGGATCGCGCCCATCACTTTTTCACCGGTAAAGGCAGGCGACTTGATAATCCGTGCACGCATCTGGTGGATGAGGGCGAACATTTCCTCGTCGTTCGCGTAGGCGCTTTCCTCAATGCCATACTGGCGCAGCGCCTTGGGCGTTGAGCCACCTGACTGGTCGAGCGCGGCGATGAAGCCGGCCTTCGTCGCCGCCTGCTTCGTCATCTCTGAATTGCCCTGAATCTTCACTGCCGAATCCACGCTCATCCTAAACCCTTCCACCACCCGCCATGCGGGCCTTGACCTGATACTGACTGTGCCGCCCGCCGCGCTCGCAAAAATTCCTGCCGCAATCTGATACAGCCGCCGGGCCGACAAGGCGGCGGCGCGTCCCAGAATCCTGCAGGAGCGCCCGGAGGAGGCCCCTTATACTTGCCGTATATTCAAGCGCTGTGCCGGAAAAGCCTGACAACGCTGCCATGCGACAAGTCGAACGCAGTAGGCTCAAACCTGGCGGCAGATGGTCCGCCTGCTGACTTGGAAGTTAGCGGTAACGCGAGGCGCGGATCAGCGCAGCAATGCCTGCACGCCTGGCAGTTCCTTGCCTTCCATCCATTCCAGGAAGGCGCCCCCGGCAGTCGAGATGAAGGTGAAGTCGGCCGCTGCGCCAGCATGGTTGAGGGCCGCGACAGTGTCGCCGCCACCGGCGACGGCGACCAGCTCGCCCTTCTTTGCCCGGCTGGCCGCCGCGCGCGCAGCAGCCACGGTGGCCATGTCGAAGGGTGCCAGCTCAAACGCGCCGAGCGGACCATTCCAGACAAGGGTCTTGGCCTTGTCCATCGCCTCGGTAAGCAGGGCGACGGAAGCGGGGCCTGCATCGAGGATCATCTCGTCTTCCCGAACATCTTCCAGGCCGCAGATGCGGTGATCGGCATGGGCCTTGAACTCTTTTGCGGCGACGACATCGCGCGGCAGCAGAATTTCGCAGCCGGAAGTTTTGGCATTCGCCTCGATCTCCTTGACCGTGTCGATGAGATCGCGCTCGCAAAGTGACTTGCCGACGCTGTGGCCACGCGCGAAGAGGAATGTGTTGGCCATGCCGCCGCCGATGGCGAGCATGTCTACCTTGGAAACAAGGTTCTTCAGCAGGTCGATCTTGGAGGAGACTTTCGCGCCGCCGACAATTGCCATCACCGGCCGCTCCGGGCGCCCGAGGGCCTTGTCGAGGGCGTCGAGTTCGGCCTCCATCGTGATCCCGGCATAGGCGGGCAGGAGGTCTGCGAGCACGGCCGTCGAGACATGACGCCGGTGGGCGGCGGAGAAGGCATCGTTGACATAGAGGTCGCCGAGCGCCGCGATCTCTTTGGCGAGTTCCGCGTCACCCTTTTCCTCGCCTTTGTAGAAGCGGGTGTTTTCCAGGAGGATCACGCCGGCCGGCGGCAGATCGGCAATCGCCTGTTTCACATGATCGCCCCTGCAATCGGCAATGAAGCTGACATTGGCGCCAAGCACCTGTGCAAAGGCGCCGGCTATCGGGGCCAGGCTCATTTCCGCGACGCGCTCGCCCTTCGGCCGACCGAAATGGGCGAGCAGGGCGACCTTGGCGCCGGCGGTACGCAGGGACTGGACCGTGTCGACCGCCGCGCGCAGGCGCGTGTCATCCGTTACAAGGCCGTTTTCCATCGGCACGTTGAAGTCGACACGGACCAGCGCGACCTTGCCGGTGAGACTGCCTGCGTCGGAGATGCGTTTGAAGGCCATGTTCGGGCTCCGCTCATCCCCGCGCAGGCGGGGACCTCGTGAGGTTGCGCATGCCGCCCTCAGCCTCCGCCTGTGCGGGGGTGAGCGGCGTAGAAGGGGTCAGATCAGCTTCGCCATTGCGACAGCCGTATCGGCCATGCGCGTCGAGAAGCCCCACTCATTGTCATACCAGGTCATGATCGAGACGAAGTTGCCGTCCATCACTTTGGTCTGGTCGAGGTGGAAGATCGAGGAACGGTCGTCATGGATGAAGTCCGACGACACGTTCGGAACGTCCGTATAGCCGAGGATGCCCTTCAGCGGGCCGGCATCCGCGGCGGCCTTGATGGCGGCGTTGATCTCTTCGGCGGTGGTGGCCTTCTTGGCGACGAATTTCAGGTCGACGACCGAAACGTTCGGGGTCGGCACGCGCACCGAGATACCGTCGAGCTTGCCCTTCAGTTCCGGCAGCACGAGGCCGACAGCCTTGGCCGCGCCGGTCGAGGTCGGGATCATCGACAGCGAGGCAGCACGGGCCCGGTAGAGGTCCTTGTGCATCTGGTCGAGCGAGGGCTGGTCATTCGTGTACGAATGGATCGTCGTCATCATGCCTTTCTCGATGCCAACGGCCTTGTGCAGGACCTGGGCAACCGGGGCCAGGCAGTTGGTGGTGCAGGAGGCGTTGGAGACGACGGTGAAGTCCTTCTTCAGCTTGTCATGGTTGACGCCGTAGACGACCGTCAGGTCGGCGCCGTCAGCCGGGGCGGAGACGAGCACGCGCTTGGCGCCGGCGGCGAGGTGGGCCGAGGCCTTGTCCTTGCTGGTGAAAATGCCGGTGCATTCGAGCGCGATATCGACGTCGAGTTCGCGGTGGGGCAGGTCCTTGGGATCGCGGATGGCGGTGCAGAGGATCGGCTTGCCATTGATGATGATCTTGTCGCCATCAACCTTCACCTCAGCGGGGAAGTGCCCATGCACCGAGTCAAAGCGCAGCAGGTGGGCATTGGTCTCGACCGGCCCCAGATCATTGATGGCCACCACTTCGATATCGGTGCGTCCATGTTCGATGATCGAGCGCAGAACCAGGCGGCCGATGCGGCCAAAACCATTGATTGCAACACGAACGGTCATCTTCTTTTCTCCTCTTGGGCGAGCGTAGTCTCGCGTCTGCGCCCCTTTACTTGGGTGGGCCTCACCCGTCCACCCCACATCCGTGTGATATCTGGACGCGAGGGGCCGGGCAGGGAATTCTTTCCTTGCCGCCTGCAAAAGCCGTGCTAGGGCCGGGAAGCTCGAAGAGGAACAATGACATGGCAGAGGCGAGCCTCAAGCCGGCCGAAGGCGGCCGGCCGGCCCTGATCTGGGCGCTGTTCGGCCTGCTGACGCTGATCTGGGCGGGGGCCTACGGCCTGACGCGGGTCGCCGTCGGCAAGGACGTTGCCGAAGGCTTGCCGCCGGAATGGGTGCTGCCGGGGCGGCTGACGATTGGCGCGGTGGTGCTCTGGAGCCTGATGCTGGCAACCGGCCAGCGCCTGCCGCCGCTCAGCGACCGGCGCCGCTGGGCCTATATCGGCGCGATGGGGGTGGCCGGCTCGCTGATTCCGTTCTTCCTGATCACGACGGCGCAGGAGACGGTCGATTCCAGCCTGGCCGCGCTCTATACGGCTGCAGCCCCGATTTTCGTGACACTGGGGGCAACGCTGCTGTTTGCCGAAGAGCGCATGACCCGGAATACCGGTATTGGCATCCTGCTCGGTTTTGCCGGCGTGGTGGCCCTGTTCGGGCCGGAGGCCGTGATGCATTTCGGTTCGGCCAGCGTCACGGCGCAGTTCCTGTTGCTCATGGCGACTTTTGCCTATGCCTCCAGCACCCTGATCGCGCGCGGCGCGCCGGAGATGCACCCGATTGCCTTCGCTGCCGGCTTCGCCAGCGTCGGCGCCGTGCTCTCCTGGCCGCTGGCGTTCAGCGTAGATCCGGCGAGCGTTTCGGCAGACTGGCATCACTGGGCCGCCATTGCCGCGCTCGGCCTTGGCCCTTCAGGCATCGGGCAGGCGCTGTTCATGTTCATCGTGGCCCGCGCCGGGGCGACCTTCCTGTCGCTGACCGGCTATTCAATCCCGATTGTCTCGGCCGTCCTCGGCTGGGCCTTCTTCCGCGAGACCCAGAGCTGGAACGCGCTGCTGGCCTTCGCGCTGATCCTCGGCGGGGTCTGGCTCGCCCGGCGCGGCGGCCGGGGCCGGGCGGGGTAGGACTTATCCACGGGACAGGCACTCGCCTCTGAGGGGAATTCCGAAAGGCATGGCGCCGCCAAACCGGCCCTGAAAAACTCCAACG
>CAYQRX010000201.1:0-2018 GCA_964419865.1 uncultured Hyphomonas sp. | reverse complement strand
AAAAACTCCAACGCAAGCCCCGAAAACTCCAACGGGCGAGGCCGTTTCCGGATCAGGCTTTCTGGGTAACGATGGCGCCGTGGCAGTATTTGTACTTCTTGCCCGAGCCGCAGGGGCAGGGGGCGTTGCGCGGGGTGTTCGACCAGTCATCCTCGGCCTGGTGCAAAGGCGGTCCGGGCGGGGCCGTGCGGTCGGACGGGTCCATCTCATTGATGCCGGTGTCCGGGTCGAGTTTGGTTTCGCGCATCGGCGGCGGCGTGAGGGGCCGGGCCGGCGCGGCGGCTGGCATCGGGCGTTGCGCCGACTGCTGCTGCGGCGCCTGCTGGACGCGAATATGCATCAGCGAGCGGGTCACCGTGGCGCGCAGTTCGTTCAGCAGACCGTCGAACAGGTTGAAGGCTTCGCGCTTGAATTCGTTCAGCGGGTCGCGCTGGCCATAGGAGCGCAGGTGAATGACCGAGCGCAGCTGATCGATCTGCTGCAGGTGTTCGCGCCAGCGCATATCCAGGACCTGCAGGAGGAACTGTTTCTCGATACGCCGCATCTGCGCGTCGCCGACCTGGGCGGTCAGGTCTGCATAATGCTTCTCGGCCGCCTCGCGAATGCGCCCGGCGACCTCTTCATTGGCAACGCCTTCCTCGGCGGCCCATTCCCGAACGGGAAGCTCAAGCGCCAGATCGGTAACCAGGCCCTCGGCGAGGCCGTCGATGTCCCACTGCTCCGCATACGCCTTTTCCGGCATGGTGCGGGCGACGAGCGCGTCGATAACGGTCTCGCGCATGTCGAGAATGACTTCGGAGACATCATCCGAGCGCAGGAACTCCATACGCTGTTCGAAGATCGCCTTGCGCTGATCGTTGATCACATCGTCATATTTGAGGACGTTCTTCCGGATCTCGAAATTGCGCTCCTCGATCTTGCGCTGTGAGGTTTCCATCGCCTTGTTCATCCAGGGATGGGTTATGCCCTCATCCTCCTTGATGCCGAGGCGGCGCATGACGGCGTCCATGCGGTCGGCCGCGAAGATGCGCATGAGATCATCTTCGATGGAGATGTAGAACTTGGATTTGCCGGGGTCACCCTGACGGCCGGTCCGGCCGCGAAGCTGGTTGTCGATCCGCCGGCTCTCATGGCGCTCTGTGCCGAGAACGTAAAGCCCGCCGGCATCCAGCGCCTGCTTCTTCTTGACTTCAATATCGGATTTTATCTGCGCACTGAGAAGCGAGAGCTCGCCCTCCGACAGCTCGCGCCCCAGCGCCTTTTCCTTGGCAAGGCGTTCCTGTTCGAGGCGCATGTCGAAATTGCCGCCAAGCTGGATGTCCGTGCCCCGGCCGGCCATGTTGGTGGCGACAGTGACGGCGCCCGGCACACCCGCATCGGCAACGATGAAGGCTTCCTGCTCATGGTGGCGCGCGTTCAGAACCTTGTGCGGAATCCGCTGCGCGCTGAGCAGGCTGGAGAGCAGTTCGGACTTCTCGATCGAAGCGGTGCCAAGGAGTATCGGCTGGCCCTTCGCATGGGCCTCCTTCACCTCTTTGACAATCTCCGCATACTTGGCCTTGGCTGAGCGATAGACGACGTCGTCATCGTCAATCCGGCGCACTGGCTTGTTCGTAGGCAGATCAATGACTTCGAGCTTGTAGATGTCGGCGAACTCGTCCGCTTCGGTCAGCGCTGTGCCGGTCATGCCGGCGAGTTTCTTGTAGAGGCGGAAATAATTCTGGAAGGTAATCGAGGCGAGGGTGACGTTTTCCGGTTTGATATCGACCCGTTCTTTTGCTTCGATCGCCTGGTGCAGGCCTTCGGAGAGGCGCCGGCCTTCCATCATGCGCCCGGTGAACTCGTCGATCAGCATGACCTGACCGTCCTTGACGATATAGTCCTTGTCGCGCGCATACAGCTTGTGCGCGCGCAGGGCCTGGTTCGAATGGTGGACGAGGGAGATGTTGCCCGGCTCCCAGAGCGAGCCTTCGAGCAGGCCGAGCTCGATCAGCCAGTTCTCCATCTTCTCGGTGCCG
>CAYQRX010000200.1:0-6311 GCA_964419865.1 uncultured Hyphomonas sp. | reverse complement strand
GGCCGTCACGGTACGGTCGATCGCAGCGAGCAAAGTGCCGTCCCGGCCCCCACCGATGCTGCGGTCGATTTCCAGGCTGGCCCGTGTCGCCGGATCGATCAGCAGACTGCCGGCCGCTTCCGGCCGCCGCGGTGCGCGCAGCCGGATCGGCGCGCCGGCCTGGGTCAGTTTCACATAATCGAGAAGCAGGCCCACCGCCGCCAGCTCCGCCCGCGAAAAATCGCCCAGCGCATCAAGCGCAGCAATGCCGAAAATCTCCTTCAGCAATGCCTCTCCGGACTTGGCCGTTGCCGCCCGGCCCGGCCGCTCCGTCATCGCCGCCGGCAGAAACTCGCGGAGCTCCCGAACCGGCGGCCTGTCCGCGTCCTCGGCAGCCACCACCAGCTCGCTGACCGGCCAGGCGAGCAGTGCTTCGCCAAGCTGGCCTGCGGGGGCCGCGGCAAGATCAAATGCTCCCGTCGAGACATCGCAGACGGCCAGGCCCACCTCTCCGGCTCCGGTAAAGGCAATCGCCGCCAGCGCCTGTCCCTGCCGGGCGGGCAGCAGCGCGTCCTCGGTCAATGTCCCCGGTGTCACGATCCGCACGACGGCGCGCTGGACGATAGCTTTCGAGCCGCGCTTCTTCGCCTCGGCGGGGGACTCGATCTGCTCGCACACCGCCACCCGGCAGCCCGCCTTGATCAGCCGGGCGAGATAGCCCTCGGCGGCATGATAGGGCACGCCGGCCATCGGGATCGGCTTTCCGTCATGCTCGCCGCGCGCTGTCAGCGTGATGTCGAGAATCCGTGCCGCCTCGACGGCATCCTCGAAGAACAGCTCATAGAAATCGCCCATGCGGAAGAACAGGAGCGCGCCGGGATGGTCTGCCTTGATCGACAGGTATTGCGCCATGAATGGCGTCGGTTCAGCAGATGCGGGGGGGCGGGCGGTGTCGGCCATGGCGCGGCAAGCTAGCCCGCCGCATGCAGATTCGCAAAGCCGGCGAGCGGTCATGCGCCGATTTGACTGTTGGCACGGCTCCCGGCACGGCCTAGACGGAAATCAGGCAAGAAAAACGATAAGTCCCCAGGCAGATCCCCGATATGACCATGCAGCGCCCGAGCTTCACCGATCAGGAAGCCCTTGATTTCCATTCCCAGCCGACCTCCGGCAAGATTTCCATGATCCCGACCAAGCCGATGGGCACCCAGCGCGACCTGTCGCTGGCCTACAGCCCGGGCGTGGCTATCCCGGTTCTCGCAATCGCGGAGAACGCCGACAAGGCGTATGACTACACGTCCAAGGGAAACCTCGTCGCGGTGATTTCCAACGGCACGGCCATCCTCGGCCTCGGCAATCTCGGCCCGATGGCGTCGAAGCCCGTGATGGAGGGCAAGTCGGTTCTGTTCAAGCGCTTTGCCGATATCGACAGCTTCGATGTCGAGGTCGACACCACCGATGTCGAGGATTTCATCCGCACGGTGCGCAATATCGGCGCGACCTGGGGCGGCATCAACCTCGAGGACATCTCCTCCCCCGCCTGTTTCATCATCGAGAGCCGCCTGCGCGACGAACTCGACATTCCGGTCTTCCATGACGACCAGCACGGCACCGCCATCATTGCCGCCGCCGGCCTCATCAATGCTTGCCACATCACGGGGCGCGCCCTGAAGGACGTGAAGGTGGCCGTCTCCGGCGCCGGCGCGGCGGGCCTCTCGGTCGCGGGCCTTATCCGCCATCTCGGCGTCAAGGCGGAAAACATTCTCATCTGCGACACCGCCGGCGTCGTCTATGAAGGGCGCACCGAGAAGATGGACCAGTTCAAGTCCGCCTTCGCCGTCAAGACCAAGAAGCGCACGCTGGCTGAAGCGATGGACGGGGCGGACGTTTTCCTCGGCCTCTCGGTCAAGGGGGCGGTGACGCCGGAGATGGTCAAGTCGATGGCCAAGAACCCGATCATCTTCGCCATGGCCAACCCCGACCCGGAAATCACGCCGGAAGAGATCAAATCCGTCCGCAGCGATGCCATCATCGCCACCGGCCGGTCGGACTATCCCAACCAGGTCAACAATGTCCTCGGCTTCCCATACATCTTCCGCGGCGCGCTGGATGTGCGCGCCCGCGGCATCAATGAGGAGATGAAAGTCGCCTGCGCCCGCGCCCTCGCCGAGCTTGCCCGCGAGGATGTGCCGGACGAAGTCGCCGCGGCCTATCACGGCGCCCGCCCCAGCTTCGGGCGCGACTATATCATCCCCACCCCGTTCGATCCGCGCCTCATCAGCTTCGTGCCGCCCTTTGTCGCCCAGGCCGCCATGGACACCGGCATTGCCCGCAAGCCGATTGCCGACATGGACGCCTATCGCCGCTCACTCGCCCGCCGGGCCGATCCGGCCGCGGCCTTCGTCCAGCATGTCCAGGCCCGCGCCAAGGAACTCCAGCGCCGGATCGTCTTCGCCGAGGGCGAGGAACCCGCCGTCGTGCGGGCGGCCTTCAGCTTCAAGAATCAGGGCCTTGGCCATCCCATCCTGATCGGCCGCGAAGCGCAGGTCGAGCGCGCCATGGAGCAGATGGGCATTCCCGCCGGATCGCTGGACATCATCAATGCGCGCCTGTCGGACAAGAACCCGGTCTATGTCGACTTCCTGTATGAGCGCCTGCAGCGCCAAGGCTATCTGAAGCGCGACGTCCAGCGCCTGGTCAACCAGGACCGCAACGTCTTCGGCTCCTGCATGCTCAAGAACGGCGATGCGGACGGCATGGTTACCGGCGTCACCCGCTCCTATGACATGGCCCTGCAGGATGCGATGCTTGTCCTCGACCCGATCCCCGGCCAGGCGGTGATCGGCATGTCGATGGTGATCAATCTCGGCAAGACCATCTTCATCGCCGATACCAGCGTCAACGAACTGCCCGACGGGACGACCCTCGCCCGGATCGCGCTGGAAGCAGCCCGATCCGTGCGCAGCCTCGGCTTCACCCCGCGGGTCGCTTTCCTGTCCTATTCCAATTTCGGTAATCCGATGGGCGAGCGCGGCGACAAGGTGCGCGAGGCCGTCGCGCTGCTGGACAGGATGGACGGGATCGATTTCGAGTATGAGGGCGACATGAACGCCGATGTGGCGCTCAATCCGAATCACAAGCTGCTCTACCCCTTCTCGCGGCTGAGCGGACCGGCGAATGTGCTGGTCATGCCGGCGATCCATTCCGCCTCGATCGCAACCAACCTTCTCGAAGCCATGAGCCGCGCGACCGTTATCGGGCCGATGCTGCTCGGTCTGGAAAAGCCGGTTCAGATCGCCTCGCTGGGCGCGACGGTCGGCGATATCGTCGACCTGGCGACGCTGGCGGCGTACGACATGGACACCTGCGAAACGCCCTGACGCGCGCCCCGGCTCAGCCGGTCACCGCTTCGGCCTCCGGCGGCGGGCGCAGGCGCGCCTGCCTGATCCACTCGATGATACAGAGCGCGACCGCCACCCCGCCCAGCCAGAAGGTGACGATAAAGACAGTGTAGTAGCCGTGGCTTTCGATCAGGCCGCCGAGCCAGGGCCGCCCCAGCGTGCCGATCAGCATCGTCAGTGAACCGAGCAGTGCGTATTGCACCGCCGCAAAGCGCGGGCTGACGACCGAGGTGAGATAGGCGACAATCGCCACGCTTGCAAAGCCGCCGGCAAGGTTCTCCCCGGCAATCGCCAGCATCAACCGCGCCATGCGTCGGCCGGCCTCTGCCCCCTGCCCTTCCGGCGAGATGGAAGCGGCCCAACCGGCGAACGTCCGCAGCGGATCGGCAAGGCGGGTCCACTCCATGAACGCATCAATGCTGATACCGCCGCGCGACAGGTCGGCAAAGAGAAGGTTCGTTGCCGCCGCAAGGATCGCCCCGATCAGCAGGACGGGCATCCGACCGACCAGACCGATGACAACCGCGCCGATGGCTGCGCCGGCGATGGTCATCAGGACACCGAAGAATTTTGAAGCGACGGCAACATCCGCCATCGTGTGGTGCAACGCGCCGAACCGGTCATCGAGATAGAACGGGTAGGCAAACGAGCCCCAGACCTGGTCCGTGAACCGGTAAGTCAGCGCCAGCAGCAGAACCAGCAGCGCGCCCCAGCGCAGCCGGCTGATCAGGTCCATCAGCGGATCGAAGATCGACCGGAACACGACGCGCAGGATGCGGGTTCCCAGGACTTCGCCTTGCGGCGCGGCCGGCACCTCGCCGGCGGTGCTTCCGTGACGCATGAGCAGGACAAGCGCGCCGAGGGCGGGCAGGATAACGGTCAGGCCGATGATCCACGGGCCCTGGTTGGTGACGAAGGCGCCGCCTCTGGGCGGCGGCACCTGCGTGAAGGAGGCAATGACGAAATAGGCGATCATCAGGAAAGCCGCGATCCAGCCCCCACCCACCAACAGGGCGGCAAAGCTGCGCTCCCGCGCCGGCACACCCGGTTCGAAGCTGAGCCGGACGCCCTGCCTGACATCGGCCGCTTCGGGCTCCGGTGCCAGGAATGTGCCGGCCATCGACACCACCATCACCAGCGCAATCATCACATAGACCGCCACCCAGCCGTAAAATTCGGCCATCAGCAGCGCGACGAACCCGGTGATGAAGACCGCGATCCGGTAGCCGAACTGATAGAGCGCGGCCATCAGGTCCTTGTCTTCCTCCGTCCGCGCCACTTCGATCCGCCAGGCGTCCAGCACGATATCGTGCGTCGCCGAGGCAAGCGCCGCGAACAGGGCGATGAAGGCCACAAGCCCGATATTCTTGCCGGGGTTCGAGAAGGCGAGCAGAAAGAGAAGCGCTGCTATCAGCAGCTGCAGGCTTAGCAGCCAGGTGCGCCGTGGGCCGAGGAAAGGGAACGGATGCGCCGGTTTCTGGAAGGCCGGCGACCAGAGGAATTTGAAGGCATACCCGATGGTAACGAGCGCCAGGACGCCGATCTCCGAGGGGGTAATGCCTTCCGTTGTCAGCCAGGCATTCAGTGTTCCGAGCACGGCGCCGTAAGGCAGGCCTGCAGCGAGCGCCAGGAGGAACATCGCCGCCATGCGCCGGTCGCGCAGCGCCCGCATCGCGCGGATAAAACGCGGTGTCTTGTCCGCCGCCTCAGGCGCAGCCGCCACCTCGCTCATGCAGCGCCCGCCACGGTACCGGCGCGCCCGGTCCAGCGCAGCGCCAGGCTGCGCAGCCCCTCTGCGTCGAGCGGTTTGGCCGCCACGCCGGTCGCCCCGGCGTCACGCGCCCGGCGCTCGATATCAGGATTGATTTCAGCGGAAACAGCGATGATCGGCGCGGCAAATCCATCCGCCCGAAGACGGCGCATCGCCTCGAATCCATCCATCACCGGCATGCGCAGATCCATCAGCACCAGGTCAGGCTCCATCCCTTCGGCAGCTTCAAGTGCTTCGCTGCCCGTGGCGGCGACTGTGACGGTAAATCCGGCCGATTCCAAGGCGCGCCGTGCAATCAGCGCGTTTACCGGATTGTCATCTGCAATCAGCACCCGGCCGGACCCTGCAGCCGGTTCGGCTTCGTCGGCCGCCCCCGCGCCCGACCGCGCGAGCCGGATCTGTTCGGCCACCGACGACATCCGCAAGGGCCGCACCAGCCAGCCCGCACATCCGAGCGCGCGGAAACGGCCAATCGCGCCGCGATCCTCGGGCCGCAGCACGACCAGCGCCGGGCCTTTCGAGGCCAGCGCCGACACCATCGCCTCGGGCAGGTCCGCCCCGATCAGCAGCACATCGGCGCGCGCCGGTATCCGCCCGGAGGCGAGATCGGCATGCAGCGCCGCCGCGCCCATCGCTTCAAGCCCGGCCGCGAGCGCCAACGCGGTCGCCGGCGGCAGGCCGGCCAGCACGACCCGTCCGCCGATATGGGGCAGCGCGCCGCTTGGCGGCAGATCGGATCGCTCGAGCGGCAGAAAGACGCTGAAACTGGCCCCCGCCCCCGGCGCGGAGCTAACACGCACCTCGCCGCCCAGCAGATCGGTCAGGCGCTTCACAATCGCAAGGCCGAGCCCGACGCCGCCTTCACGGTAAGCGTCGCCCGTCCCCGACTGGCGGAAGGCATCGAACTGGCGCGCCTGTTCGGCCGGCGCGATGCCGGGGCCGGTATCGCGGACATGAACATTGAGGCCACCGGAAGCCGCCTCGACATCCACAAGGACCCCGCCCCGCTCCGTGAATTTCAGGGCATTGCCGACCAGGTTGAACAGGATCTGCCGGATCCGGCCGGCATCGCCGACGAAACCCGGCATCGGCAACGGCCGGGCCCGCACAGCCAGGTCCAGGCCCGCGGCAGCGGTGCCATGCAGCGGCCGGGCTCGAAG
>CAYQRX010000199.1:0-6327 GCA_964419865.1 uncultured Hyphomonas sp. | reverse complement strand
GAAAGTCCGAGGCGAGCCCCATGACCAGCGGGTAAAGCCCCCAGGTCTGCACCGCTGACAGCATGCCGGCGCGCTGGCCCGGCGGTGGTGTCCGTGGTTCCTTTTCCTGCGATACTGACATGCCGTCCCCCGATTCCCTGCTGAAATCCGCATGCAACCAGGAATTGGTACCACCGGGCGGTGCATTTGCAACCCGGCTGCGCGCGGCCGCCCCGGCCCCCTTGCGATCCGGGCCCCCGGCTGCCACATGGGGCGCCTTGAGACCAGCCCGCAGCCCGCGATCCCATGATATGACCCAGCCTGCCCACATGACCGGCGATTTTGCCACCAGTTTCCAGATCGAAGACCGCCCTGTGCGCGGGCGCGCCGTTCGCATGGGCGCCGCCAGCCTCGCGCCGATCCTGGCCCGCCATGATTATCCGCCCCACCTCGCCCGCATCCTCGGCGAAGCCGCGCTGTTGGCCGCGCTCGTCGGCGCTTCGCTGAAGTTCGAGGGCCGGATTCTCGTTCAGGCTGAAGGCGACGGGCCGGTGCGCCTGATGGTCGGTGAATATACCACCAGCGGCGGCGTGCGGGGCTATGCCCGTTTCGACGAGGAAGGCTGGCAGAACCTTGACCGGATCAACAAGGGCAAGGCGCCGCATATGCCACAGCTGTTCGGCCGCACAGGCCGGCTCGGCCTGATCCTCATTCATGACAATCCGGACCTGCAGCCCTATCAGGGCATCGTTCCGCTGGGCAAGGGAACGCTCGCCCAGTGTGCGGAGGACTATTATCTGATGTCGGAGCAGGTGCCGACGCGCATACGGCTGGCGGTCACGCAGGATGAGGCCGGCGCCTGGACGGGCGGCGGCATGATGGTGCAGCGCATCGCCGGCGATGAGACGCGCGGCGACACGGCCGAAGCCTGGCGTGAGGCGGAGGCGCTGTTTGCAACGCTGACACCGGCTGAAGTGACCGACACGAACCTTCCGATGCCGGACCTTCTCTTCCGCCTGTTCCATGAGCAGGGCGTCCGGATTGAGGCCGGCGTGCCGGTTGCCGATCACTGCACCTGCAATGAGGACCGCCTGGTGGCGACGCTGCGGGCGATGCCGGAAGAATCCCTGCGCGACCTGGTCGAGCCCGATGGCAGCCTCGCCATCGACTGCCAGTTCTGTGCGCGCCATTACCGGCTGCCGATCGAACGGGTGACGGGGCCCGTGAATTGAGGGCTTACTCCGCTGCCACCATGAAATGCGCCATGATGGCGGTGACGGGGTCGGCGCGGTTTTCCTGCCAGGCCTCGGCGCGGACCGAGGCCATGCGCCGGCCCATCTTCAGCACATAGGCGCGGGCATACAGATCCTTGGCGCGGCCCTGGCGCAGATAGTCGATGGTAATGTTCATCGGCCGCGGCGGGCGCGGCATGTCGGAGACGAGGAAGACCTGAAGCATCGCCGTTACTTCAAGGAAGGAGGCAATTGCCCCGCCGTGCAGCGCGCGGATGGCGACATTGCCGATCAGCTTTTCCTGGAAGGGCAGGATGGCGGTCATCTCGTCACCGAGAATTTCGCAGCGCATGCCGAGTGTGCGGGCAAAGGGGATGTGTGCGAGCGCGGCCTGCACATCGTCCGCGCGCGGATTGGTCAGCTCCGGGTTCATGACTTTTTCTTCCCGCCGCCGAAGCGCGGCTTGTTGATGGCGAAGGTGCCGGCCGCGGTCGCGATCAGCCGGTCCCGCGTCTCGTGATAGGCCCAGGCGCGGGTGAAGCAGACGGTGCGGGTCAGATGATAGCACTCCGCCTCGCCGATGATGTCGAGGCCCTTGCTGGCGGGGCGCATATAGTCGATGCGCAGGTCGATCGTGGCGACGAAGCGCAGCTCCGTCATCGCGGCCGTACAGGCCATGCCGGAGAGATTATCGAGGAAGGTGGTGATGACGCCGCCATGGATGACGCCGGTCTGCGGATCGCCCACCAGTTTCTCCGACCAGGGCTGCAGGCCCCAGACATGGCCGCGCTCAACCCGGCTTACCTGAAAGCCGACCTCATTGCCCCAGGGCACGACGCTGTTCATGAACTCGACATGGTCGCGCATCATGCGCGCGACCTGGCCGCTATCGGAATTGTTATCACTCATGCGTGGCTTACCCAGCGTCGGGATTTGACGCTCCTTTCCCGCCAGATAACATCACCGAAACATCAAAGAAACGGGAAACGATAGCGTACGCTAGGTAAGGAGACGCCCTCATGGCTTTTGACGCTGCGGCAAAGCCGAAGACCTGCATCATCGGGGCCGGCTGCTCCGGTTTCACCATGGCCAAGCGGCTGAAGGATGCCGGTTTGCCCTATGACTGCTTTGAAAAGTCGGACAATATCGGCGGCAACTGGTATTACAACAATCCCAACGGGGTCTCGTCCTGTTACCAGTCGCTGCATATCGACACGTCGAAATGGCGCCTCGCCTTTGAGGACTACCCGGTGCCGGAGGATTGGCCGGACTTTCCGCATCATGCCCAGCTCCTGCAGTATTTCCACGACTATGTGGATCATTTCGGCCTGCGCGAGACGATCACTTTCAACACATCGGTGACCGATGTCGCCGACCTGCCCGGCGGGCGCTATCGGGTGACGCTGTCGACCGGCGAGACGCGCGACTATGACGCCGTCTGCGTGGCCAATGGCCACCACTGGGATGCGCGCACGCCGAAATATCCGGGCGAGTTTCATGGCTACCAGGTCCACTCGCACCATTACCGCGACCCGTTTGAGCCTTACGATTTCCGCGGCAAGCGGGTGATGATCGTCGGGGCCGGCAATTCGGCCATGGATATTTCCTCTGAACTGTCCCAGCGCCCGATTGCCGAGAAGCTGTTCATCTCGATGCGCCGCGGCGTCTGGGTGCTGCCGAAATACATGGACGGCACGCCCGCCGACAAGGCGGTGCTGCCGGCCTGGATGCCGTCGAAAATCGGGCGGGCGCTGGCCAAGGCGAAGATCAAGAAGACCATCGGCAATATGGAGGATTACGGCCTGCCGAAGCCGGATCATGAGCCGCTGGAAGGGCATCCTTCGGTCTCCGGCGAGTTCCTGACGCGCGTCGGCTGCGGCGACATTACGCCGAAACCCGGCATCGAGCGCCTGGACGGGGACGGCGTCGTCTTCACCGACGGCACGCGCGAGAAGATCGATGCGATTGTCTGGGCGACCGGATACAACACGACCTTCCCCTTCTTCAAACAGGACGAGCTGACGCCGAAGGACAATGTCTTCCCCCTCTACAAGCGGATGGTGCAGCCGGGGCGCGAGACGCTGTTCTTCCTCGGCCTGGCCCAGCCGCTGCCGACGCTTGTGAACTTTGCCGAACAGCAGTCCAAACTGGTGGCCGCCGCGTTGCAAGGGCGGTATGCTTTCCCCTCGAAGGACGAGATGGAGCGGATTACGCGCGAAGATGAACAGGCCCATCTCGGCCATTTCTATGACAGCCCGCGCCACCGCATGCAGGTGGACTTCAATCTTTATTGCAGGGACCTGATGAAAGAGATCGAGCGCGGGGCGAAACGGGCGAAGGTCAGCGCGTGAGGGCAGGCGGGCTCCTCGCCGCCCTGGCCGGCGCGATCCTGCTGGCGGCCTGTGCATCCGGGGGTGCCCGTCCCTCCCAGGCGATCCTGAGACTGCCGCCAGTCGATTACGGTCCGCCGGGCGACATCCGCAATCCGCCGCAGGGCCCGTTCCAGCCGAACGCCTATCTGCGCGCCTGCCCGGGTATGCGCGTGTCGAATGCGCCGCCGATCGATTCCGAGCGCTGGGTGGTCGACTACAAGCCGGTCATCGTTGCCTTCGGCATCGTGCTGGCGACCGCGCCGGTGAATGATGTCTGCCTGTCCTCCGGCCATGGTCTGCGCGATGGGCGCGGGCATGATGGCATCGACCTGACGAGCCGGCCGCCGGGGCCGGTCTATTCGGCCGCGCCGGGGCGGATCGTCGAGGCGCGCTATGCGTCGGGTTACGGGCTGACGGTGGTGATCGATCATGGCCACGGGGTGTTCACCCGCTATGCGCATCTCGACTCGCTCGCCCATGGCATCTCGCCCGGCCAGACGGTCGGCTTCGGCTATCATCTCGGCCAGATGGGCGCGACGGGCAATGCGACCGCACCGCACCTGCATTATGAGATCCTGACCGGCCGTCTCGACAATCCGCGCGGCACCTATGGCCTGACCTCACACAACCCTTTCGATTTTCCGGCCTATCTGCCGATGGCCGAGGCGGGCTATTAGCGCGTAGCCGCGGGGGGGAGGGGACATGGTGAAGACGTTCACGCCGGCGCTGCTTGCGCGGGCCTATCGCGACCCGCTGGCCTGGGCCAATCTGGCGGTGGACCTTCTGCCGCTGGTCGCGATCCTCCATTTCGGCTGGGGCGCAACGCCGCTGGTGGCGCTCTACTGGCTGGAAAATCTCGTCATCGGCCTGTTTACCGCCGCGCGGATGATCGGCGCCGGACTTGCCCAGCTGGGCGGGGGCAGCCTGGCCGGGGCGGGGGTATTCTTCCTGGTCCCTTTCTTCTGCGTTCACTACGGCGCCTTCTGCTGGGGGCACGGGGTCTTCCTTGCGGCCTTTGCCGATCCCGATATGGGGCTGCCCTCGCCGGCCAGCCTTGTCAGCTGGGCGCTAGGCACCGGGGCCTATATGCTCTGGTTTCTCGGCGCGATCATGACCGTGAATGTCGCCGTCTATCTGGTAGATTTTGTCGGGGGCGGCGACATCCGGCGCGTCTCGCCCGGAGAGGAGATGGCGCGGCCCTATGGCCGGATCATCACCCTGCATATGGCGATCATCCTCGGCGCTGCCTTCGCCTTCAATTCGGACGAGCCGCTGCTCGGCGTGTTCCTGCTGATCCTGATACGGGTGGTGTTCGGGATAATTCTCTCGGTCCGCCGCCGGCTGAAACAGGATGCTCAGCAGGCGGAGGGGATGGGCGCGGCGCGGTGACGCCGGTCCGCCCTTCTTCTCCACTCTCCCTCCGGGCTTGCGAAGATCAGGGGAGAAGGGGCTTTGAGAGGCCCGCATTGACGCCCGCCTCGGCCTCGCTCATGCCTGAGCCCCAGACAGGGAGGGCCGGATGACCCCTATTCTTTTTCTCGATTATGCAGGCATTGCCGTGTTTGCGGCGACCGGGGCGCTGGCGGCGTCGCGCAAGCAGCTCGATATCATCGGCTTCCTGTTCTTTGCCGCCTTTACCGGGGTGGGCGGGGGCACGGTGCGCGACCTGATCCTGGATGTGCCGGTGTTCTGGATCGTCAATCACGACTATCTGCTGATCTGTGTGGTGACGGCCGTCATCGTGTATTTCACCGCGCACCTGTTCGAATCCCGCTTCAAGCTCCTGCTCTGGCTCGATGCGCTGGGGCTGGCGGCCTATTGCGTGTTCGGGGCGTGGAAGGCGCTCAGCGTGACCGGCTCACCGGTGATCGCGGTGGTGATGGGCGTGATCACGGCGAGTTTCGGCGGCATCCTGCGCGACCAGCTGGCGGGTGAGCCCTGCATCCTGCTGCGCCCGGAAATCTATATCACGGCGGCGCTTGCGGGCGCGGCGGCCTATACCGGGCTGCACCTGGCGGGCCTGCCGGTGATGATGGCGGCGGTGCCGGCGGCGGTGGTGGCCTTTGCCATCCGCGGCGGGGCGATGAAGTTCGGCTGGTCGATCCCCGGCTATAAGAGCCGTCCGGGCCGCCCGCCCGATGAGATCCGCTGAAACCGGTGCATGGCAGGCCTGAGATTTGCAAAGTTGACGCCTGATGACGCCGGGCGCAGTATGCGTGCGGGGCAAATCAGGGATAACTCATGGCCGACACTTCTTCGACAACGCTCGCGTCCGGCAAGCGCGCCAGCACCAAGGCGGCAAACCGCCGGGCGATTCTGCAGGCGGGGCGGCGGGTGTTCGCGCGGATCGGCTTCGAGGCGACGACGGTGCGCGACATCATCCGGGAGACCGAACTCGCTTCGGGCACTTTCTACAATTATTTCAAGTCGAAAGAAGAAGTCTTTCAGGCGATTTCTGAAGATTCGACGCACCGGTTCCGCAGCCATCTGGCCGATGTGCGCGCCCGCGCGACGGGGATCGAGGACTATATGGAGCATGCCTACCGGGCCTATTTCAGCTTCATTGCCCGGGAGAATGAAGAGGCGATCGCCTGCGGGGCGCCGCATTTCGCGCTGATCGGCGTGCGCGTCGATACGCCGGAGATGCAGGCGGTGGCCGAGGAGATCCGCCTGGATCTCGAACATATCCTGTCGCGCCAGGGGGCGGTGCCGGCGGTCGACACCGAATATCTGACGGCGGCCGC
>CAYQRX010000198.1:0-6341 GCA_964419865.1 uncultured Hyphomonas sp. | reverse complement strand
CCCGCCCGCCTGCGCCGCCGCCATCGCCGCCCTGCCCCCGATGTGGCCGCCGGGCAGCGCGCATGGCTATCATCCGCTGACCTGGGGCTACATGCTGGGCGAGATTGTCCGGCGCATTACCGGGCGCACGGTGGGCAAAATCCTGAAAGAAGACATCTGCGGCCCGGCCAGTATCGACTTTCAGATCGGCCTGCCGGAAGAGGACGAGCCCCGCGTCGCCGATATGCTGCGCCCGCGCGCGCTCGCCCCGCTGGGCAATCTCACGCCGCCGCGCCGCGCCGCCTTTGTCTCGAAATGGTCGTCACCGGATCGCGGCGGGCGGGCCTGGCGGGAAATCGAGATTCCCTCCGCCAATGGCCATGGCACGGCGCTCGGCGTGGCCAGCCTTTACGAGGCCTATGCGACGGGCGGGCGCATCGCCGGCAAGGACTGGCTCCGGCGCGAGACCTTCGAGGCCCTGATCCGCCCGCGTACCGACGGGCCAGACCTGGTCCTGCCCTTCGATACGCGCTTCGGCGCGGGCATCATGATCAACAATCACGGCAAGTTCGGACCAAATCCGGACACGCTCGGCCATTCCGGCTGGGGCGGATCCATGGCGATTGCCGATCCGGCCCGGGAGCTTGCCGCCGCCTATGTGATGAACCGCCAGGCGGCCACGCTGGTCGGCGATCCGCGCCCGGCGCGGCTCATAGAAGCGGTTTACGGCTGTCTCTGAAGAATCGCTGGCACAATAGTTGCTGCTACAGGATCGGAGCAGGTGTGCCGCTTGTTCCATCATGCAAACAGACTTGAAGCGGTGTCCTTCGGGCCACCGCTTTTCTTTTGCCTCAGGCCGGCCGCGCCGTGCGCGCGAGACGCCGCGCCTTGGCATCACCCATCAGGCTGTCGGCAGTGAAGATGACCAGCGCCAGCCAGATACAGCCAAAGGCGGCCGCATGGACCGAGCCGAAAGGTTCGCGGAAAACCACGACCGCAATCAGGAACTGAATGGTCGGGCCGATATACTGCATCATCCCGATGGTGGAGAAGCGCAGGCGTTTGGCAGCGAGCGCGAACAGGATCAGCGGCACCGCCGTGATCGGTCCGGCCGCCATCAGGAGCGGAATGTCCCAGCCGCCGCCGGCCAGCCACCGCCCGTCTGGCTGGGTCGTTGCAAACCAGGTGAGCCAGAGGAGCGCAACCGGTGCCAGCAGGGCGACCTCGACCAGAAAGCCGGCGCGGCTGTCGATGGCGACTTTCTTCCGGATCACCGAATAGCAGGCGAAGCTCATGCACAGCGCCAGCGCCACCCAAGGCACCGCGCCGAAGGCCAGGGTCATGACGCCGACCCCGGCGGCCGCAATTGCAACGGCGACCCATTGGGCGATCCGCAGCTTCTCCGAGAAGATCAGCATGCCGAAGAGCACATTGACCAGCGGATTGATATAATAGCCGAGCGAGGCTTCCATCGTCCGCCCGGCATTGACCGCCCAGATATAGATCGCCCAGTTCGCCCCGATCAGCAGGCCGGAGACGGTCAGCCATTTGATGTTGCTGCCGCTGAAGGCGGCGCGCACATCGCGCCAGTTCGCGGCAACCGCAATGAACAGAATCGCGGTGGGTACCGACCAGAGGATGCGGTGCGCCAGAAGCTCCAGCGCGCCGACATGCTGCATTGCGCGGATATACAGCGGCAGGCTTCCCCAGATCAGGTAAGCCAGAAGGGCGGCGGGGAAACCTAGGCGCAGGGCAGGACTCATGAAGCGCGCTATATGCCTGCCCGTAAAACTCCGCCACCCGGATTTTGCTTAAGCCTGATTGAGCTTTCCTCAAGGGAAGGGCACGGCCGGCATTGGCCGGTGGCTGGTAACGCGGTGCGGCGGCGAATAAGGTGGCGCAGAAAACCTCCCGGGAGCAAGCGACATGCAACACCGCCGTCTTGGCAAAAGCGCCATCTATGTGTCCGATATCTGCATGGGGACGATGACCTTCGGCACCCAGACCGATGAAGCCGAAGCCTTCCGCATCCTCGATGCGAGCTATGATGCCGGCATCAATTTCTACGACACCGCCGAGAATTATCCCGTCCCGCCCGACATCAAGTATGGCGGGCTGACCGAGGAGATCTTCGGGCGCTGGATGAAGACCAAGGAGCGCGACCGGATCATCCTGGCCACCAAGGTTTGCGGGCCCTCGCATGGCTGGATCAAGGGCGCGCAGCGCGGCGAGATGACGGCGCTCGACCGGCACAATATCCGCCGCGCCGTCGAGGCGAGCCTGACGCGGCTGCAGACCGATTACATCGACCTCTACCAGACCCATTGGCCCGACCATGGTACGCCTTTCGACGAGACGATGGAGACGCTCGATGAGTTGGTCCGCGAGGGGTATGTCCGGATCGTCGGCTGCTCGAATGAGGACGCTTGGGGGCTGATGAAATCGCTTGAGGCCTCGAGCCGGCTCGGCACCGTCCGTTATCAGACGATCCAGAACAATTTCTCGCTCAACAATCGCCGGTTCGAGGATGCGCTGTCGAAAATCTGCCAGCGCGAGGGCGTGAGCCTCATCCCCTACTCACCGCTCGCGGGCGGCGTGCTTTCTGGCAAGTATCAGGGCGGCGCGTTTCCGGAAGGCGCGCGTTTCTCCGCCTATGCCGGCCGCGGCGGGCGCCATACGGTGATGGCGCAGCGTTTCGTCAACGACAGATCCCTGGCCGCAACCGAGCGCTATATGGAGATCGCGGAACAGGCGGGAATGAGCCCGGTGACGCTGGCGACGGCCTGGTCGAAACAGCATGATTTCGTCGCCTCGACGATTGTCGGTGTGTCGAGATTCGATCAGCTGGCGGACATTCTGGCAGCGGCCGATCTGGTTCTGCCGCCGGATGTGATGAAGGCCTGCGATGCGGTGTCGCGGGAGATACTTTATCCGATGGGCTAACAATCCCAATTGTATCAGGCCCCCGCCCTCTTCTCCGGAGGGTCGGGAGCCCTTCTTTGGACCCACCAAAGCTCTGGAGAAGCGTTAGGCCGCGCTCTGCTTGCCGCCGGCGAGGACTTCGCGTTTGCCGGCATGGTTGGGCGCGGAGATGACACCTTCTTCTTCCAGCCGGTCGATCAGGCCTGCGGCCTTGTTGTAGCCGACCTTGAGGCGGCGCTGGAGATAGGAGGTGGAGGCGCGCTGATCGCGCACGACGATCTGGACGGCCTGGGCGAACAGGCCTTCATCCTCATCGCCGCCGCCGGTGCCGAGGATGGCGTCCATCACGGCCGAGCCCGTGGAGCCGTCATCGGGCGCCTCGAGAATATCCATGACATAGTCCGGCTCACCCTGTTCGCGCAGCCAGTCAGCCACGGCGCCGACATCTTCGTCAGAGACGAAGGGGCCGTGCAGGCGCTGGGATTTCTTGCCGGGCGCCTGGTAGAGAAGGTCGCCCATGCCGAGCAGCTGTTCGGCGCCCTGCTCATTCAGGATCGTGCGGCTGTCGACCTTGTTGGTCACCATATAGGAGATACGGGTCGGGAAGTTGGCCTTGATCGTGCCGGTGATGACGTCCACGGACGGACGCTGGGTGGCGGTGATCAGGTGGATGCCGGCAGCACGCGCCATCTGGGCGAGGCGCTGGACGCAGCTTTCCACTTCCTTGCCCGCAACCAGCATCAGGTCCGCCATCTCGTCGATGACGACGACGATATTCGGAATATGATCCGTAGGGAGAATTTCGGTCTCATAGACCTGCTTCCCGCGCTCGTCGAAGCCGGTCGGCACCTTGCGGCTCATCTCCTCGCCGGCGGCGCGGTATTTCGCGGCCTTCTCATTATAGCCAGCCAGGTTGCGAACGCCCGCTTTCGACATCAGCTCATAGCGGCTTTCCATCTCGCGCACCGTCCATTTCAGCGCATTGACGGCCTTGTCCGCCTCGGTGACGACCGGGGCGAGCAGGTGCGGAATGCCTTCGTAGACGGAGAGTTCGAGCTTCTTCGGGTCGATCATGATGAAGCGGCACTGTTCCGGCGTGTGACGGTAGAGCAGCGACAGGATCATCGCATTGACGCCGACCGATTTGCCCGAGCCGGTGGTGCCGGCGATCAGGAGGTGGGGCATCTTGGCGAGATCGACCACGGTGGGGACGCCGCCGATATCCTCGCCGAGCGCCATCGGCAGGCTGGCACGGTTAGCGGTATAGGCTTCGGCCTGGAGCAGCGAGCGCAGCCAGACGGTGTCGCGCTCCTCATTCGGCAGTTCGATGCCGATGGCGTTCTTGCCCGGCACGACCGCGACGCGGGCCGAGACCGCGCTCATCGAGCGGGCGATGTCGTCGGCGAGCGAGATGACGCGCGAGGATTTGACGCCGGGGGCCGGCTCCATCTCGAACAGGGTGATCACCGGGCCGGGACGCACTTCCTTGATCCGTCCACGGATGCCGAACTCCTTGAGGACTTCGGACAGACGCGCGGCCTTGGCGATGAGGGCGTCCTCGTCGATGGTTTCCTGGCGTTCCTCGGGTTCCTGGAGAAGGTCGATGGAGGGCAGCCGGGTCGAGACACGGCGGCGTTCGGGCTGGGCAACCTTCGGAATGGCGCCGGACCGCGGCGCCTTGGCCGGGCGCGAGAAGGTGAAGCGCGGCGGGCGGGCCGGCTCGTCATCCTCATCATTGGCGGCGTCATAGCCGTCGGCGTCCTCGTCCTCGTCTTCCCAGCGCTCGTCATCCTCGGCGCGGGCGTAGTCGTAATCCTCGTCATCCTCATCGGCCGGCAGATAGCGGGAAGCGGGCGCATAGTCGTCATCGCCCTTGATGATGAGGGTGCGTTCCTCGCGGGTATTGATGGTATCATGGGCGAGCGCCGGCTGGCCGCGGGTGACGATCTTCTGGCCGATGCGCAGCAGCAGACCCCCTGCCCCGCGCGCCTGCTGGGCGGCATGGAGGCCGCCGCGCGCGGCCGTCTCCTGAAGGAGCTGGGCATCGCGCCGGCCGAAGCCCATGGCGCTGAGGGCGGCCCAGACCGCAAGGCTGCCGAGCAGGACGCCGGCCCAGGTCTGCGGCGAGGGCAGCATCAGGGCGCGGAACGGCAGGACGGACAGATTGAAGATCCCATCGCCCGCCATGCCGCCGAGCCCGGCGCTGAGCGGCCAGGATTCCGGCACCGGCCAGGCGGCGAAACAGGCTGCCGAGAGCGGCACGGCCAGTGCGCCGAGCATCCAGCGGCGCACGCGCGGGCGCCCGACGAGGACGGCGCGCATCGCGCCGCCGATCATCAGGGCCAGACCGGCAATCCAGCCCGACCAGCCGAAGGTCTGGCGGGCAAGGTCTGCGAAGATCGCGCCGGACGAGCCGAACAGGTTCTGCACCTCGGCGCCGGTCGCCGCATTCCAGCTGGGATCGGTGGCGACATAAGAGCCCACGCTGCCGCAGACGAACACGCCGGCGCCAAAGGCGGCGGCGCCGGTCAGAATCCTCCAGACAGGGTCGCTTACCGTGCGGAGGTCTGAGTCGCGGCGGGTGTAATCTGTCATCTTGGAAGGCGCTCCGCTGGTAAATGGTGCGAGCCCCTAGCTATCGCCCGTTAGGCTTAACGCCCGGCAAACGAACTGTGTGAAATTTCCCGGAAACCGCAATTGCCGAAGGGTTTTCAACAAGGGGCGGAAAATTAACAGCCCCGGCGGATCGCTCCGCCGGGGCCGGATATCTGTGGAATTCGCGGGCCTCTAGCGGTTGGCGAATTCCGGATAGGCTTCGAGGCCGATCTCTGCCCGGTCGAGGCCAAGCTCCTCTTCCTCTTCGCTGGGGCGCACACCGAGGGTGAACTTCAGGGCGTACCAGACGATGGCCGATGCGAGCGATACCCAGACCGCGACGACAAGGATGCCGACGAACTGGCTGAGATAGGATGCGTCGCCATTCGACAGCGGGACGATCATGGTGCCCCAGATGCCGCAGACGAGGTGAGCCGGGATGGCGCCGACCACATCGTCGATCCGGAATTTGTCGAGCAGCGGAACGGTGAGCACCACGAGGACGCCGCCGACCGCACCGATCAGGACCGACAGGCCCATGGACGGGGCAAGCGGCTCGGCGGTGATCGAGACGAGGCCGCCGATGGCGCCGTTGAAGACCAGGGTGGCGTCGATCTTGCCCTTATAGAGCACGCCGGTGAGGATCAGCGCGCCCAGCACGCCGCCGACCGCGGCCATGTTGGTGTTGGCGAAGATCTTCGAGACATTGTTGATGCTTTCAGCGGTGCCAGCCGCCAGCTCGGAGGCGCCGTTGAAGCCGAACCAGCCGAACCAGAGGATAAAGGTGCCGAGCGCGGCAAGCGGAATGTTAGAGCCCGGCATCGGGTTCACCGACTTGCCAAAAT
>CAYQRX010000197.1:0-6373 GCA_964419865.1 uncultured Hyphomonas sp. | reverse complement strand
GGCCTGCGCTTCGCCATCCGCGAGGGCGGCCGCACCGTCGGCGCCGGCGTCGTCTCCGCCATCAAGAAGTAAGTCATCTGCCAAGGTGCAGAAGCGAAGCGGGCGGCAGGCCACTGCCGCCCGTTTTCTTTGCGGAAGGAAAAAGCCCGCCTTGCCCCCAATGACTTTGTCAGGCGCAGGCTTGCAGCCCGGCGAGAGTTGGGGCAAATGCCTTCAGACCTCAAAGGGGTATAGCTCAGTTGGTAGAGCGGCGGTCTCCAAAACCGCAGGTCGGGGGTTCGAGTCCCTCTGCCCCTGCCAGGTTGCATCTTTTCCGGCCGCCCGGCAGCGTTTTCGAGAGGATGGGCCCAGATCTTGCGCAACATCCTGGTCGCGACAGAGTTTTCCAGCCGCTGCGCAAAGGCGGTCGCGCGCGCCGCACAGCTCGCCGGAGAGACCGGCGCCAACCTGACCCTCGTTCATGTCAGCGATGACGGTGAGACGGGCCGCAGCGCGCTTGAGGAAGCAGCAGCCGCCAGCGGCGCTGGCTGGCGCCTCGGCACCGGTGACCCATCCACATTCATCCTCGACACCGCCCGCGACACATCCGCCGACCTGGTCGTCGTCGGCGTGCCGAAACGCAGCAGCGTGCGAGACTTTCTCTCGGGCACCGCCGCAGAGAAAATCATCCGGCAGAGCCCTGTGCCGGTGCTGATGGCTGTCGCTGCATCGCCGCAGCCTTACCGGAAAGTGATGCTGGCGACCGACTTTTCCGAAGCGTCCGAAAAAGCCGTGGCCGGTCTCAAAAAAACAGGACTTGCCGCCGACGGTCTGATTCATCTGGTGACGATCTACGACACCCCGGAAATCCCCCTGATGATGCGGGCAGGAACAACCACCGCAGGCATAGATGCCTACATCGTGGAGCAGGGGCGGATTGCGGCAGGCAAGTTGGCAGAGTTCAACACCCGCACCGGGGCCGGGGCGGCCGCCAACATCCCGAAAGTCAGCGAGGCCTCCACTGGCCGGATGATCTGTACGGTCGCCAAAGACATAGGCGCCGACCTGATCGTTGTCGGCACCCAGGGGCTTACCGGCATCCGGCGCTTTGTTCTCGGCAGCGTGGCCGAGGAAGTGCTGCGCCTGTCGGAGGTCGATGTCCTCACGGTTCCCGCCGGCGCCTGATGGCGCGCCTGCCCCTTGCGGAATGCGGGGCGTTTCCTTGCAAGCGCGCACAAAATGCGGCAAGCCCGCAGCCATGACAGCGCCCGCAAGGCGCCGGCGCGATGCGCCTGGCCGGCGGGTAACATATCCACAGGAGGAACGCCGCGTGCGCGAGGTTCATCATTTCATCAATGGCGCTGCCCATGCCGGCAAGTCCGGCCGTTTCGGCGACATCTACAATCCCAATACCGGCGAGGTTCAGGCCCGCGTTGCGCTGGCGACCAAAGCCGAGCTGGGCGCCGCCGTGGACGCGGCCATGGCCGCCCTGCCGGCCTGGGCCAGCACCAACCCGCAGCGCCGCGCGCGGGTGATGTTCGAGTTCAAACGCCTCGTCGAGGCGAACATGGACGAGCTCGCCCATCTCCTCTCCTCCGAACATGGCAAGGTGATCGCGGACTCGCGTGGCGACATCCAGCGCGGCCTCGATGTGGTGGAGTTTGCCTGCGGCGTGCCGCATCTCCTGAAGGGCGACTATACCGAGGGCGCCGGGCCGGGGATCGATGTCTATTCCATGCGCCAGCCGCTCGGCGTCTGCGCGGGGATCACCCCGTTCAACTTCCCCGCCATGATCCCCTGCTGGATGGCAGCCGTGGCGATTGCCTGCGGCAACACCTTCATCCTGAAGCCGTCGGAGAAGGATCCGTCCGTGCCGATGCGCCTTGCCGAGCTGATGCTCGAGGCCGGCGCGCCCAAGGGCGTGCTCAACGTGGTGAACGGCGACAAGGAAGCCGTCGATGCGATCCTGACGCATCCGGATATCAAGGCCGTTAGTTTCGTCGGATCGTCCGACATCGCCCAGTATGTCTATTCGACCGGCACCGCGCACGGCAAACGCGTGCAGGCGATGGGCGGGGCCAAGAACCATGGCGTGATCCTTCCCGATGCGAACATGGAGCAGGTGGTGAAGGACATCGTCGGCGCCGCCTACGGCTCGGCGGGCGAGCGCTGCATGGCGCTGCCTGTAGCGGTCACCGTCGGCAAGAAGACCGGCGACGAATTCGTTGAGCGCATGATCGACGCCGCCCGCGCCCTGAAGGTCGGCGTCTCCACCGACGGGGAGGCGCATTATGGCCCGGTGGTCTCGGCCGCGCACAAGGCGAAGGTCGAGAACTATATCCAGATGGGCGTCGATGAAGGCGCAAAGCTGCTGCTCGATGGGCGCGGCCTGAAGCTGCAGGGCAATGAGGGCGGCTATTTCATCGGCCCGACGTTGTTTGATGAGGTAAAGCCCGCGATGCAGTCCTATAAGGAAGAGATCTTCGGCCCGGTGCTTCAGGTCGTGCGCGCCGAGACACTGGAGGAGGCCGCCGCGCTGCCGTCCAACCATCAGTATGGCAATGGCTGCGCGATCTTCACCTCCAATGGCCGCGCCGCGCGCGAGTTCGCCGCGCAGGTCAATGTCGGCATGGTCGGCGTCAACGTGCCGATCCCGGTGCCGGTCGCCTATCACACCTTCGGCGGCTGGAAACGTTCCGCCTTCGGCGACACCAACCAGCACGGCCCCGAAGGCATCCGCTTCTGGACCAAGATCAAGACCGTGACCCAGCGCTGGCCCGAAGGCGATATCGGCGACCAGGCCTTTGTCATTCCGACGATGGGATAATCAGATGACCGATTACAAGACGATTGCCGTTGAAACCAGGGGCCGTGTGGCCATTGTCACGCTCAGCCGGCCAGACGCGCTCAATGCGCTGAACGCGGAAGTGATGCGCGAGGTGGCCGGCGCCTTTGCCGCGATTGATCGTGACAAGGGAATCGCCGCCAGCGTGCTGACCGGGGCAGGGCGCGCCTTTGCCGCCGGCGCCGACATCAAGGAGATGCAGCCGCAGAGCTTCTCCGACATGTATGTCGAGGACTATTTTGCCGAATGGGACCGGTTCGCGGCCTGCCGCAAGCCGGTGATCGCGGCGGTGAACGGCTTCGCCCTCGGCGGGGGGTGCGAGCTCGCCATGATGTGCGACCTGATCATCGCCTCCGACAAGGCGAAGTTCGGCCAGCCGGAGATCAAGCTCGGCGTCACGCCCGGCATGGGCGGCTCCATCCGCCTCACGAAAGCTGTCGGCAAGGCGAAGGCGATGGACCTTGTGCTCACGGGGCGGATGATCGACGCCGAGGAAGCCGACCGGATCGGGCTTGTCTCCCGCCTTGTCGCGCATGACCAGCTGATGGAAACGGCCATCGGCGTTGCCAACGAGATCGCCGGCTATTCCATCCCCTCGCTGATGGCGGCGAAGGAGATGGTCTCGCGCGCGCTGGAGCTTCCGACCACGGAGGGCGTCAGGTTCGAGCGCCGCCTGTTCCAGGGCCTGTTCGGCACCGCCGACCAGAAGGAAGGCATGAGCGCGTTCAGCGAAAAGCGCGCCGCGAAGTTTGAAGACAGATAAGGGCCCGGCCCCGGAGGAAACGTCATGACCAAAATCGCCTTTATCGGCCTCGGCAATATGGGCAGCGGCATGTGCGCCAATCTCGTCAAGGCCGGCCATGATGTCTGCGCCTTCGACCTCAATGCCGATGCGGTGGCCGCTGCAGGCGCCAGGGGCGCAGCGCCCGCAACGTCCATTGCCGAAGCCGTCAATGGCGCCGGCATCGTCATCAGCATGCTGCCGGCCGGAAAACATGTGCATGCCGTCTATTTCGGCGCCGACGGCGTGGCCGCCCATGCGCCGCAAGGCGCGCTGTTCATCGACTGTTCGACCATCGCCGTCACCGATGCGCGCGCCGCCCATGAGAAAGCCGAGGCCGCCGGTTTCATGATGGTGGATGCCCCGGTCTCCGGCGGCACCGCTGCGGCGGAGGCGGGCACGCTGACCTTCATGGTCGGCGGGCTCGAGGTCGCCTTTGCGACGGCCAGACCGGCGCTCGAGGCGATGGGGAGGAACATCTTCCATGCCGGCGGCGCCGGGAACGGCCAGGCGGCGAAGATCGCCAACAACATGCTGCTCGCCGTCTCGATGATTGGCACCTGCGAGGCATTCAATCTCGCCGAAAAGCTCGGCCTTGATGCGCAGACCTTTTTCGACATCTCCTCGGTCTCCTCCGGCCAATGCTGGAGCATGACCAGCTATTGCCCTGCGCCGGGGCCGGTGCCCGCGGCGCCGTCCAACCGCGACTACAAGCCGGGCTTTGCCGTTGCGATGATGCTGAAAGACCTCCACCTCGCTGCCGATGCCGCCAAAACCGCCGGCGCCGAGATCAAGCTCGGCGAGCTGGCCGAGGCCGTCTACCAGAACCTTTCGGACCGCGGCCATGACGGCCTCGACTTCTCCGGCGTGATGAAAGATCTCAAAGGGCAGCTCTGAGACATGCAGCAGGCGGAAGACTTCCGGGCTGAAAGCCGCGCCCTTCACGGTCTGGTCTCGCAGACCGCGCCGATCCGGTATCGGGAACCGACACAGTTCAAGGGCTGGGGCATCCATGACGTGCTGCAACACCTGCACTTCTGGAACCGCATGGCCTATCTTCAGCTGGCGGATGAAACCGAGCTGGTCCATCACCTCAAGGCGATGGCTGCGTCGGGCAAGTCCATGCGCGCCTATGAAAGCGAGATGCTGGGGACGCTGGACGGTTTTGCCCTTGTTGCCGCATGGGAAAAGCAGTTTGAGGAGACGGCCGACCGCTTCGCTGCGGCAGATCCCAAGGCCCGCCTCAAATGGGCCGGGCCGGATATGAGCGCGCGTTCCTCGATCACCGCGCGGCTGATGGAAACCTGGGCGCACGGGCAGGAGGTCTATGACCATCTCGGCGCGGTGCGGAAGAATGAAGACCGCATAGGCAATATCGTGATGCTGGGCGTCAACACATTCGGCTGGACCTATGCGACGCGGCGGGAAACCCCGCCGGGCGAGATGCCCCATCTGGTGCTAACCGCGCCGTCCGGCGCCGTCTGGACATATGGGACGCCAAATGACCAGGAACGCATCGAGGGGCTTGCCGAGGAATTCTGCCAGGTCGTCACCCAGACGCGCAACATTGCCGATACCGCCCTGAAGGTGACCGGCCCGGTGGCCGTCGACTGGATGTCAAAAGCACAGTGCTTTGCCGGTCCGCCCGCCACGCCGCCCGCGCCCGGCGCCCGCTTTACGGCGAAAGCCGCTGCAAACTGATTTCGAGACACGCCAAAGGAAACGCCCATGTCCATTCTTCTGCTTGAAAAACGCGGCCCCATCGCCGTGATGACGCTGAACCGGCCCGAGATGATGAACGCGCTCGGACAGGAAGGCGACGGCCCGGCTGTCGCCGCCGTCTGCGCCGAGATCACCGCTGATCCGTCGATCCGCTGCGCCGTGCTGACCGGGGCGGGACGCGCATTCTCTGCAGGCGGTGACGTGAAGGCGATGAAGGACAAGACCGGCGCCTTCGGCGGCTCGCCGGCAGATATCCGTGAAGGCTACCGGCGCAACATCCACATGATCGTCCGCTCCCTGTACAATCTGGAGGTGCCGCTGGTCTCGGCGATCAACGGTCCGGCGATCGGGCTTGGCTGCGATGTGGCCTGCATGGCGGATATCCGGATTGCGTCGGAAACAGCAAAACTGGGCGTCACCTTCCTGAAGCTCGGCCTTATTCCGGGTGATGGTGGCGCCTGGCTGCTGCCGCGCCTGATCGGTTCGTCGCGGGCATCCGAGCTGCTGTTCACCGGCGATGTGATCGACGCGAAGACGGCAGCGGAGTGGGGGCTGGTCAGCCGGGTCGTGCCGGGCGACAAGCTGATGGACGAGGCGCTCGCGCTTGCAGATCGGATCGCGCAGCAGCCGCCGCAGGCGCTGCGCCTTGCCAAGACGCTGATGCGTCATGGCACCAACGCCTCCTATGACACGATCATGGAACTGTCGGCCGCTTCGCAGGCACTGATGCATGAGACAGACGACCATATCGAGGGCGTCAATGCGATCCTCGAGAAGCGCCCGCCGGTCTTCCGGGGCAAGTGACAGACAAGCCTGAAAGCCGGACAGGGCGCGGCCCTTCCGGTTTTCTCGCGGTTTTGGTCCTGCGGATGGGCTTCGGGCCCAGGCTGCGGAGACTCAGGGTGTAAGGGGTAGGGTAGTGAGCCCCCGTCGACCGGAGCCCGACCCATCTGCTTCTTGGAAGCAGGCCTTGCAGCCTGCCGGACCCGCCCGGCCGTCTGGCATCTCACCTCCTTTTGGGCCGGGCGTCAGCCTGCAGATTATCG
>CAYQRX010000196.1:0-6413 GCA_964419865.1 uncultured Hyphomonas sp. | reverse complement strand
CCTTCCGACGTGGTGGCCCAGGCCTATGGCGAGACCAACCTGCGTTTCGGTCCCAGTTATCTGATCCCCAAACCCTTCGATCCGCGCCTGATTGTGAAGATGGGGTCGTTTGCGGGAGAGTGTGAAATCCTACGCTAAGCGCGGAGCAGCCGTTTCCCATTCTCGCGCAGGTTTCCCTCTGGGTCGACATACCGATAGAGCGTTACCGGTCTGATCTTCAGCTCCTTGCACAACTCGGAGACGGAGGTATCGCGGTTGGCCATCGCGGCCTGCGCCATGCGCAGCTGAGCCTTGGTCAGCGCGAACTTGCGGCCTCCCTTTCGCCCCCGAGCGCGGGCGGCGGCGAGCCCGGCCATCGTCCGTTCCCGGATGAGCTCGCTCTCGAACTCGGCGAGTGAGGCGAAGATACCGAAGGACAGCCGCCCGTGGGCGGTAGTCGTGTCGATCTGGGCGCCCTGTCCAGTCAGCACCTTCAACCCGATGCCGCGCTCGGAGAGACCGGCGACCGTCTTCACCAAGTGATGCAGGCTGCGGCCCATCCGGTCGAGCTTCCAGATCACCAGCACGTCGCCGTCCCGCAGGGCCTTCAGGCACGCCTCGAGACCGGGCCGCTCGTCCTTCTTCCCGGAAGCTCTGTCCGAGTAGATCTGATCTTCGCCAACGCCCGCTGCGATCAGGGCGTCCCTCTGTAGGTCGAGCGACTGGCTTCCGTCGGCCTTGGAGACCCGCGCGTAGCCGATCAGCATGTGTCGCAAACGATCGTTTGAGACATTTGGCGAAAATCGGCGCTCTTGGCCATTGATACGTTTCCTTAACCCATATCGAAATCAAAGATACGCAATGGAGTAATCGAAGGCAAAAGAAACATGGCCCACCGGACCATCCTGACGCCGAAGCAACGGGAGGTCCTGTTCGGCCTTCCCGCGGACGAGGCGCAGCTGCTCAAGCACTATACGCTATCGGATGAAGACCTCGATCATATCGGCCAGCGCAGGCGCCCGAGAAACCGGCTTGGTTTTGCACTACAGCTTTGCGCGCTGCGCTATCCCGGACGCGCTCTGCTGCCTGGTGAGGTCATCCCAGTCGAGATCGCCGACTTTCTTGCCGCGCAGCTCGGTCACAAGGACGCCGACCTCGACGCCTATGCCGCCCGCGAAGAAACGCGGCACGAGCACATGGCCAGCCTGCGTCAGCTCTACGGCTACAGGACCTTCTCCGGCCGCGGTGCCCGCGATCTGAAGCTCTGGCTCCACGGCCAGGCCGAGCACGCCGTTTCCAACGAAGACATCGCCCGCCGTTTCGTCGAGGAATGCCGGAGAACCCTGACCATCCTTCCCGCCATATCGACCATCGAGCGCCTCTGCGCCGACGCGCTCGTCGCCGCCGAGAAACGGATAGAGACGAGGATTGCGGATCGCTTGAGCGATGACGAATGCGTGGCCCTCGACGATCTGCTGTTTGAGATGGTCGAGGATCGGCTGACCCGGTTCGTCTGGCTGCGCAAGTTCGAGGTCGGCAACAATTCGGCCGCTGCACGCCGGCTGCTCGACCGGCTCGATTACCTTCGCAAGATCGACGTTTCGCCGGATGCGTTCCACGATGTTCCGGATCATCGCATCACCCGTCTGCGTCGGCAGGGTGAACGCTATTTCGCGGACGGATTGCGTGATCTGCCGGGCGACCGCCGCCACGCAATCCTTGCCGTCTGCGTATCGGAATGGCGACGCGCGATCGCCGATGCCGTGGTCGAGACACATGACCGGATCGTCGGCAGGACCTGGCGGGAGGCCGCCCGGCTGTGCGATGACCGCATGGACGGAGCGCAACCGGAGGTCCAGAAGACCTTGCGCTCGTTCCGCGACATGGGAGCGGCCCTTCTCGAAGCGAAGAACGACGACGTGTCTCTTGAGGACGCCATCTCGTCCAGTCCGGGATGGACGGATTTGCAGACTCTCGTCGCTGTCGCGGCCCGATTGACGGATACGCTGTCATCGGACCCGATTACTCATGTCGTTCAGGGGCATAAGCGGTTTCGTCGATACGCGCCCCGGATGCTGCGGCTTCTTGAAATCGACGGGGCGGACGTGGCCAAACCCCTTCTGGACGCGGCTGAGCTGATCCGGCTCGACAGGGCTCACAGTCGGCCGACGGATTTTCTGCGGCGCACGTCGAAGTGGCACCGCCATCTGAAGACCCAGACCTCCGGGGACGGCCGCCTGTGGGAGGTCGCGGTCATGTTCCATCTGCGCGACGCGTTCCGCTCAGGCGATATCTGGCTGGAACGCTCCCGGCGTTACGGCGATCTGAAACAGGTGTTGGTGCCTGCGCAGGCCGCAAAGGCAAACGCGCGGCTCGCCGTCCCCTTCGATCCCGAGGACTGGCTGGCTGATCGCCATGCGCGAATGGAGATCGGTCTCGAAAAGCTGGCCAAGGCCGCAAAAGCGGGCGCGATCCCCGGCGGATCAATTGCAAACGGCGTGCTTCATCTGAGCCGGTTGCCGACGGCGCCGCCGCAGGGGGCCGATGACCTGCTGTCCGATCTCTACCGCCGCATACCGGAGACGCGGATCACCGACATCATGCTGGAGGTGGACCGCGCGACCGGGTTCACCGAGGCGTTCACGCATCTCAGGACCGGTGCGCCGCCGAAGGACCGGATCGGGCTGATGAACGTGCTTCTGGCCGAAGGTCTTAACCTCGGTCTGAGCAAGATGGCCGAGGCCAGCAATTCCCACGGCTTCTGGGAACTGATGAGGATTTCGCGCTGGCACGTGGAAAGCGATGCTTATGCCCGCGCGTTGGCGAGCGTCGTCGAAGCGCAGGCCGCTCTGCCGATGGCCAGGTTCTGGGGCATGGGCACGACTGCCTCCAGCGACGGACAGTTCTTCCCCACCGCCCGGCAAGGCGAGGCGATGAACCTGATCAACGCGAAATACGGGCGCGAGCCGGGGCTGAAGGCCTACACGCATGTCTCCGACCAGTTCGCGCCCTTCGCGTCGCAGACCATTCCGGCCACAGTCAGCGAAGCGCCCTACATCCTGGATGGGCTGCTGAACAACGAGGTCGGCAAACGGATCAGGGAGCAGTATGCCGATACCGGGGGCTTCACCGATCACGTTTTCGCCGTCACCTCGATACTCGGCCACCGGTTCATTCCGCGCATCCGCGATCTGCCCTCCAAGCGCCTCTACGTCTTCGAGCCGAAGGCCGTGCCGCCGAACCTGCGCGGTCTGGCGGGCGGCACGATCCGGGAGAACCTGATCGCGTCCAACTGGCCCGACATCCTGCGGATCGCGGCGACCATGACGGCCGGGACCGTCGCGCCCAGTCAGATCCTGCGCAAGCTGGCGTCCTATCCCCGCCAGAACGACCTTGCCGTCGCCTTGCGCGAGGTCGGCCGCGTCGAACGGACGCTGTTCATGATCGAATGGGTCCTGAACACCGACATGCAACGCCGCGTCCAGATCGGCCTCAACAAGGGCGAAGCGCACCACGCGCTGAAGAACGCTCTGCGGATCGGCCGACAGGGCGAAATCCGCGACAGGACGGCCGAGGGCCAACATTTTCGGATGGCCGCGCTCAACCTCCTCGCCGCAATCGTCATCCACTGGAACACAGCCCGCCTGGGCGAGGCCGTCACACAGCGCCAGCGTGCGAAGCTCCCGGTCCCGCCCGATCTGCTGGCGCACACCTCGCCCCTCAGCTGGGCCCACATCCTTCTCACCGGCGAATACAAATGGCCGAAGAGGTAGAAGCCACAGCTGCCGTTCGCAGCGCCGCGCTCGAACTCACACTATGCGGACGGAGCGGACGGTCGCTCCTGCAGCGCAAGAGCTGCCTTCCGTGCATTGGGGCCGTGGCGCCTAGTGGCGAAGTGACTGTTGGTGGCGGAGCTTTCGCGGTTTCGACAAAACCGCGAAAGCGAGTGCTCGTGTTGGCGTCGACTACTATTCCATCATTTTCAGCAGCGAGCCGGTCACCATCGCCTTGACCTCTGGCGGCAGCGGTCGTCCGGCCATGGCCCGGTGCGCCCAAAGCCCGTCAGCCGCAATCCGCGCCAGGAAATGGGCGAGGCCGACGGGATCATCGGCTTGCGGGACCGGTGGTGCCCAATGGTCGATCACCTCGGACCAGACCTGAACCAACCGTTTGTCCCCCGCGCTTTCCAGCATCATCAGCAGTTCTGCCCGGGTGGCATCCCGACTGCAACTTTGGACATAGGCTGCATAACGGTCAGTCGGCAGGTCCGGGTCCGGGGCAAGGCTACGCAGTTGTTCCTCCCAGTGCCGGGCCAGATGCTGGTGGGTTGCCAGAAGCAGTTCATCGCGCGATGCGAAGTGATAGATGATGCCGCCCCGCGTGATGCCGGTTTCCGCCGCGACCGCGTCGAAGGTGACGGCGGTGACGCCGTCCCGCTCGATCAGCCGCACCACCCCATCAAGGATCTTGTCACGGTTGCTCTCTCTCATCGTGATAACCTCAATGCGGATAGTGCGAGGATTGCGAACCCGGCCCATAGGACCGCAGCAGCACCCCGGTGAACAGCGCGCCCAGTGCGATGACGCCCGCGACGACATACATCACCATCAGGAACGCGCGGTCAAACGCAGTCGAAGCGGCACCGATCAGCGACGTTCCATCGGCGCCCATCTCCGCGGCAATTGAGAGGGCCTCGGGCAGGCTGTCGCGCGCCGCGCCGGGGACGCCCTCAGGCAAGATGACGCCAAGAGAATAAACCGCCGCCATCAGGCTGCCTAGAAGGGCAACGGCGATCAGGCTGCCGAACTCGAACGACACTTCCTCGACCGAGGCGGCCATCCCGGCATTCTGCACCGGCGCATTGCCGACGATGGCGGTAGAGGCCACCGACATGGCCGCACCGACCCCGGCACCGGCCAGCACCGATCCGGCAATCAGCCAACCGATGCCGTGGCTGATCCCCAGGGTTGCGATCAGGACACCGACCGTCGCTACCGCCAGCCCGCCCGCGATCAGGATGCGCAGCCCAATCCGGTGCAGGAAGGCACCACCAAGCATTGCGGTCGGCAGCGCCCCGATGGCTGCCAACGACACAAGGATGCCCGCCTGCATGGGCGTGAAGCCCGCGACCAGCTGGAAGCGCTGCGTGGTTGCCAGTTGCAGCCCGGCGAAGGCGAACATGGCAAAGGCCGCAGCCAGGGTGCCCGCAAGGAAGGCGGGATTTCGGAACAGGGCGAAGTTCAAGAGAGGGTCCGCCAGCCGGGATTGCCGACGGGTGAACAGGACGGTTGCGATCAGGCCGATGGTTGCGGTGGCAGCGGGGACTGCCCAGGATTGCCCGGCATGGGCGGTTTCCTTGATGGCGATCACCAGCGCCGCCAGGGCCAACAGCGCCAGCACGGATGAGACGAAATCCCAGTGCCGCGACCTGTCGGGAGCAACCCTCGGAGCAACGATCAGCGTCGAGATGAACGCCAGGACAACTACCGGCACGTTCACCAGGAACACCGATCCCCACCAGAAGTGGGACAGCAGGAAGCCCGAGATGATCGGCCCGAGTGCGACGCCGATCACCGCGATCGAGCCCCAGATAGCGATGGCGAAATTGCGCTCTTTCTCATCGGTGAAGCTGACCCGCAGCAGGGCAAGTGTGGCGGGCATCATTGCGGCGGCACCGACCGCAAGGAAGGCCCGGGCCGCGATCAGGACATTGGCCGTTGGCGCGAAGGCCGCGACCAGCGAGGCGATGCCGAACAGGACCAGCCCGATCAGAAACATCAGCCGATGCCCGAGGCGATCACCGAGCGTGCCGGCCCCCAGCAGCAACCCCGCCATGACCAGCGGATAGGCGTTGATGATCCACAACCCTTGGGTCTGTGTCGCGCCCAGCTCACGTGTCAGAGTCGGCAGGGCGGTATAGAGGATGGAGTTGTCCAGCGTGATCAACAGCAGACCAGCCGCCACGGTCACCAGAACCGCCCAACGGTTGCGGGGGGATACAGTCATTTTCAATGCACCTTGCTTAGTATCGAACTATACTATCATGTTTGTATATTTTCGCAAGGGTGATATGGTTTCTGTCCACCAGCGGACTGCTGTGCAGCATGACAACGGTCAAGGCGTCTGCTTTCGGCTCGAAGCCGACCTTCGCCGCGCGCTGCACGAACGACCGCTGTCAGCTTAGAGTAGGATTTCACACTCTCCCGCAAACGACCCGAAGATCGCGCCCATGGTGGCCAGGGCGGCCATGGAGTCGGGTGTGGCCACCTCGCCCATCGAGGATCTGGAGGCCTACCGGGAGCATTTAAGCAACTTCGTCTACCAGTCCGGCTTCGTCATGAAGCCGGTGTTCGCGGCGGCCAAGGTGGCGCCGCGGCGGGTGGTGTTCGCCGAGGGCGAGGACGAGCGGGTGCTGCACGCGGTGCAGACGGTGC
>CAYQRX010000195.1:0-6425 GCA_964419865.1 uncultured Hyphomonas sp. | reverse complement strand
AAGAGAGAATCATGCTTCGCAGGCTAAAACGAGCCCTTTTTCAACAGCCTGCTAGGTTACGCCGCACCAGGCTGGAGACCGCTCATGACCAATGATACCGACGCTGAGGACACATCCACGCGCGCCCCATCAGGTCCCGGCCTGTCCGTCTCCGAACGCTTCTTTGCGCGCATGGCGCTCGCCCAGACCATCACGGCCGTTGTGGCTGTGCTCATCTCCTGCGCCGCGATGTATGCCACATGGGAACAGGCGCGCGCCTCGCGCATCCAGACAGAAGCCCAGGTCTGGCCGCGCCTGATGCTCTACAACAATCAGACGGTGGATGAGGCCGGCGAGCCCGTTTTTGAAGTCATGATCGCAAATCGCGGCATCGGCCCGGCCGAAGTCCGCTCAATGCGCGTCTTCCGCGGCAATGAGAACATCCGTCAGTATAGCGACATAATCGGCGCACTACCGGAGTTCGGCCGGGACGTCAGGATCCGCCGCAGCTTCATCAATTACCGCATCTTCAGTCCCGGCGAGGAAAGCGTCGTCATCGGCGCCGCCGGGCAGGATGTGATCGAGGCGCTTAATGAAGTCATCGCCGGCTATACGGTTGAAATCTGCTACTGCTCGATCCTCGACCAGTGCTGGCTGATGACCGATGACACCTCCGCGCCCGTCTCCCAATGCCCGAACCACGGCGCAAACGAGTTCATCAACTAGGCGCGCGCCCGCCGGACGCACTCACATCAGCGCCCCGCGCATCAGCGCGACGGCCAGCACATGCCCCGCCATATAGATCACCACCAGCGATCCGATGGTGTAGAATGTGGCGCGCACTTCATGGCTGCGCGCCGTCGCATAGGCATAGGCATGCCCGATACGGGCGAGCACGAAGCCGTACATCAGACCCTGCGCCAGCAGCAGCGGCGGATCGGTCAGCACAAAGAGCAGACCGGCGGCGAGAAAGGCCGGGATATTCTCCAGATCGTTGCGATGCATCCGCCGCGACCGGTCGACATAATCATTGGCCTCAAGCTGTGCCGGATCGGGCGCCTTGTTGATCAGCCCCGGCCGCAGGTCTTCGGGCGAGGCATAACCGGCGCCCACCTTCAGCATCCGGGCCACGGTCACCCAGCCCTGCCCCATCACCTTCAGGACCGCCAGCGCGCCGCAGATCGCATAAGTCGCAAAAACCGGATTGTCGAAATTCAGTGCACCCATAGTGTCCTCCCTCACAACGGATTGCCACGAGGGATTATGCCCGCCAGATCGCGCGCTGGCCAGCTCCTTTCACGCCCGCCTAGCTCGGCCCGGATAATCCGTATCCCTCACGGCACCAGCACCGTCGCCCCCACCGTCGCGCCCGCCTCCAGCGCCCGATGCGCCTCGGCGACATCCTTCAGCGCGAAGCGCTGGCCGATGTCCGCCTTGAACACGCCCGCCTTCAGCGCCTCGAACACCAGCACCGCCCCGCGCGCCAGCGCGCCCGGCGCCTGCAGGAAATTGAACACGCCGGGCCGGGTCATGATCAGGCTGCCGCCTTGCGCAAGCCGCGAAGGCGGGATCGGATCGACCGGGCCGGAGGCATTGCCATAGGTGATGAACCAGCCGCGCGGTTTGAGACTCGCCAGCGACGCCTCCGCCGAAATCTTCCCCACACTGTCGAATGCAATATCGACGCCCTTCCCGCCCGTCAGCTCCCGGACCTTTTCCGCCACGCCGTCATAGCCGACGACCACTTCCGCCGCGCCGAGCGCGCGCGCCTTCTCTGCCTTCGCCGCGCTGGAGGTCACCGCGATCACCCGCGCGCCGAGATGCGCCGCCCAGGGCGTCAGGATCGTGCCGACCCCGCCGACCGGCGCCCAGATCAGCACTTCGTCGCCCGCCTTCACGGGCCGGATCTCGAACAGCAGCATCCACGCCGTCAGCCCCTTCAGCATCAGCGCGGCGCCCTCCTCCTCGCTGACGAAATCCGGGAGCTTCACCATGCCCGCCGCCCGGCCGGTATAATGCGTCGCATAGGTGCCGCCCGCCAGATACGCCACCCGGTCCCCGGGCGCGACCTCGCTGACGCCCTCGCCCACCGCCTCGACCACACCGGCCCCTTCCGAGCCCAGCGTCGCCGGCAGTTTCACCGGATAGAGCCCGGAGCGATGATAGGTGTCGATGAAGTTCAGCCCCACCGCGCTCTGGCGCACCAGCGCCTCGCCCGGCCCCGGCGCACGCGGCTCCAGCGCTTCCACGGCCAGCACTTCCGGCCCGCCTGTCTTCTGTATACGGATGGCATAGGGGGCGGTCTCGGTCATGGCAGGTCTCCTCTTCTCGCGCCGCACTCAAGCCCAGCCGCGCGGCGGCGTCAAACCTTAAAAAAGCGCTCGACTCCGGATTTTGTTCGCTATATGTTCCCGCCTCTCAGAAGGAGGAAATCATGATCGGCTATGTCACCCTCGGCACGCGCGACCTCGCGCGCGCTGCAAAATTCTATGATGCCATCGCAGAGGAACTCGCCACGCCCCGCATGTTCACCACCGACCAGTTCATCGCCTGGGGCACGCCGGATGGCCCCGCCGGCATCGGCCTGTGCTATCCGCATGACGGCAACACGATGAGCGTCGGCAATGGCGTCATGGTGGCCCTGCAGGCGAAGGACAAGGCGCAGGTCGACCGGCTCCACGCCCTCGCCCTCAGCCTCGGCGGCACCTGCGAAGGCCCGCCCGGCCCCCGCGGCGACACCTTCTACGCCGCCTATTTCCGCGACCTCGACGGCAACAAGCTCAACGCCTTCGTGATGGGCTAATTCAAAGCCCCCTCTCCCCGCCAGCGGAGAGAGGGGGTTGGGGGTGAGGGGCCGCAACGCTTCCCCCCCAACGCCCCTCACATCCCCGTAAACTTCGCCGGCCGCTTCTCCAGGAACGCCGCGACACCTTCCTTGTGATCGGCCGATTTGAAACAGGCCGACAGCGCCGTCACATGCGCCTGCATATGTTCGGAAACGTCCCGCTCGAGCCCCTTCCACACCAGCTCCTTCATCCGCCGGATCGAGAAGGGCGAGGAGGCGAGATACCGCCGTGCCTCGGCCCGCGCCGCGTCCATCAGGTCTTCCGGCGCCACCACCGCATTGGCATAGCCGATGGCCTCCGCCTCAGCCGCCTCGAGGAAGCCGCCGGAATATAAGAGCCGCAGCGCCCGGCTCGGCCCGATGATCCGCGGCAGCAGCCAGCTCCCCGCGCCCGTATCCGGCACCAGCCCGCGATGCGCAAAGTTCCACGCAAACCGCGCCCGCGGCGTGACGAGGCGCACATCGCACTGGCTGGAAAACTCCGCCCCCATGCCCACCGCATAGCCGTCAATCGCCCCGATCACCGGCTTCGGGCAGGAGACCAGCGGCCACCAGACATCGCCCTCATGCGCCTCGCCGCGCACGCCGCGCGTCTCGCCGGGAATGGTGGAGAGGTCGGAAAGGTCCGTCCCCGCACAGAAACTCCCGCCCGATCCCGTGACGATCAGCACCCGGACGGCATCATCCGCCGACACCTCCCGCACGGCGCCGATGAACGCCGCCAGCATGGCATAGGTCATCGCCCCGCGCTTTTCCGGCCGGTCGATGGTCAGCACGGCAATCCCGTCATCCTCCCGCGCCAGCTTGATATGATGCGCCGTCATCTTCTTCCTCCCCTGTCGTCCGGGCGTTTCGCCCTGGTTTTGCGCGCAGAGTGCGCCCCGCTGCGCCCCCGCGCAATCCCCGCCCCGGCGTCAACGCCTTCCCTCGCGGCCCGGCTTGCCAGCGCCCGCGCCCTCGCGCACTTTCAGGCCCGGACAGGGAGGAAAAGATGCCAGAATTCCGCACCATAAATGCCGGCGAAGCCAACATCCGCGTCGCCCTCGAAGGCTCAGGCCCGCTCGCCCTGATGGTCCATGGCTTCCCCGAAAGCTGGTATTCCTGGCGCCACCAGATCGGCCCCATCGCCGCGGCCGGCTTCACCGCGGCCGCCATGGATGTGCGCGGCTATGGCGGCTCGTCAAAGCCCGGCGAGGTCTCCGACTACCGGATGGAAGCCCTCATCGGCGACATTCTCGGCGTCGGCGCCGCCCTCTCGCCGGACGCCCCCTTCATCCTCATCGGCCATGACTGGGGCGCCCCCCAGGTCTGGAACACCGCCCTCCTCCACCCCGAACGGATCGCCGCCGTCGCGGCCCTGTCGGTGCCCTTCTTCGGCGTGCCGAATGTTTCCTTCGATCTCGTCATCAAACAGGTCTGGGACGACAAGAACAAATTCTTCTACCAGTCCTATTTCCGCGAGCCCGGCCGCGCCGAAGCCGCCTTCGAGGCCGAGCCCCGCCGCTTCCTGAAAGGCTTCTACCATGCCATCTCCGGCGAGGCGAAACCGGGCGATTTCCCGGTGGGCAAACCCTCGGATTTCCCGCTGATGGACGGCCTCAACCCGCCGGAGACTATCGGCGCCTGGATGAGCACGGCAGACCTTGATTATTATGTCTCCGAATTCGAGGCCTCCGGCTTCTTCGGCCCGCTCTCGCGCTATCGCAACCACACGCGCGACTGGGAATTCCTCCAGCCCTTCCGTGACCGGAAGATCACCCAGCCCGCCTGTTTCATCGCCGGCGACAAGGACCCCGCCTTCTCCGGCTTCGGCATGATCAAGGACCCGATCGGGCGGATGCAGGAAGCGGTCGAGAATCTGGAAGTCTGGAAAGTCCTGCCCGGCTGCGGCCACTGGACCCAGCAGGAACGCCCCGAAGAGGTCAATGCCACGCTTGTTCCCTGGCTGAAAACCCTGAAGGGCCGCGCGGTCTGACAGGCTCGCGCCGCCCTACGCCTCCCCCGCCTGCGGGGGAGGTGGCGCCCCGGCGTCAGCCGGGGTGACGGAGGGGGGGCCCGCCCCACCCTCTACCGGGTCTGCCCGCCATCCACCGCCACCACCGCGCCATTGATGAAGCTCGCCCGCTCCGACAGCAGGAACGCCGCCGTATCGCCGATCTCCTGCGGCGTGCCGAAGCGTTTCATCGGCACCTCCCGCCTGATCCAGCGCCACCAGGCCTCGGCGCGCGGACCGGTCGACTGTTTCTCCCAATTGTTGCCCGGAAAGATGATATTGCCCGGCGCGATTGTATTGACACGGACGTTCGTATCCGCCGCAAAGCGGGCGATGGAGGTGGAGAGATGGTTCACCGCCGCCTTGGTCGCGCCATAGATCAGCGGCGTGCCCAGCGCACCAAGGCCGGCAATCGAGGAGATGAACAGGAAACTGCCTCCGCCATTCGCCGAAATGCGTGGAATGGCGGCGCGCGCCAGCCGGAAGGCGGAATTGAGATTCTGGTCGAGCCCTGCCTGCCAGTCTTCATCGGTCACATCAATGCCGAGCGGCGAGGGCGAGAGGCCGACATTCGCCACGGCGCCATGGATGGGGCCAAATTCAGCCTCGCAGGCCGCGACCGCCGCCTCGATCCCCGCGGTCTGCGTCAGGTCTCCGGCAAACGACCAGACCGCCGCCTCGCCGAACTCCGCCGCGAACGCGCCCCGCGTCTCCGCAAGCGCCTCGGCGCCCCGCGCCGTCAGCGCCACGCGCGCGCCCTCTTTCAGCAGGCTCTCGGCGATGCCGTGGCCGATGCCCCGGCTCGCGCCCGCAATGAAGATCACCCTGTCCTTCAATCCCAGATCCATCGTCCGGTCTCCTCTCATTGATATCGCGCCGATGCTGGCGAAACCGGCCGCGCCTGACCAGCCCTGCCCCAGCGCAAAGCCCGCCCGGCCGGCGCCTGTCCAACACATTTTTTTGACTAACTTCAATAAAATCAGATACCTAACGGAAAATCCGGAAAACTTATCCTACACCTCGAAGACTGTGGGATACTCCTTCGCATGAGCCACAAACGTCTCTTCCCTGACGACCAGCGAGAGCGCCTCCGCCGCGAGGCGATGGAGCTTGCTTCCGCGCTCATCGCCCAGATCGTCATGGTACTGCAGATGCCGGAGCCGCCCGGCGCCGCGGCGCTGAGGCAGATGATGCGTACCGCGCTCGCCCATGGCGAAGCGGTCGCCCGGCGCATCATCTGGATGCTCGCCGCCCATCTCGCCGCGCGCCGGCCACTGCCGCCCGCCGCCGCCCCGCGCCCCAATGGCTCCCGCCGTGCCGCCTCGCCCACACAGTCCGTTTCCCGCCCGGCCCGGCAGGCCGCCCGCCAGCGCGCCTTCCGCCTCACCGAGCCCTGCCGCGCCCCGAAAGCCGCCGCAAAGGCCGCTCCGCAGCCCGGCCATGCACCCGCCGGCCCCCGCGCCGCGCCCGATCCCGCCCGCCTGCGGGACGAATTGAACGCCCGGCTGGAAACGCTGATCCGTGTCCTGAACAATCCTGAGCCGGAAGCGCTGCGCCTTCTTGCCCGGCGCGCCCGCCTCGCCGCGCCGGCGCGCGCCGCCCTCACCC
>CAYQRX010000194.1:0-6465 GCA_964419865.1 uncultured Hyphomonas sp. | reverse complement strand
GATGGTGGCAATATTGCCGCCATGCCCGTTCAGCCAATAGAGCCGCTCGAAGCCGTGGCGCATCAGGCTCTCGGTCCAGTCCACCATCGCGGCGATCATCGTCGTCGGTCGCAGCGTGATCGTTCCCGGAAAGCCGAGATGATGCTGCGCGCAGCCGACATTGAAGGTCGGCCCCACAAGGATGTCGTCCGGCGCCAGGCTCTCGGCATGGTTGGCAATGATTTCCGGACACAGAGCATCCGTGCCGATGAACCCGTTTGGCCCATGTTGCTCGAACGAGCCGATGGGGATGAGGATGGTTTTCGACTTCTTCAACCAGCCTTCGATATCGGGCCAGGTGGAAACGGGAAGGCGCATGGGGACTCTACTCCTTTCGCGGGGCGAGGCGGCGGGTGATATGGCCCATCTTGCGGCCGGGGCGCGCCTCGCGCTTGCCATAGAGGGTGAGGGTATCATTGGGGCCGAGGCCGGAAGGGTCAATGTTGCCGGCCTCGCCGATCAGGTTCTCCATCTCCGCATCGAACAGCCGGTAGGTGTCGCCGAGCGGCCAGCCGGCCACGCAGCGGATGTGCTGCTCGAACTGGCCGGTGCGGCAGGCTTCCGGCGTCCAGTGGCCGGAATTGTGGACGCGCGGGGCAAACTCGTTCGCCAGCAACGTGCCATCCGGCAGCACGAAACATTCCAGCGCCAGCACGCCGACATGGCCGAGCGCGTCAGCCAGATGCATGGCCTTCGCCCGCGCCTCGTCCTCAACGCGCCTGGAAAGACCCGACGGGACGACCGAGCGGGCAAGGATGCCGTTCTCATGGGTATTGCGCGGCGGGGCCCAGCTTGTTGTCGCGCCGCTCAGGCTGCGCGCCACCAGCACCGAAATCTCGCATTCGAAAGCAATCGCGCCCTCCAGGATTGCGGGCGCGCAGCCGATCTTCGTCCAGGCCGATTCCGCTTCACCCGTCGCGGCGATCCATGCTTGCCCCTTGCCATCATAGCCGTCGCGGCGGGTCTTCAGTACGCCCCGGCCGCCCAGCTCCGCGAGGGCGACAGGAATGTCCGCAGGCGAATTGATTTCCCGGAAGGGCGCGGTCGCGATTCCCTGCGCGTTGAGAAAGGTCTTCTCGGCGAGGCGGTCCTGCGACACCGAGAGCGACTTTGCGCCCGGCAATACACGCTTGCCCGCACGCTCGATGATCTCGACACTTGCAACCGGCACATTCTCGAACTCCAGCGTCACGACATCGCAGGCTGCAGCAAACTCGGCCAGCGCTTCGGTGTCGTCCCAGTCTGCCTGGAAGGCGCCGGCCGCAACGCGGCCTGCAGGCGGGTCGTCCTCGGGTGAATAGATCAGCACATCGAAGCCAAGCTGCGCCGCCGCGCTCGCCATCATCCGGCCAAGCTGCCCGCCTCCGAGTATCCCGATCGTCGCGCCGGGGCGAAGCGGGCTCATTCCTCGGGAACCTCTTTCACGGCGGCCGTCTGCGCTGCGCGGAAGGCGTCCAGCTTTGCGGCGACCGCGGCGTCTTCCAGAGCGATGATCGACGCGGCCAGGATGCCGGCATTCGCCGCGCCCGCCTCGCCGATGGCCAGGGTGCCGACGGGAATGCCCTTCGGCATCTGCGCAATCGAGAGAAGGCTGTCGAGGCCCTTCAGCGCCTTCGATTGAACCGGCACGCCGAGCACGGGCAGGGGCGTCATCGAGGCAGCCATACCCGGCAGGTGGGCCGCGCCGCCCGCCCCGGCGATGATGACCTTGAGGCCCCGGGTTTTCGCCGTGGTGGCATATTCGACCAGCCTCTGCGGTGTGCGATGCGCCGACACGATCCTCGCCTCGAAGGCGATGCCCAGTTCCTCGAGAATCGCCGCCGCCTCGCGCATCACCGGCCAGTCCGACTGGCTGCCCATGATGATGCCCACGACCGGGGAACCCGCCTTGTCCATGCCTGCCTCGCCGCTGGAAAGCGCGCACCATAAGAGCGCGCCGCTGCCGGTCAACTCCGCGTGTGGCAGGAAACTTGCGTCGCTATAGGGATTGGCGCTCTACAGCGGCCCGTTTCGTGGTTAAGGTTAATCAATGTCGACCGACGCTCCGTCACAGTCCGAAGCGGAAAAGCGCGCTCTGATGGATGCGCTGGGGGTTGATCTTGCCCGGCTTGACCGGCGCGCCCGGGCGGCGATCGAGGCGCTGGCAGAAGAAGTGATCGCCCTGCGCGAAGAAGCCGACACGCTGCGCATCTCGCTCGCGGACGCCGCCCTCCTGGCTGACAATGACGCGCTCTGCCCGGTCTTCAACCGGCGTGCATTCGAACGAGAAGTCCGCCGCGAGATCGCCCTTTCAGGACGTTTCCAGACACCGCTGACCCTGATCTTCGTCGATCTCGACAATTTCAAACAGGTCAACGATGTCTTTGGCCACGCGGCCGGCGACAGTGTGCTGATCCGGGTCTCCGACATACTCCTGACCCGGACCCGGGAGACTGATATTGTCGGCCGGCTCGGCGGGGATGAATTCGGCATCGTCCTGGCCCATGCGAGCCTTGAGGACAGCCGGCGAAAGGCCGCCCAGCTCGCCTCCGCCATCGATGCGCTCGAAGTGCGCGGCGAGAATGGCGCCAGCGAGCCCTCGGTGCGGATCGGGGCGTCCTGCGGTGTGGTCGAATGGCATCCCGGCCAGAGCGCAGCCGCGCTGATCGCGCGCGCTGACCAGGCGATGTTTGCCGAGAAGGCGCGCCGCAAAGCCGAAGGCCGCGCAATGAGGTAAAAATGTGGCAAGATAGGTAGAACGCCTCATGACTCCCCCACCCCAGTGTGGCATTGTGGCCACACCGGTCATCCGGACCGGAGACGAAAGGAGACTGCCAATGTCGCTCAATGGTCGGATCAGTGAGCTCGCTGCAAAGCACCGCCAACTGGACGAAAAGATTGCCGCAGAACAGAAGCGTCCATCTGCCGACACCATCGTCATCAAGGATCTGAAGCGACAGAAACTCAGGATTAAGGAGGAGCTGGGTAACCTTAAGGCCAGCTAGCCCCTCTCCGGCAGACCCCGCTCCTCGGGGCCGGACGGGCCTCACGGGAGGACCGGCTCAATGCCCCTGAACCATCGCCGTCACGGCCAGCAGGCGGCTGCCTGACCCATGGGCCAGCCGGTCACGCTCATACTGGGATTAGGCCGCGAAGTCGGCGAAGCCGTCGCAAGGCGTTTTGAAGAGGACGGCCACCGCGTGCTGGTGGCCGACCCCTCCCAGGACCGGATCGCCGAGGCGCGCGATGCCCTCGACGAGACGGTGCAGTTCTATCATGGCGAGCTTCATTCCCGGCTCGGCCTGCGCAATGCCATCACCGCTGCGATTGAGGCATATGGCCGGGTCGACCATGCGGTTGTGCTGCCGGTGTATGAAGACGCCGACAGCCTGATGGATTTCACTCAGGAAAAGTTCGAAAAGGCGTTGGCGCGTTCCGCGCGGGGGGCCGCCATGGCCCTCCGGGTCATTGCTGAACAGCTGCTCGATCAGGAGGACCTGCCGGAAGCGGGTGTCGAACGCAAAACCCAGAAGGGCTCGGTCACCTTCATCCTGCGCCACGGCGCGATCTCGTCCATGCCCGGCCATTTCACTGACACGGTCGCCCAGGCGGCCATGCTCGGCGTCATGCGCGCCGGCGCGCTGGAACTGGCGGAGCATGCCATCCGCGTGAATGCCGTCATCACCCTGCGCCCCAGCGATGAGAAGGCGGCTGCCTGGTCAAAACGCCGTGTACCGCTCGGCCGCGCCGTCCTGGCCGATGAAGTCGCCGGCGCGGCCTGGTTCCTGGCCTCGGCCGAGGCCGCATTCATCACCGGCCAGAGCCTGGTGATGGATGGCGGGCGTTCGGTCCTTTCCGGTGTGCTGGACTAGAGCGGGCTCAGTCCGGAAACGCCGCCGGGTTCGGCGACAGCGCCGAAGGCCGCCACCGTTTCGGTCGTGAAGCTTTCTTCCAGCACGCCTGATACCTTCCGGTAGACCGCCTCGGCGCGTGACGGGGTCAGCGTCACCAGCGTATAGCCATTGCCAAACGGGTCGTGCCAGACGACTTCCCGGTTCACTTCCGCAATCTGCTGGCCCAGGTCCGGCACTGCCTTCACATAGGCGCCCATGCCGGGGGAGGAGATCGACGTGCAGCCGAACTCGACCCCCCGGCGCATCTCGCGCCCGTCATACAGCTCGTTGGCATAGGCGGTGTGCGTGTCGCCGGCGAGCGTGACCAGGCGGGCGCCGGCCGAGGCAACGCTTTCATACAAGCGCTCGCGCGCCGCCGGATAGCCGTCCCAGGCGTCGAGATTCCAGGGCAGGCCGAGTGCGGTGAAACCGAGAAAGGCCTGCACTTCGGGAATATCCTGCGCCGCGATCTGCGCCGGTGTCAGGGTCTCGGTGAAATTCGGCAGCCTGACCCGGGCCATGATGACCTGATTGGCCAGCACCTGCCAGGCCGCGCCGGAGGCGACCGAGCCGGCCAGTTCGCGGTTGAGCCAGGCTTCCTGTTCGGCGCCAAGCATGGTGCGCGCGGGATCGGCTGCCATCTCCATGAGTTCGCGGGCCTTGGCCCCGGCCTCGATCGGCGAGGCCGAATTACCAAGCGCCGCCGCCCAGCTGAGGCTTTCCGAGCGGCCGGTGAGGCGCGTTTCCAGGGCGTGCAGCGTTGCCACATCGCCGAAGCGGAAGCTGCGCCAGACCGCTGTGGTCACGGCCCCGGCGGCGGGCTCACGAACCGGCATCCACTCGAAATAGGCCTGAACCGCAGCCATCTTCCGGTCGCTCCACTCGCCTTCGCCGTCTTCCGGATTGTGATTCTGTGCGCCGGTCCGGTAAGCGTCATTGGCGCTTTCATGATCGTCCCAGGTGCAAATCCAGGGCGCGGCGGCATGGGCGGCCTGCAGGTCGGGATCGGTCTTGTACTGGGCATGGCGCCGGCGATAGTCCGCCAGCGTGACAACTTCCGTGGAAGGTTCATGCAGGCGCCCGATGGCGGCGCCGACCTCGCCGCCATACCCGTCGATGCCGTATTCATAGATATAATCGCCCAGATGGATGATCGCATCGAGATTGGGCTCTGAGGCGAGGGCCTTGTAGGCGTTGAACCGGCCGAACTGCCAGTTGGAGCAGGAGACAACGCCGAGTTTCACCGCGCTGGTGCCGGTTGCAGCCGGCGTGCGAATGCGGCCGGTCGGGGAGACGACATCGCCATGCTCCGTCAGCGCCGTAAACCGGTAGGTATAGTCCGAGCCCGCATCTAGCCCGCGAGCATCGACCTTGACGCAGAAATCGCGCGTTTCGCTGGCCTCTGCATATCCGGATGCCACCGGCGCCGACTGGCCGGCGCGCAGCACCTCCCAGCGCACCGGAATGACCCCGCCGCCCGATAGCGGTGTCACCCGAGTCCACAGGATGACGCGGTCAGGCAGGGGATCGCCTGAAGCCACACCATGCTGGAAGTCGACCTCGCCCTTATAGGAAGCCGGTCCGGTCGCGGTGCAGGCAGCCAGGCCCAGCGAGCCGATGGCGGCTCCGCCAAGAAGGCCGCGGCGGGTCACATGTGTCATCTCGATATCTCCCCAGTCTCTGCCGCTCTCATGGCGGCCGTTTGCGACAGGAGCATGACGCGCGCCGCAAGCCTCGTCTATAAGCCGCGTGATGGATACGATCTCGATCACCGCCGATGCTGCCGATGCCGGCCTCAGACTCGACGCCTTTCTCGGCGCGAAGGCAGAGGGACTTTCGCGCTCGCGCGCCAAAACGCTGATCGAAGAGGGCGCGGTCACGGCTGGCGGCGTCGTCGAAACCAATCCGCGCGCGCCCGTTAAGGCAGGCCTTGCCTACGCCGTTGCCCTACCCCCGCCGGTGCCGGCGACCCCGCAGGCCGAAGCGATTCCGCTCGACATCCTGTTCGAGGACGAACATCTCGTCATCCTCAACAAGCCTGCCGGTCTCGCCGTCCACCCGGCGCCCGGCAGCGAGACGGGCACGCTGGTCAATGCGCTCTTGCATCATTGCCAGGGCCAGCTGTCAGGCATCGGCGGGGTCGAGCGGCCCGGCATCGTCCACCGGCTCGACAAGCTCACCTCGGGCGTCATGGTCGCCGCCAAGACGGAGGCCGCCCATACCGGCCTCGCCGCCCTGTTCGAGCGTCATGATATCGACCGGGTCTACCGCGCCGTCACGCGCGGCGCCCCCCGGCCTCTGTCCGGGACTGTCGATGCCCCTATCGCGCGTTCCGAGAGCGACCGGAAGAAAATGTCGGTCCACCGCAATCCCGACAGCCCTGCGGCCCGCCGCGCGGTCACCCATTACCGGGCGATCGAGACCTTCGGTTACAAGGACCGCGCGACGCGCCTGCCGGCAGCGGCGCTGATCGAATGCCGTCTCGAAACCGGGCGCACGCATCAGATCCGGGTGCATATGGCCCATATCGGGGCCGCCCTGATCGGCGACCCGG
>CAYQRX010000193.1:0-6492 GCA_964419865.1 uncultured Hyphomonas sp. | reverse complement strand
CACGATGTGCTCCTTGATGCCCATGGCATAGTTGCCGCGGCCGTCGAAGCTCTTGCCGTTCAGCCCACGGAAGTCTTTCACGCGCGGAAGGGCAATCGTCGTCAGACGGTCGAGGAACTCATACATCTGGTCACGGCGCAGCGTCACCTTCGCACCGATCAGCATGCCTTCGCGCAGCTTGAAGCCGGCGATCGACTTGCGGGCCTTGGTGGCCACCGGCTTCTGGCCGGCGATCTTCTCGAGCTCAGCCAGGGCCGACTTGATCTTCTTGGAGTCGGCAACAGCTTCGCCCACGCCCATATTGATCACGACCTTGTCGAGCTTCGGGACCTTCATCGGGTTCGAATAGTTGAACTGCTCCTGCAGCTTCGCCCGGATCTCTTCCCGGTACTTCCGCTTGAGGCGGGGCTCATATGCCTCAGACATCGATCGATTCCCCTGAACGTTTCGCAAAGCGCGTCTTGCGGCCATGCTGGTCAATCTTGAAACCGACGCGGACGGCCTTGCCATCGCGCGGATCGGCGAGGGCCACGTTGGATACATGGATCGGCGCCTCGAACGTCTTGACGCCGCCCGGATCCATCTGGCCCGGCTTCTGGTGGCGTTTCACGACATTGACGCCGCGAACCACAACGCGGTTCTCGTCCGGGATCACCTTCAGGACCTCGCCCTTGGCACCCTTGTCCTTGCCGGCGATGACGATGACGTTGTCGCCCTTCTTGATCTTCGCAGCCATGACTACAGCACCTCCGGCGCCATGTTGGCGATCTTCACCTGGTTCTTGCCGCGCAGCTCGCGCGGAACCGGCCCGAAGACCCGCGTGCCAATCGGCTCGCCATTATTGTTGATCAGGACGGCGGCATTGGTGTCGAAGCGGATCGTCGAGCCATCCGGACGGTTGATGTCCTTGGCAACACGGACGACGACAGCCTTGCGCACGTCCCCCTTCTTCACGCGGCCGGTCGGAATCGCTTCCTTGACCGAGACGACGATCACGTCGCCCACCGAGGCGTAGCGGCGGCCAGCGCCGCCGAGCACCTTGATGCACATCACGCGGCGCGCGCCGGAATTATCGGCGACCCGCAGGTGGGTTTGCATCTGGATCATGCCTCACTCCCTTCATCGGAAACGAGTTCCCAGCGCTTCAGCTTGGACTTCGGCGCGCACTCGCGGATGGTCACGGTCTGGCCCTCGACGGCAGCATTGCTTTCGTCATGGGCGTGGTACTTGTGCGACTTCCGGACGATCTTCTTCAGCATCGGGTGCGTGAAGGTACGTTCGACACGGACGATGGCGGTCTTGTCCTGCTTGGCGGAGACAACGACGCCTTTCATGATACGTTTTGGCATACTCTGGTCTCCTTACGCCTGGCCTGCCTGGGCCTTCTCGCGCAGGATCGTCTTGATCCTGGCGATGTCACGGCGAACCTCAGACACACGACCCGTCTTTTCCAGCTGGCCGGTGGCCGCCTGGAAACGCAGGTTGAACTGTTCTTTCTTGAGCTTGAGCAGCTCGTCCTTGAGCTGGTCTGCGCTCTTCGATCTCACATCAGCGGCCTTCATGATCAGATCCCCTCGATGCGTTTGACGACTTTGGTCTTGATCGGCAGCTTGGCCGCGCCGAGCGCGAGCGCCTGACGCGCGGTCTCTTCCGGAACACCGTCGATCTCGAACAGGATACGGCCAGGCGCCACGCGGGCGACCCAGCGATCGACCGAGCCTTTGCCCTTACCCATACGCACCTCGATCGGCTTTGCCGAAACCGGAACGTCGGGGAACACGCGGATCCAGACCTTGCCCTGACGCTTCATCTCGCGGGTAATCGCCCGGCGAGTGGCTTCGATCTGGCGTGCGGTGACGCGCTCGGGCTCAAGTGCCTTGAGGCCGAATTCGCCGAAAGCCAGCGAAAAGCCGCCTTTCGCCTGCCCGCTGATCGAGCCTTTGAAGGCCTTGCGGAATTTGGTTCTCTTCGGTTGACGCATATCGATTACGCTCCTGCAGCCTGGGCGCCGGACGCCGGGCCGCGCTGATTGGCACTGGCGCGCGCGCGCGACTGGCCGGATGTTTCAAGACGCTTGTCCTGAGCCATCGGGTCGTGCTCGAGGATCTCACCCTTGTAGACCCACACTTTCACACCGATGATGCCATAGGTGGTTTCAGCTTCAGCCGTGCCATAGTCGATGTCGGCGCGCAGCGTGTGCAGCGGCACCGAACCTTCGGCATACTTCTCGGTGCGGGCGATCTCGGCGCCGCCGAGACGGCCGGAGACAACCACTTTCACACCTTCAGCGCCGAGGCGCATGGCGGACTGGATCGAACGCTTCATCGCGCGGCGGAAAGAGGCGCGGCGCTCAAGTTGGCGTGCGATGTCGTCGGCGATCAGCGTGGCGTCGATTTCCGGCTTGCGGATTTCAACGAGATTCACGCGGACTTCGTCCGAGGTCATCTTCGCCAGCTCCTTGCGGAGCACTTCGATGTCGCCGCCCTTCTTGCCGATCACCAGGCCCGGACGGGCCGTGTGGATCGTGATCAGGCATTTCTTGTGCGGACGCTCGATGATGATTTTCGAGATACCGGCCTGCTTCAGCTTCTCGCGGATCGCCTTGCGGATCGCGAGGTCTTCGTGCAGCAGGCGGCCAAAGTCGGCACTGTCAGCGTACCAACGGCTGTCCGAGGTACGGTTGATGCCGAGGCGCAGGCCGATCGGATTGACTTTCTGACCCATTATGCGGCCTCCGCAGTCTGGCTGGTGTCACGCAGGACAATGGTGAGTTGCGAGAACGGCTTCATGATACGGGCTGCCCGGCCGCGGGCGCGGGCACGGATACGCTTCATGACGAGGTTCTTGCCGACATGGGCTTCGACGACGACCAGGCTGTCGATATCGAGGCCATGATTGTTCTCGGCATTGGCAACCGCGCTCTGCAGCAGCTTGTAGACGTCCTTGGCAGGGCGCTTGGGCGAGAATTTCATCTCGTTCAGCGCGCGCTCGACCTTCAGTCCGCGGATCTGCTGAGCCAGGAGGTTCAGCTTCTGCGGGCTGGAACGATACATACGCAGCACAGCGCGCGATTCATTCGCCGCCTGCTTCGGAGGATTCTTGGCCTTTGCCATGATTATTTCCTCTTCGCTTTCTTGTCGGCACCATGTCCGTAATAGGTACGGGTCGGCGCAAACTCGCCGAACTTGTGGCCGACCATCTCCTCGGTCACCGAGACCGGGATGAACTTGTTGCCATTGTGAACCTGGAAGTTCAGGCCGACGAATTGAGGCAGGATCGTCGAACGGCGCGACCAGGTCTTGATCACGGCGCGCTTCTCCGACGAGCGGGCCTCTTCAGCCTTCTTCAGGAGGTAGCCATCGACAAACGGGCCTTTCCAGACAGAACGTGACATGTCTCTCGGGCTCCCTGATTAGCGTTTTGCGTTACGGCGACGGATGATCAGACGATCCGTTGCCTTGTTGTTGCGGGTCTTGGGACCGCGGGTCTTCTTACCCCACGGTGTGACCGGGTGACGGCCGCCCGAGGACTTGCCCTCGCCACCGCCGTGCGGGTGGTCAACCGGGTTCATGACGACCCCGCGAACCGTCGGGCGTTTGCCGAGGTGGCGGTTGCGGCCAGCCTTGGAGCTGACTTCGTTCATCTTGTCCGGGTTCGACACCGCGCCGATCGTGGCGAGGCAGTTGTCGAGCACCATGCGCAGTTCGCCGGAGGCCAGCTTGATCTGCGCATAGCCGGCATCGCGGCCGACGAGCTGGGCATAGGTACCGGCGGAGCGGACCATCTGCGCGCCCTTCTGGGGCTTCAGCTCGATATTATGAATAATCGTCCCTACCGGGATGTTTTTCAGCGGCAGCACATTGCCCGGCTTGATATCGGCCGTAGCGGAAGTGATCACCGAGTCGCCGACCTCAAGGCGCTGCGGCGCGATGATGTAGGCAAGCTCACCGTCCTGATACTTGATCAGGGCAATGAACGCGCTACGGTTCGGATCATACTCAATGCGCTCGACAGTCGCCGGGATATCCCAGCGCGTGCGCTTGAAGTCGATCTTGCGATAGAGACGCTTCGCACCGCCGCCCTGGTGACGAACGGTGATCCGGCCCTGATTGTTACGGCCGCCCTTCTTGCTGAGGCCTTCGGTCAGAGACTTGACCGGCTTGCCCTTGTGCAGGCCCGTGCGGTCCACCAGCACGAGCTGGCGGCGGCCGGGAGAGGTCGGGTTGAATGTCTTGAGTGCCATGAACTTCGTCCTTCTCCCTTAGAGGCCCGTCGAGATGTCGACAGACTGGCCCTCGGCGAGCGTGACGATCGCTTTCTTCACGTCGGAACGACGCCCGAGAAAGCCACGGAAACGCTTGACCTTGCCCTTCTGGGTCAGGGTGTTGACCTTCGTGACACTGACCTTGAACAGAGCCTCGACGGCTTCCTTGATCGCCGTCTTGTCTGCATCCGGCGCGACCTCGAAGATGATCTTGTTCTGCTCGGCGACGAGCGTCGATTTCTCGGTGATCAGCGGACGGCGGTTCACGTCATAATGATGCGGCTTTACCTCGGCCATTATTCAGCCTCCGGAGCTTTGGCGCCATCGAAGCGGGCTTTGATGCCCTCGGCGGCTTCCTTGGTGATGACCAGGGTGCGGCGGCGCAGGATGTCATAGACGTTGAGGCCGGCAACCGGCAGCACGTCGATGTTCGGGATGTTGCGCGCGGCGCGGGCGAAGTTCTCGTTCACTTCCGTGCCGGAAATGATGAGCGCATTGTCGATGCCGAGACCTTTGAAGGCTTGCACCAGCTCCTTGGTCTTGCCGTCGGCAAGCTCGGCCTTGTCGAGGACGAGGATAGAGCTTTCCTTTGCCTTGGACGACAGGGCGTGGGCGAGCGCCATCTTGCGGATCTTCTTCGGCAGGTCATGCGCATGGCTGCGCACGCGCGGACCGTGAGCCACACCGCCGCCGACGAAGATCGGCGCATTGCGCGAGCCGTGGCGGGCGCCGCCCGAGCCTTTCTGACGGATCGACTTCTTCGTCGTCCGGTTCACTTCCGAACGCGACTTGGTCTTGTGCGTCCCGGCCTGACGGCGTGCGAGCTGCCAGCGCACAGTGCGCTGCAGGATGTCGCCGCGGATCTCTTCGATACCGAAGATCGCGTCATCAAGCTCGATCTTGCCGGCTGCTTTGCCAGCGAGGGTTTTAACTGCGAGTTCCATTAGCCTTCACCCCCGGAGGAGAGCTGTTCCGGAGCCTTGAAGGAGCCAGCCGCAGGCGCATCGGCCGGCAGCTTCTTCTTCACCGCGTCGCGGATTTCAACGAATGCCCCGTCATGGCCCGGAACCGAGCCCTTCACGAGGATCAGGCCGCGCTCGACATCCGTGCGCACGACTTCCAGATTCTGGGTCGTGACGCGCTCGACACCGAGGTGACCAGCCATTTTCTTGTTCTTCCAGACGCGGCCCGGATCCTGGTTCGCGCCGGTCGAGCCGTGCGAACGGTGCGAGATCGAAACGCCGTGCGAGGCACGCAGACCACCGAAGTTCCAGCGCTTCATCGCGCCGGCAAAGCCTTTACCGATCGAGAGCGCCGAAACGTCCACGCGCTGGCCCTCAGCGAAATGGTCGGCCTGCACGGTCGCGCCGACTTCCGGAAGGTCACCGCTGACGCGGAATTCCGCCAGCTTCGCCTTCGGGGCGACCCCGGCCTTGGCGAACTGGCCGCGCTGGGCCTTCGGCGTGTTCTTGGCTTTCTTTTCGCCAGCGCCCATGATGACGGCCTTGTAGCCATCGGTGCGGGTAACTTCCCCGCCCTTCTTGGTGGTAACGGTGCGCGCGTCTTCGGTGCGCACGCCGACAACCTGGCAGCCATCGAGCGACAGGACGGTGACCGGCACATGGCGGCCATCGGCGGCGAAGATGCGGGTCATGCCGACCTTGCGGGCCAGCACCCCGGTACGGGCAGCGGGAAGGGTCATCAGCGGGCTCCCTCGAGCTTGATCTCAATGCCGACGCCGGAAGACAGGTCGAGCTTCATCAGCGCATCGACGGTCTGCGGGGTCGGGTCGACGATATCGAGGATGCGGGTATGCGTGCGGATCTCGAACTGCTCACGCGACTTCTTGTCGATGTGGGGCGACCGGTTCACCGTGAAGCGCTCGATACGGGTCGGCAGCGGCACCGGGCCACGGACTTCTGCGCCGGTGCGCTTCGCCGTGCTCACGATTTCCTTCGCCGACATGTCGAGCGCGCGGTGATCAAAGGCCTTGAGCCTGATCCGGATATTCTGTCGTTCCATCGTTTGGTCCGTCCGCGCAAAACACTTAAGCCCAAGGCGCGATGGCTCGTCAGCATCGAGCGCCCGGGCGGGGGTGTGGATTAATTGTCAGTTTCGAGGGAGCGTTCGCTGTCAAAAGCGCAGCCATCCCGGCGAAGTGCGGCTTCTATGCCAGAGAATCGGGCGCGTCAACAGGCGTTGGACGTGAATCTGCAGGCCATTCAGGG
>CAYQRX010000192.1:0-6541 GCA_964419865.1 uncultured Hyphomonas sp. | reverse complement strand
GCGGGGCGAAATAGTCCGTCTTCAACAGGCGCCATAGCAGGTATGGCACCGTGAAGATGATCAGCATGGCGATCAGGTAGGTTTCGGTAATGGTCATCCGTGGCCCCCGCCGCCGTTGGCGCTATGTCGGCAGAAGATCGCGGTAGGCGATCCGGGCGCCGCTCCGGGTCTCATCGGGTGACACAAGCTTGGCGAGTTCGCGGGCAACCTCGTCCGGCGCCGGCAGCGTCATCGGGTCTTCGCCCGGCATCGCCTCGGCGCGCATGCCCGTGCGGGTCGCGCCGGGATCGAACAGGTTGACGCGCAGCGGCATCTTTTCGGTCTCGTCCGCCCAGGCTTTGACCAGCGCTTCAAGCCCTGCCTTGGAGGCCTGATACGGCCCCCAGAAGGCGCGCGGGCGCGCCGCCGCGCCGGAGGTGATGAACACCGCGCGCGGCGCCTCGGCCCTGTGCAGCGACGGGGCGAGCGCGCGGATCAGATGGGCGTTGGCGGTGAGGTTCACCTGGATGGTTTCCTCGAAGCTACGCGGCCCGCAGGTCTCCAGCGGCCCGAGCGTGCCGAGGATGCCGGCATTGGCGATGAAGCCGTCCAGCCTGCCGAACTTTTCCGAAATCAGCTTGCCGAGCGTCTCGATACCCTTGGTGTCTTTCAGGTCCATCGGCACGAGCACGGCTTCCGAGCCGAGCGCGCGGATTTCATCGTCGAGCTTCTGCAGCGCCGCTTTCGAGCGGGCGACAGCGATGACGAGGTGGCCCTGCCGGGCAAGCTCAAGGCTCACCGCGCGGCCAATGCCGCGCGAAGCGCCGGTCACGAGGACGAGACGGGGCTGCGGTTTCATGCGCGCACTGGTAACGCCAACATCAGACATCGTCCAGCAGCGAGAGCTGGCGTTCCTTGTCGGCCTGGTCGCGCTGATGGTCCGCCAGCGGCGTGGGATAGTCGCCGGTGAAGCAATGGTCGGCGAATTGCGGCTGCATCGCATCGCGCAGCGGTTCGCCAATCGCCTTGTACAGCCCGGGCACCGAGAGGAAACCGAGGCTTTCCACTTTCAGCTCCCGCGCCATTTCCTCATGCGTATGGATCGCGGCGAAGAGTTCGGATTTCGCCGCCATGTCGATGCCGTAGAAATCCGGATTCACGATCGGCGGGCTTGCCGAGCGGAAATGGACTTCGCGCGCGCCTGCCTCGCGCACCATCTGGACGATCTTTTTCGACGTGTTCCCGCGCACGATGGAATCGTCGACCAGGATCACGCGCTTGCCTTCCAGGATCGCGCGGTTGGGGCTGTGCTTCTTGGAGATGGCGGTCTGCCGGCCGGTCTGGGTCGGCTGGATGAAAGTGCGCCCGACATAATGATTGCGGATAATCCCCATCTGGAAGGGAATGCCGGAGGCCTCGGAGAAACCGAGCGCGGCGGGCACGCCGGAATCCGGCACGGGCACGATCACATCGGCATCGGCCGGCGTTTCGGCGGCAAGCTGGTGGCCCATGCGGCGGCGCACTTCATACACCGAACGGCCCTGGATGAAGCTGTCGGGGCGGGCGAAATAGACATATTCGAACACGCAGGGGCTCGGTGGGCGTGGGCTGAAGGCGCGGATCGATTCGATGCCTTCATCGGAAATGACAACCACTTCGCCATTCTCGATCTCGCGCACGAATTCGGCGCCGATGATGTCGAGCGCGCAGGTTTCCGAGGCAAGCACATAGGATTTGCCGAGACGGCCGAGCACCAGCGGTCGCAGGCCGACCGGGTCGCGCGCGCCGATCAGCTTCTTGCCGGTGATGCCGACAAGGGCATAGCCGCCCTCGATCTGGTGCATCGCGTCGACCAGGCGCTCGACGAAACGCTTCTTGGGGCTGCGCGCGACGAGATGCAGGATGACTTCGGTGTCCATCGTGGACTGGAAGATCGCGCCGCTGCGCACGAGTTCCTTGCGCAGGATACGGGCATTCGTGAGGTTGCCGTTATGGGCGACCGCGAATCCGCCGGTGTCGAGATCGGCAAAGATCGGCTGGATGTTGCGAAGCATCGGCCGGCCTTGCGTGGAATAGCGGTTATGGCCGATGGCGGCATGGCCGGGCAGGCGCTGGCGCAGGTCGCCGCCAAAGCTCTCGCCGACAAGGCCCATATGACGCTCGGAAGAGAACCGCTTGCCGTCAAAACTGACGATGCCGCACGCCTCCTGTCCGCGATGTTGCAGGGCGTGGAGACCGAGGGCTGTCAGAAGACTCGCTTCAGGGCTGCCAAAGACTCCGAAAACGCCGCATTCCTCGCGGGGTTTGTCGTCATCATGATCGAAAAAGACCATAGGACGTTCCGGCTTTTGCTGGTGGGGCGGGGCTGCCTGCGGCCCATATAGTCCCGTTTGACCAGAGGCGAAAGCCCGCCGGTGACATAACTGTCATCAAAACGCAGATGGCCGGATCAGGGCGCCTCGGCAGGCGTGAGTTCCGGATGCCGGAACACGATGTCTGCGCTCCAGGGGTGGCCTGCCCTGAACACCGCATTGCCGGCGCCAGCTGTCTCGCGCCAGCGCGCGACCAGCGGGTCAGCGGGAAGGGCGCCCATGTCGATCCACCCCGCTGCCGGGATGATGTCGGCGGCTGTCTCGCCGGACACCTGGACCAGCCAGACAAACGGCTCGGCCGGCCCCTCGCCGCGCGCCTCGGCGGCCCGCGTCTTCTCGCCCATGTCAGCGGGCAGTTCGGCGAATCCCCAGAAGATGGCGGGCCGGTCCGGCGGGACCTGCCGGGCCGTCTCGCAGCCATATCCGGAGATGCGCACCGGCGCATCGGGATAGATCGCATTCCAGCCGCGCAGCATCATCAGCAGATCGGCCAGCGCGGCAGTCTTGTGCACATCCGGGATGTCCACCCCGCGCACCACATCGGCAGCAAGCTCGCCCGTCTGCGCGCCGCCGATATAGGTGTCCAGCGTGTTGGCGCCGGTGCAGGGCGCATCCAGTATGACCGCGCCAAGATGGTAGCGCTCCGTCATCACTTCGGTCAGGGCCGATTTCAGGTGGGCATCGTCCTGTGACCCCGTCGCGGTGGCCATGAAGCCGACAAGGTTTGCCCCCGACAGTGCGGCTGCGAGCGCCTTGATGCCGGGGTCCTGCGCCGTCAGCGAGGCGGCCGGGACGGCGAGCGGGGTCAGCAGGTCCGCCGCTGTCGGCGCCGGTTCGGCAGGCGCTGGGGCCGGCGCCGTCGCGCAGCCCGCCAGCAGCAGGCCGGCCGCGCTGCAGCTTGCCAGAATGATGCGTCGCCGCAGGTCGTGCACGTCGATGGGCTTCATGACCGCTCCGGAGTCCAGGCTGACGGAAGACTAGCGGGCCTGCGGCCGGGCGCAAGCCGCCTCGGCCTTCAGTTCGAGCCGCCGCGGCCGCTGATTTCGCGGCCCGCTTCCTCAGCCTCGCCGGTCACCCGGTCGGCAATCTGTTCCAGCACAGGATAGCTGAGGCTCTCCGAGATGAAGGGCGGCACGCGTTCATGCTCGACAGCGACATTCAGCAGCACGGCAAAGAAGACCAGCGCCACAAAACCGCGGAAGATGCCGAAGACGAGGCCGGCGATATGATCGAACAGGCCGATCTCGCCATTGGTCATGATCGATTTCGACAGGGTCTGGCCGAACCAGGCGACGATCACATAGACGATCAGAAAGGCGGTAACGACCAGGATGATGTCGGGCGCGAGCGGATGGGTTCCTTCCGGCAGCAGGCCCGCCAGCGTGCCGGCGAAGAATTTGCGGGCATAATAGGCAGCGGCCAGCGCGCCGATGAAGGCGCCAAGCGTCGCAAGCTCGCGCAGGAAGCCGCGCGCGAAGGCCATGATCGCCGATATGACAATCACGCCAACGACGATTCCGTCAAAAGCTGAAATGGATTCAAGCATCAAGCCCGTCCGGCGCGAGTAGGTCGACGAGCGCGATAAGCCGCCCAATCGGGGTCACCGTCAACCCGCTCTCTGCTGTCGGGGCGCCTTCCGGAACAAAAGCCGTGCGAAATCCGAGCCGGGCGGCTTCCTTCAGGCGCTGGTCCATGCGCGGAGCGGGCCGGACGGCGCCGGAGAGGGCGACTTCGCCGAAGAACACCGACCGTTTCGGGACAGGATTGCCGGAGAGCGAGGAGAGCAGCGCCGCGGCGGCAGCCAGGTCGCCCGCCGGCTCGGTGATGCGGTAGCCGCCGGCGACGGAGAGATAAACGTCCATGCCCGCCAGGTTGATGCCGCAGCGCGTCTCCAGCACGGCGAGCAGCATGGCGAGGCGGCCTGAGTCGTAGCCGATGACGCTGCGCCGCGGCGTGCCGAAGGGGCTCTTGGCGACAAGCGCCTGCACTTCGGCCAGCACAGGCCGCGAGCCTTCCATCGCCGCGAAGACAGCCGTGCCGCCGCCGGTTTCCTCCTCGGCCGAGAGGAAGAGGGCGGACGGCTCCTTGGCAGGGGTGAGGCCGAGCGCGTGCATCTCGAAAATGCCGATCTCGTCAGTCGGGCCGAAGCGGTTTTTCACGGCGCGCAGGATGCGGAACTGGTGGCCGCGCTCGCCCTCGAAATAGAAGACGGCATCGACCATGTGCTCGACGACGCGGGGGCCGGCGATGGTACCTTCCTTGGTGACATGGCCGACGAGCACCAGCGCGGCGCCGGACTTCTTCGCCCAGCGCACCAGTTCCTGCGCGCAGGCGCGCACCTGCGCGACCGAGCCGGGCGCGGCTTCGAGGCTGTCCGACCAGAGCGTCTGGATCGAGTCGATAACGACGAAGTCGGGCGAGGCTTCCTTGAGCGCGGAGAGGATTTTCCTGAGGTCCGTTTCGGTGGCGAGCTGGACCGGGGAATTGGCCACCTTAAGCCGCTTTGCCCGTTCCTGGATCTGTGCGGCGGCTTCCTCGCCGGAGACATAGACCGTTTTTACGCCATTGCGGGCAAGCCGGGCGGCGGCCTGGAGCAGCAGTGTCGATTTGCCGATGCCAGGGTCGCCCCCGATCAGCGTGGCCGAGGCCGGCACGATGCCGCCGCCGAAGACGCGGTCGAGTTCTTCCACGCCGATGACGATGCGGCTGACGGCTTCGGGTTCGGCATTGAGGGGGATGAATTCGGCCTTCGGGCCGCGCTTGGTGCCCGCCTTTGGCGCCTTCAGCGCGCCGGGCGGGGCGGAGACCGCCTCCTCAACCAGCGTGTTCCACTCCCCGCAGCCCTCGCAGCGGCCTGCCCATTTGGCATGCACCGCGCCGCAGGACTGGCAGACGAAAGCGGAGGTGGAGGTCTTGGCCATGAGGGAATCGCTGCTGCGGGTGGCGGATGGCGGGGAGTCTAGGGGGGCAGAGGGCGGCGCGCAAATGCCGGGCCCACCTGTTCCGGGGCATTGCGGGCGCAGCGCGGATGGCTAGGCTGATGACTGAAAGGGGAATTCCATGCGCCTGAAACCGTTCGCCGCAGCCGCCGCTCTCTGCTTCAGCGCCGCGCTGCCGGCCGCCGCCCAGTATGACGACTCGGCCGATGTCAACGCCGCCTATGAGCGGGGCAAGGGCGGGGGCGCGACGCCGCTGACGCTCAACGAGCTCGTCGCGTGCGCGGCCTATTGGCATGTCTGGCGCGAATTTCACGAAGATGAGTATGGCGAGACGATGCTGGCCAAACTCGATCCCGCGCTGCGGGAGCCCCAGGCCGAGGCGGCGCTACAGCATTGGGAGCTGAAAGCCAATGAGGCCATCGCCGGGGTGGAAGGCGGCGAAGCGCAGTTCCAGGCCGCGGCAGACCGGTTCATTGGGGAAGCCTGGGCGGAAGGTGAGGGCCTCGTTTTTGGCGACAGCTATCTCTATGCCGAAACGCTCGGCGCCTGCGCCCTGCCGGCGGAAGACTGAACTGGCGAGCACGCCGCCGGCCCGCTAAAGGGGCGGGGTGAAACAGGTTGCGATCATTGGGGCAGGGCCGGCGGGCTTGATGGCGGCGGAGGCGGCGCTCGCAGGCGGCGCGCGCGTTTCGATTTTTGACGCGATGCCGAGCGTGGGCCGGAAATTCCTGATGGCCGGCAAGAGCGGCCTCAACATTACCCATTCCGAAGACGAGAATGTGTTCCGCAGGCGGTATGATGCGCCGGATGGGCGGCTGGCCGATATGGTTGCGGCCTTCGGGCCGGGCGAGGTGGTCCGCTGGATGGCGGGGCTGGGCGTCGAGGCGCATGTCGGCTCGTCGGGGCGGGTGTTTCCCGTTGGCATGAAAGCCTCGCCGCTGCTGCGCCGCTGGCTGGCGCGGCTGGGCGAAGGTGGGGCGGTATTTCACACGCGCCACCGCTGGACGGGATGGGACGATAGCGGCGCGCTGCTGTTCGACACGCCGGACGGCAAGAGGCGCGTGGAGGCAGACGCGACTATCCTGGCGCTCGGCGGGGCGAGCTGGAGGCGGCTCGGCTCGGATGGGGCGTGGGCGGACATTCTGCGCGCGCGCGGGGTTGAGATCGAACCGTTTGCGCCGTCGAATTGCGGCTTTGTGGTGAACTGGTCGCAGCGGACGCTGGCAACGCAGGAAGGCGCGCCGGTGAAGA
>CAYQRX010000191.1:0-6550 GCA_964419865.1 uncultured Hyphomonas sp. | reverse complement strand
AGCAGAAATAGCGCTCATCAAAGCCGCCCATTTCACGGAAGAGGGCAAGGTCATACATGGCCGCTGCGCCGCAGGCGCTGAAACACCAGCCCGGCCGAGGCAGCTCGCTGGCAGGCCGGGCAAAGCCGCCGCGCCAGGCCATGCCGAAGATCAGATAAGCGTCGCCGGCCCCGTCCATGAGGCCAGGATCGGCAAGGTCCAGCTGCGCCGAAGCAAAGGTGCGGCAGCCAGGATGTGCGCTCGCCGCCGCCATCAACTTTTCCAGCCAGCCCGGCGCGGCGACCGTATCCGGGTTGAGCAGAACCAGCCATTTGCCGGTCGCAAGATCGGCCGCGCGGTTATTGCCGCCGGCAAAGCCCAGATTGTCCGGGTTTTTAACAAGGCGCGCCGAGGGCAGGGCGGAAAGGTCCAGGCGCTCCGCCGATCCGTCGCTGGAAGCATTGTCGAACACGATCAGCTCGAAATCGCGGAAGGTCTGCCCACTGAGGGAGTCGACCGCCGCCTGAAGGAAGGCGCCGCCATTATAGTTGATGATGACGACCGAGATCGCCGGGCCGCTCATGGCGCCGCGATGCCAAGGGAGGTCCGCAGGCGGATCATGCGGCCACGGCGCCGTGGATGGATTTCAGTTGCGCCAGCAGCGCTCGCGCGCCAGACAGCGGCAGGCAACTCGGCCCGTCGCAGAGCGCCTTGTCGGGATCGGTATGGAATTCGAGGAACACGCCGTCTGCACCGGCCGCTACCGCGGATTTCGCAATCACCGCCACCCCGTCGCGCCGCCCGCCAGTGGAGGCGCCGCCGGTGCGCGGATCGGCGCCCGGCAGCTGCACGGCATGGGTCGCGTCAATCGTCACCGGGCAACCGAGCTTCTTCATCTCGGGAACCGCCAGCATGTCGACGATGAGGTTGTTATAGCCGAAGCTGACGCCCCGCTCGCACATGATCACACCGGTCTCCGGCGCGACTTCCGCAATCTTGGAGAGGATGTTCTTCGCGTCCCAAGGCGCCATGAACTGCGCCTTCTTTGCCTGGATCAGCGCCTTGTTCTTCGCCGCCGCCTGGGCCGTCGCGACCACAAGATCGGTCTGGCGCACGAGGAAAGCCGGCAGCTGCAGGATGTCGGCAACCTCAGCAACAGCCTCCGCCTGGCCCGGCTCATGCAGGTCGGTCACCACCGGCACGCCGAGCTTCGCCTTCACTGTCGCCAGAATCCGCAGGCCATCGTCCAGGCCCGGCCCGCGATAGGACCTGATCGAGGAGCGATTCGCCTTGTCGAAGCTCGCCTTGAACACGTAGGGCAGGCCCAGATCTGCGCAGATCCGCTTCAGCTCCCCGCCCACTTCCAGCGCCAGGCCCTCATCTTCGAGCACGTTCAGGCCAGCCATGACTGCCAGCGGCCCGCCGCCGCCGATCGTCCATCCGGAAGGCGTGTGGGTCAGCGCGGTCATGAAACTCTCCAGTTCTGCAGTCAGGCGCGTGTGTTAGCGGAATTGGCGCCCCGCGCGAACCCCATTCCTCAGCCCGTCAGCGGAGCTGGAATCAAAGAAGCCGCCCTGTCGAGGGGCGGCTTCCGTGAGCCCCGTGGGGCCCGTCGGGTCGCGGCGCGTTTCAGCGCCGAACCTGTATCTCTAGGCGCTGACCGGAGGCTGCTCCAGCCAGACACCATAGGATACAGACCCAACGGCCTCACCTGGTTTCTCACTCGACATGGATCACCTCCTTTCACGCGTGCTACAGGCACGTAACTTTTGCACCGGACCATCCGGCGCACTTCAGAGCTAAGCATGATTTGCGCCAATGTTAAGTTAATATCGCGGAGAAATGAGGATTGTCCGCAGGCGGTCCAAAAAATAAGCCCCCGAACCGGCGCGTTTCGGCGCCTGTCCGGGGGCTGGCCTCATTTCAGGGGTACGAGGCGAAAATGGCTCAGTAGGCGAGGGCGCCGACGACCAGGCCGATGATCGCGCCGGTGGCGACGGAGGCGAGAATCGCATCCCCCCGGTCCCGGTCGCGCACCCAGTGATAGCCGCTGGGCGGCGCATACAGGCCGTGGCGGTGATAATCGGTGATGTACACTGTGCGCGGCGCGTAGCTGTAATAATGGCCGACACTGTAGCGGGGCGCATAGCCGCGGGTGTAGTAGGGGCCATAGGACCGGCCATAAGTGACCGTCACCGACGTGCGCGGCGGCGCGTAATAGACCGGCGGCGGCCGGTGAACGACCACAGTCCGCGGCGGGGCGTAATGGTAATGTTTCCGGCTGTAGCTGTGCTTGTAGCCGCGATTATAGCTGCGTCCGCGGTCATATTTGCCGCCCCGGTCGTAGTGACGGTCATAGCCGTGATGGCGGTCATAGCCCTTGCCGCGCCCCCGGTCTGCCTGGGCCACCGGAACAAGCAGCATGCCGGCCGTTGTCGCGACAATCACAAAGCGCGTCAGGGATTTCATCAGGCGCATGGCGCTCGCTCCTCAACCTCGCGCCGGCCGTTTCCAGCCGATACGCATTGTGCCGGAATTTCCGGCGCTATGGCTTGATTTGTGTCCCTCTTTGCCTGAACTCCCGCTGAACACGGCCTTCAGGAAACCGGCATGGCGGATTTTGGCGACCTTATCATCTCGGCCACGCTGAAAGTGCCGGCCTGGGAGCTGTCGGAAGCCTTCGTGCGTGCCTCCGGCCCCGGCGGGCAGCATGTCAACAAGGTCTCCAGCGCTGTCCAGCTGACCTGGCATGTCCACGCCTCCTCCCTGCCGGCGCCGCTGAAAGCGCGGTTCGAGAAGCTCTATGGCAGCCGGATGACCAGCGATGGCCGGATCATTCTCGAGGCAGGCGAGCATCGCAGCCAGGCACTCAACCGCTCGGCCGCGCGCGAAAGGCTCGCTGCGATGATCCTGAAGGCCTCGGCCGTGCCCAAGCGGCGCATTGCTACGAAACCGACCAAAGGCAGCGTCCGGCGCCGGATTGCGGCGAAGAAACAGCGCGGTGAGGTCAAATCCCTGCGCGGCAGTGTGCGCGATGAGGATTAGGCCAGCCGGCGCCTGCAGTATTCTGCCGGTTTTCAAGGCCCTGCAGGTGTGGTTGAGACAGGAAGCGGCCCGCCGGCCGCTGGATTGAGGAAAGCAGGGCATGCACCTTGAAAAACGGGTACTGATCACGGGCGGGGCCGGATTTATCGGCTCATTCCTGTGCGAGCGGCTGCTGGAGAGCGGCGCCCAGGTTCTGTGCGCCGACAATTTCTTCACCGGCACCCGGTCGAATGTCGAACATCTGCTCGGCCATCCGCGCTTCGAGCTGATGCGCCATGACGTCTGTTTCCCTCTCTATGTAGAGGTCGACGAGATCTACAACATGGCCTGTCCGGCGAGCCCCATCCATTATCAGTTCGACCCGGTCCAGACGACCAAGACGAGCGTCCACGGCGCCATCAACATGCTCGGCCTCGCCAAACGGGTGAAGGCGAAAATCCTGCAGGCCTCGACATCGGAAGTGTATGGCGACCCCTCGATGCATCCGCAGCCGGAAGAATACTGGGGCAATGTCAATCCGATCGGGCCGCGCTCCTGTTATGATGAGGGCAAGCGCTGCGCCGAGACGCTGTTCTTCGATTATCGCCGCCAGCACAATCTGCGCATCAAGGTTGCCCGCATCTTCAACACCTATGGCCCCCGAATGCACCCGAATGACGGGCGGGTCGTGTCGAACTTCATCGTCCAGGCGCTGAAGGGCGAGGACATCACCCTTTATGGCGACGGCTCACAGACCCGCAGCTTCTGCTATGTCGATGATCTCGTCGCCGGCCTGATCAGCCTGATGGACACAGGCGATGATGTCACCGGCCCGATAAATCTCGGCAATCCGGGCGAATTCTCGATCCGCGAGCTGGCCGAACAGGTCATCGAGCTGACCGGCTCGAAATCCAGGCTCGTCCTGCGCCCGCTGCCGCAGGACGATCCGAAACAGCGCCGCCCCGACATTGCAAAGGCACGCGACATTCTCGGCTGGGAGCCGCAGGTGCACCTGCGCGACGGGCTGACGAAGACGATTGCCTATTTCGACGGCATGCTGGCCGCGCGGCAGGGGCAGGTCTGAGCGTGGCTCAGCTTTCCAGCGCGCTGGCAATCACCTGCTCTATGCGGCGGGTGTCGGCGCCGGCGACATGCTCATTGCCAATGAAGAAGGCCGGCGTCCCGTTCACCCTAAGCGCCCGGCCGAGGCTCTCCATGTCCGCCAGCTGCTCACGGATGGCAGGCGAAGCCATGTCGCTGCGCATCTTCTGAACGTCGAGCCCGATCTCGCGGGCGAGTTCGTCTATCTTCTGCTCGGTCAGCTCGTCATTGGAGCGGATGTTCATGAGCGCGAGGTGCATCTCGAGATACTTGTCCTGCCGCCCTGCAGCGAGCGCGGCCCGGGCCGCGGTTTCGCTGATACCGCCGAAGATCGGCAGTTCCTTGAAGACCACGCGCACCTGCCCGTCATAGGCCTCCGGCAATTGCGAGGCCCATTGGGCCGAGCGTTTGCAGAAGCCGCAGCGATAATCGAAGAATTCAACCACGGTGACCGGGGCGTCCGCCGGGCCGACCGAATAATCGGTCGGCAGCGAGTAGAGCTTGTCCCAATTGTCGGAAATTGCCGCCTGGAGGGCGATCGCCTCATTCTGCTTTTCCTTTTCGGTCAGCGCAATGAGGGCCTCCTCGATGATTTCCGGATTGGCGAGGATGTATTCGCGCACGATCCTTTCCATCTCGGCCCGGTCGGGATTGCGCCCCTGCGCGCAGGCAGGCAGCAGAAGCAGGCCGCCGGCCAACAGGGCGAGCAGGGGGGAAAGGCGCGGAAACGTCATCATCATCGGGATACCTTGATCAGCTGGCCGGACTATAGGCGGCCGTCCTGCCGCGTCCAGACGCGCTCACGCAGCCTTTATCAGTGGGGTCTGCGGGAGAAGTCGCCGAACGGCATGTCCCGGTTCCCGGTTTCCACCGACAGGCGCTGGCCCCGGCCCTGATTGCGGCTGTAGCGCTCATAGAAGACGCGGTTGTCGGGATTGTTCGGGTCGGTGATCAGCAGGATATCGTCGGCGCGGCGATAGTTCGGCGTGCCGCGCTGCAGCTGGTCCACCGCGCGCCGGGCAAAGGCGTTGGCGCGCACAATGTCGCCGACCCAGTAGGCCGATTCGGCGGTTGCGAGCTGGGCTTCGGCCCGGCGCCCCTGTTTCTCCAGCGTGATGGCCAGCTGGGCCCAGGCGAAGGCGTTGCCCGACTCGGCGATCAGCGCATCGCGCAGGGCGCTTTCCGCAAGCTCCACATCGCCTTCCTGATCCCGGGCGTTGAGCGAACGGGCATAGTTGATCAGCAGCAGCGGCTGGCCGGGCAGAAGTTCAAGGGAGCGTTTGTGCGGGCCGACCGATTCGGCGACCCGCCCGCTCTCGAACAGCATCTGTCCCTTGAGTTCATGGAAGTACGGATTGTCCGGCTCTTCCTCCAGAAGCGAGTCGATGTCGCGCAGCCCAGACTGGATATCGGCGGCCCGGTAGGCAGCAATGGCGCGCGCATAGCGCGCCGGCGCGCTGGTATCGGACAACGGATATTCGCGGCGCACCTTGGTCGGCGAGTCGAGGAAGCCGATCAGCTTGGCGCGCAGCATCTGATACTGCCGTAGTTCACGATCCGTAGGCGGAACATCCATAAGGCCAGTCGCTTCGGCAAGCGCGCGGGTGGTCCGGATACGGTCTGAGGCGAGCGGGTGGGCACGGAAATAGGGATAGCGGCGCGCCTCCGACATCACTTCCTGATAGCGGAAATTCTCGAAGAACTCGACGATGCCGGCCGGCGACTGGCCGAGGGCGGCGAGGTATTTCACCGCATGCGCATCGGCCGAGGCTTCCTCGGGCCGGGTATGGGTGAAGAAGTTGATGGCGGCAAACTGCTGCGAGCTGCCGATCAGGGCGGCGCCCGCCCCGCCTTCACCGGCCGCGATCGCCAAGAGGCCGAGGCCGATGGACAGCAGCGCCGGGCGCATCGCAACGCTCGCCGCCCGGCCGCGCGATACGGTATGTCCGCAGGCGATGTGGCAGGTCTCGTGCGCGATGACGCCCTTGATCTGGCCGGGATTCTCCGCCGCGATCATAAGCCCGGTATGGATGTGGATACGCTGGCCGTTGGCGACGAAGGCGTTCAGCGACGGGTCGTTGATGATGTAGAGTTCCACATCCTCGGGCACGAGGCCGGACACTTCCAGGATCGGATCGGTCCACTCTCGCAGCGTTTCCTCGATCTCGGCATCGCGGATCAGGCTCTGCGCGCCGGCGCTGAGGGCGAGAATGGCCGCTGCGGCGGCGGCCGAGGCGATCCGGATGAATTTCAGCGCCATTCAGCGTCTCCGAAATGGGACAATGCCCACAGACTAGGCCTTTGTCGCCACAATGGCGAGAGTCCCTCGGCTGTGTGACTGAATTGTCAGAGTTCACCTGACGCGAATGTGAATGTCAGCGCCGGGTCCAGCCGGATGCCTGTCTCCGCCCCGACGGCCGCGCCGCGGGCCGGCGCACACAGGGCG
>CAYQRX010000190.1:0-6601 GCA_964419865.1 uncultured Hyphomonas sp. | reverse complement strand
GAGCGTCTTGTCGCGGCTGGTGCGCATCTCGACGAACGCGTCTTCCGAGACGCCGTCATGGATGTGGATATTCTTCGCCCGATGTTCGGCGACCGTGGCTTCCCAGGCATACTCCTGACGGTCCTCGGGCAGGTAATCGTGACCGACGAAGATGCGGGTTTCCGGCGGCAGGTCGAGGATGCGCCGCACCGATCGATAGAGCGCATGCGCATCGCCGCCGGGAAAGTCCGTGCGGGCGGTGCCATAGTCCGGCATGAACACCGTGTCGCCGACAAAGGCGGCATCGCCAATGACATACGTCACACAGGCCGCCGTGTGGCCGGGTGTGTGCAGCACACGGACGGAGAGATTACCCAGTGGGAATTCGTCGCCATCCTCGAAAAGGGCGTCGAAGACGGTCTCATCGGGCTGGTCGGGTGTCGGACCGAAGACCGGACGGAAGGTTTTCTGGACCTCGGTGATATGTGCGCCGATGCCGACCTTGGCGCCGGTCTTCTGGCGCACATAGTCGGCGGCCGAAAGGTGATCGGCATGGGCATGGGTGTCGAGCGCCCAGATGACGGTGAGCCCTTCGGCCTCTGCTGCCGTCAGGACCTCGTCGGCGGATTTCGTCGACAGCCGGGCCGGCGCCGGGTCGAAATCGAGTACCGGGTCGATGATGGCGGCGCGGCGCGTGTCGCGGTCCCAGACGAGATAGGTGACGGTGTTGGTGTCGTCGTCGAAGAAGGCTCTGATCTCGGGCATGACAGTCTCCTGGTCGCGGTTCAGGACGTATGTGGGGCCGGCCTGTAAATTAGCAATATCTAATATATGTGTCCGGGTGCCGCAGGCAGGATAGCGCCAAAGCGCCGGCAAGGGAAAGCAGAAGCCGCTTCGCCGGGTTGCCGGCCGGCAACCGTCTGATTGTATTCGCGATTGCCAAAAGCAGCCGATCTGCCAAAGCTTGCTAATCTCGCCACAAAGCGCTGTTATACGTTCAGCTTGGGTGGGGTTGCGGCCCCGGCAGAATGGCGGGGAAGGGAGATCTGGTGATGAACCTCATCTGGTGGATTTTGCCGTCGATTGCAGGTGTAACGGGCCTGATCCTGCTGTTTGCGGGCTTCGGCAAACTCGCCAATCTCAAACCCTTTGCCGGCGTCACGCGCCTCGCATTCGGGACCGGCTTTGTCGGGCTGGCGGGTGTGGTGGCGTTCGTCGGCCTGAACATCCAGACCTATAAGCGCCTGACCTATGAGCGCCCGGTGGCGACGGTGCGGTTTGCCGCTGTGCCCGGACAGCCGGAGACCTATACGGCGGATGTGATCTTTGCCGATGGCCGCCAGCTGCTGCAGGCTGACGGCACGCAGCCTATCTTCCGCGGGGATGAATGGCAGATCGGCGCACGGGTCATCAAGTTCCGCCCGATGGCCAACATTCTGGGCTATGATTCAATTTACCGGATCGAGCATATGCGCTCGACCAATTCGATGCAGTTTTCTTCCTCCGCCGTCACGGAAGGGCGCATGGACGGGCTGAGGATCATTCCGGACGAGCCGGGCATCGATGTCGCCCGGCTGGCCGATGCTTACGGATCCCGCTTCGGCATCGATGCCGAATATGGGTCGGCAACCTATCAGCCAATGGGCGACGGGTTCGAGTATGAAGTCTCGATCACCCAGGACGCGCTGATTGCACGGCCAAGTGAAGCTACACGCGCGGCGATCCAGTCGCGCTCCACCCAGGGCTTTGTGCCCAACGACCGGACGCAGTGATGAATCCCTGGGAGCGCTACATCGTCCCCAATCTGGTTGCGTGTGCCTGCTCGACGCGCCCGATCATGAAGCAGCGCCAGAAGGTGGTGCCGCAAGCCGAAGGTGTCGTGCTGGAGCTGGGCTGCGGATCGGGCACGAATTTCGATCTCTACGATCCGGAGAAGGTCGACCATCTCTATGCGCTGGAGCCGGCGCCGGGAATGGTGAAAAAAGCGCGCCGCAAGGCGGGTGAAATGGGTATTGGCGCGGGCATCGAAATTCTCGAAACGGGCGCTGAGGCCATTCCGCTCAAGGATCATTCGGTCGATACAGCGGTCATCACTTTCGTACTGTGCACGATTCCCGACTGGAAGGCGGCGCTGGCCGAGACACGGCGCGTGCTGAAGCCGGGCGGACGGATTCTCTTCACCGAGCACGGCCTGTCGCCGGATGAAGGCGTTGCGAAATGGCAGCGCCGGGTGGAGCCGGTCTGGAAGGCCCTGGCAGGCGGCTGCCATCTGACCCGCGACACGGTGGGCATGCTGCGCGAAGCCGGCTTCGCGCCGGAAGGCGCCGAGACGATGTATCTGCCGAACACGCCGAAGATTGCCGGCTATGTCAGCTGGGGCGCGGCGCGGCCCGTGTGAGACGGGCAGGCGATATGCGGCAGCCGCCCTACCTTCCTTTCCTCGCCGGTCCGCTCAGTCTCGCGCCGGGGCTGAAGCCGATTGCCCCGGAGACGTGGCTTGATCCGGACACGGAGGCTGAGGCCTGGCTGGCGGAGAAGCGGGCTTTGATGGGCGCGCGGCGCGGCCAAGTGTTCGCATCGGCGCCCGGCAGCGAGACTGCAATGCGTGAAGGCGAAGAGGCGGTGCTGGCAGCGGCGCCCGGCGCGCCCGAAGGCGGCTGGCAGACACCGCTGGAACGGGCGGCAAGCGCGGTCTCGGACGATCTCTGCCTGCTGATGCGCGATGCGGAAGGGTTCTGGCGGCTGACTGCTGCGAGCCTCTGCGCGCCGACATTCTGGAGGCTTGACGAGAAGATCGGCCAGCCATTGTCGGGGCTGCACGATCCGGTACCGGGCGCCAATCCCGGAATGGTCGGCCGGATCCACAGGATGTTCGATGCGCTGCGTCCCGGTCAGGTGCTGGAGCGTTTCAACTGGACGGTCCAGCCGGGCACGGAGCGGTTCACACCGTCGCAGGCAGCGTTCAAAGTGCGCGCGGCTGAGCTGCCTGAGGCTGGCGCCCTGGACCGGCTCTGGCTGCGGGTGGAGCGCCAGACGATTTCGAAACTGCCGGAGACGGGCGCGGTCATATTCACGATCCGCGTGGCCATCGACCCCTTGCGTGCCGCGCTTGCGGGGGAGGGGCATGGCGAGGCATTCCGGGCAGCATGGACGGGAATCGATCCGGTGCTCGCAGAGTATAAGGGCTGGCCGCATTATCAGAGGCTCGTCATGGCCGCTCTGGCCGAGGCGGGAATCGGCGGCTAGAAACAGCGCGGAAGATCGAGAGGTGAGCGTGTGAAATACTGGCTGGTGAAATCGGAGCCTGACGCCTGGAGCTGGGATCAGCAGGTCAAACGCGGCGAGGCGGGCGAGATCTGGTCAGGCGTGCGCAACTATACCGCGCGCAATCATATGCGCGACATGAAGCTCGGCGACCGGGTATTTTTCTACCATTCCAATCAGGGGCTTGAGGTCGTCGGCGTGTGCGAGGTCAATGAGCTCTCGAAATCGGACCCGACAACGGACGATCCGCGCTGGGATTGTGTGACGATCCGGGCGCTCGCGCCGATGCCGAAGCCGGTGAGCCTCAAGGAGGTGAAGGCGAACCCGAAACTGGCGGAGATGAGCCTGGTGACCTCATTCCGGCTCTCCGTCCAGCCGGTAACGGCGGCGGAATGGAAAGAGGTCTGCCGTATGGGCGGGATGGACCCGAAGACGCTCAAACCGGTCTAGGCAAGGATCATTCCGTGTCCGGATCAGCTTGTTCCTGACTCTCGCTTGCAGCGCAGGCGCCCTCGAAGGCGAAGCTGGTATCGATATAGGCGGGCACAGTGCGGCCATCTTCGATTTGATAGTCGGCCTCAGCCCAGACGCTCAGATCGTCGATGCTCCCGCCGATTCGGATCTTGCCCTCGCGGACGGGGCCGTCCGTGCAGGTATAGTTGATATCCATCATCGCGCCATCGCGGGCGCTGCGGGTGATCTCGCAGGTGGCTCCGCGCGCAGCCATGGCGAGGAAATCCTCTGGTGTCCGCCGCGTCCAGCCTGTCAGACAGATTTCGGATTCGTCCTGCTGGACGTAGGTGCCCTCCAGCATCAGGTCCTCGAAGACCAGCCAGCGGCCGGGCTGCTGCTCGAAATACATCCGGTCCGTCCCGCCGAAAGCGGTCAGCAGGAGGAAGGCGGCAAGCGCGGCGGCGGGTCTGAGCATGGGCGACTCCCGAAAGTCTACGGCAGTACCAAACCAGTCTTCTTGCCCGGGGGCCACCCCCGGAACCGGGGATGGCACGGCCGGCATCCAGGAATTCGGGTTCGCCTAGTCGACTGGCCCTGCATATTCCAGCGCGTCCACCGGTCCTTCAAAGGCGATGAAGAGCGTGCAGGTCTCGTCGCTGACGCACATTGCCAGATGCGGCAGGCCAGGAGGGCCATATGCATACTGGCCCGGCACGAGGGTTACTGCAGGTGCGCCGAGATATTTCACATTCATTTCGCCGGAGACCAGAATCATCCGCTCGGCCGATGTGTGAGTGTGTGCAGGAAGGCCGAGGCCAGCCGGCACGCGCAGGAAGACATCGGCATTGGGTTTGGCCGGATCGCCGTGCAGGACGCCGATCTGGCAGCCTTCAGGAAAAATCGGAGGGCAGCCGCCCCAGGCCAGGGATGCATCACTTGCCAGAATCGCAAGCGGCGGCCCGCCTTCACCGGCCGCAGGGCCAGTCTCCGCCTCGTTCTGGCAGGCGGCAAGGGCAAGGACAGAGGCCACCATCATCGGTGCAGCCAGGATCGTCCGGATTTTCGGTAGGTGCATTGCAGTCTCCTTTCGGAGAACTCGGCGCGTCCCCCTGGGCGCACAACGCTTCACCTTAGCATTTGCGCCGGGATCGGACAATCAACCCCGATTGCCGTCCTCAAAGCTCGCCAGCGTCCATTCGGCGAAGGTCGCGAGGTTGCCCCCGGTGAAGAGGAAACCGGCAATCCCGGCGGCGCGGGCGGCCTGAATGTCGGTATCCTTGTCGCCGATCAGGAAGCTCGCCTCGCGCTTGACGGGAAATTCGGACAGCGCGCGCAGCAGCATGCCGGGCTTTGGCTTGCGGTCGATACTGTCCTTCCGGTAGCGGGGGTTCTCGCCCTCTTCGTGATAGGGGCAGTGATAGATCCGGTCGATGCGCGCGCCGGCTTCGGCGAGGCGCGCCTCCATCCAGCCATGCAGGGCATGCATGTCGTCTTCGGTGTAGTAGTTGCGCGCGATGCCGGACTGGTTTGTCACCACGAACACATACCAGCCGCGCTGATTGAACGCCGCAATGGCCTGCGGCGCGCCTTCGACAAATTCGAATTCCGCGGGCTGGCTGACATAGCCCTTGTCAATATTGATGACACCGTCGCGATCGAGAAACAGGGCAGGTCGGAATGGCGTCATCGGGTCCATGTGGCAGCGCAGCAGAAAAATGCAATCCTCTCCAGAGGCGGGAAAGCGCTCGACAGTCAAGGCATTGTCGCAAACATTCACCCGCGCGACGGGCCAAAGAATGCCCGGGCAGCAACTGGGGGAGTAACAGCCATGGAACAATACATCCCGCTGATCGTCAGCGCGCTCGGGGGCATCATACTCGGGCCGATCGTGACGCGGCTGCTCGGGGGCAGCGCTGCTGTCGGTATCGTCGGCGGCATTCTGGGCGGTGTGGGCGCCCATTACGGGGCCGATGCCGCGGGCATCGGTGCGCTGCTGGGCAGCGATCCGGTGATGATGCATGTGCAGAATTTCCTGGAAGGCGCCGTTGGGGGCGGTCTTCTCGGCCTCATCGGCGGCGCGGTGCTGAAGAAACGCTGACACGCTGGGATCGGCTGGGCGCAGAAGGCGCCCCCGGGGCGGTTTCCGAAAAATGTGGAAGGGGCACATGCGCCCCTTGGCAAGTGCCGGGGAAAGCTGCGATCCTTGGCGCATGGCCGGCGATATTCCGATCACTCGCAATCCTGTCAGTGCCGAGAAGGCAGAGGCGATCCGCCATGCCGTGCGCCTTGCGCAGCGGATGGGCGATTCGCGGCTTGCGCGGCCCGAGGATGCGCCGGGCTTTTTTGCGCTTGTCTCCGACCCGGCGGTGTTTGCCCCGATCTACACGCTGCCCCGGCCGCTGACCGAGGCAAGCGTCGAAGCCTTCATCGAGACGCATATTGTCGAGCGCGAGGCGGGCGTCGGCCTCCTGTTCGTGCGTGAGGGCGAGGATGGGCGGATCATGGGCTATTCGGATGTGCAGGTCTGGCCGGAATGGGGCGCGGGCGAGCTCGGCGGCGCGCTGCATCCCTCCCTGCACGGGCAGGGCACCGGTGGGCGGGGCGCGGCGGCGAGCTTCGGCTGGATGTTTGAGACACTCGGCCTCGACCTCATCTGCGAGACGGCGGCGCTCGACAACATGGCGACGCAGCGCCTGCTCGACGGGCTCGGCTTTCGCCGGATGGGCGAGGTAACGAGCGAGCGTGCCGACGGCACGACGCGGGCGAGCCTGGTATGGGAAATGACACGCGCCGAATGGGACGCGCGCCAGGGCGGCGCCTGAGCCTTCAGAACCTGCCCTGACGGCCTTCGCCTGCGGAGAAGCGGGCGGCACCTTCGCGGGCGCTGCCGGCTTTCAGGACATCG
>CAYQRX010000189.1:0-6661 GCA_964419865.1 uncultured Hyphomonas sp. | reverse complement strand
CTGCACGGCCACACCCAGGCGAGCGCCGCCCGTGCGCTGCCGGCTTTCCTGCTCGCCCAACAGGCAGGCGGTGCACGCTGCGTCCTCATCATTACGGGCAAGGGCCGTGAAGGGCAGGGCGTGCTGCGACGGAATTTCCTCCTCTGGCTCGAAAGCGCCGAGGCACGCCGGCTGATCTCCGGCTTTGCCGAATCCCATCCCAAGCATGGCGGCTCCGGCGCCTTTTATGTCTTTCTGAGGCGGCCGGAATGAAAAAGGCCGGACCCGCGGGCCCGGCCTGAATTCCAGTTCTGTCAGGCTGCGTCAGTCGAAATCGCGGAACACGTCTTCGGCCGAAATATCCTTTTTCCCGGCGTCCTCTTCTTCCACCTGATAGTCGGCCGGATCATCCTTGGCCGGGGCGAGGCCCGGACCTTCGCCGCGCGCAGCCTTTTCGGCATCCATCTTGCGGCGTTTGTCGGCGGCCTTTGCGATCACCTCGTCCAGTTCGATCTGGCTGCACAGGCCCAGCGTGACCGGATCGACCGGCCGGATGTTCGGGGCGTTCCAGTGCGACTTGTCGCGGACATTGTTGATCGTCGCCTTGGTCGTGCCGATCAGCTTGATGATCTGGGCGTCGGAGACTTCCGGGTGGTTGCGGATGAACCAGGCCACGGCATCGGGCTTGTCCTGGCGCCGGATCACCGGCGTGTAGCGGCTGCCCTTGCGCTTCGGCTGCGGGATGTGGGCGATCTTGGAAGCCGCCACCTGCAGTTCGTAATCGGGGTTCTCCTCGCCTTTGGCGATCTCCTCGCGTGAGAGGATGCCGCCGGCGATCGGGTCAACACCGCGCATGTTCTCGGCGACATCACCGTCTGCGATGCCTTTGACCTCGAGATGGTGCAGCCCGCAGAATTTCGCGATCTGGGCGAAAGTGAGGGTCGTATTGTCGAGGAGCCAGACGGCTGTGGCGCGGGGCATCAGAATGTCGGCCATGGGGGTCTTCCTTCGTATCCGTGTCTGTGGCCTGAAATGCAGCCGCCCGGCACGTCAGTGCCGGGCGGGAGAAAGGTTTCAGGCGAACTGTAAACCTTGCGGCCCCTATAGGCCAAATGCTCCGGCAAGGGAAGCGGTCTAAACCGTAAGCAGGATTTTCCCCGAATGACCGCCCTTGTCCATATAGGCGAGGGCAGATTCCGCTTCTGCAAGCGGGTAGGTGCTGTCCAGAACAGCCCGGATCTTCCCGGAGGCGACATGCGGCCAGAAATCCTGCTCCACGGCCGCGCGGATGCGCGACTTTTCCGCCAATGGCCGCGCCCTTAGCGTCGTGGCCATCAGCGACAGGCGTTTCATCAGCACCAGCCCGAAATTGACGGTCACCGACATGCCGCTCTGATAGGCGATGTTGATGATCCGTCCATCGGCCTTCGCCGCGCCGATATTCTTCTGCACATAATCACCGCCCACCATGTCGAGGATGACATCGGCCCCGCCGGCGTCCTTCACGATCTTCTCGAAATCCTCTTCACGGTAATTGATCGCGATATCGGCGCCGAGGTCGCGGGCGAGGGCGCATTTGTCTGCCGATCCAGCCGTGCCGCAAATCTTCGCCGCACCCGCCACCTTCGCCATCTGCAGCGCCATCACGCCGATCCCGCTGGTCGCGCCATGGCAGAGAAAGGCCTCGCCCGGCTTCAGGCCGGCCCGGTCGAAAACATTGGCCCAGACAGTCATCATTGCTTCGGGAAAGCAGGCCGCCGTGACCAGGTCGATATGGTCCGGAACGGGAAGGACGGAGCCCTCGTCGACCGCCACATGGCTGGCATAGCCCCCGCCTGCCAGAAGGGCGCAGACCCGGTCGCCCGGCTTGAAACGGCCGGCGCCTGCGGCGATCACCTTGCCCGATACTTCTAGGCCCAGAATGTCGGAGGCGCCCGGCGGCGGCGGATAACGCCCCGCGCGCTGGACGAGGTCCGCCCGGTTGAGACCGGCCGCGGCCACCTCGATCAGAACCTCACCTGCGCCGGGCTGCGGGCGGGGGCGCTGCATCAGGGTTAGGGGCTGGCCGATTTCGCCGTGGGCAACGGTCATCATCTCGCTCATCACTGGGCTCCTTGCCGTAATCCTTGTCATCGCGGAGTCGCTTCTAGCCCGTCTTTCTGCTTTGATGGAAGCAACGAGACGGGAGACATGCCCATGGCGCTGAATGATGAAGAGCCGGTTCTTGTCCGCAAGGCGCAGACGCTCGACCAGATGTCGGTCGGCGAACTCGAGGCGCGGATCAGCCAGCTCAGGACCGAGATCGCGGCCTGCGAGGCGGAGATCGAGAAGAAGAAGGCCCAGAAGCGCGCCGCCGATGCGCTTTTCGGCGGGGACGGTTAAGCGGCGTTAAACCGCTTCGGGTGTAGGCTCTAGCGGAAAAGCCGCAAGCAGGCGGGGAGTTGTGTGATGGCAGAGCGTGAGAAAATCGTGCCGCAACCGGCAGCGCTGGAGCCTTTCACGGGCGGCAAGCTGTTCGACACCGTCTTCACGCGCGGCATGGCGCTGGTCGAGGAAACCGCCGCCTATCTTGATGGGCCCGGCCGGGAACAGTCGAAAATCCTGCCGCGCGAAGCCAGCCTCACCTATTCCGCCTGGAGCATGGAACTGACCACACGGTTGATGCAGGCGGCCTCCTGGCTGGTGATGCAGAAGGCGGTGCGCGACGGCGACATGCGCCGAGAGGATGCGAGCGCCCGCAAATACCGGATCCACCGCGACGAGCCCGCCCTCGATCCGTCGCAGCAGGAGGGCCGGGGGTTGCCGCCGCGCTTCCTCGAACTGGTCGCGCGCGCCGAAGCCCTGTTCGAACAGGTCTGCCGGCTGGACGAGGCGCTGTATCAGCCGGCCCGCGCGGCGTCCGCCGCAAACCCGGTCTCCGAGCAGCTCGCGGCCTTGCAGAAGGCCGCCGAGACCGGCGCCTTCGACCCGCTCATGATCTGGCAGCGGAATAAATAGTCAGGCGTCTTCAGAAGGCAGCATAGGTGCGCAGGAAGGCGGTGGCCTGCTCGGCGCAGAAGCCTTCCTTGACCGGCGCCCGCGAAATAGTCAGCCGGTGGAAGAGCGGCCCGAGCAGCTGCTCCATGACATCGTCCAGCTCGAAATCGCGCCGGATGACCCGTTTCGCCGCAAGTTCAGCAAGCAGCATCCGCATCGGCTGGCGGATATCCCGTCCGACCCAGGCGCGCCAGACCTCACCGGCTTCCTTGTCATCCGCCGCGGCCAGAAGGGCGACACGCAGCACGGCGTGCCCGTGGCCCGTGCGGGCAGCCGCCTCGATCGGAATGATCAGGGCCGTGATGCGCTCCTGCGGGTCGCGCCCGCCTTCTGGCGCATCCGGAATAAGCGCAAGGGCGGCGTCCACACACATCGCGCCGATGGACGGCCACCAGCGATAGATCGTCTGTTTCGACGCGCTGGCGCGCTTGGCGACGGAATCGACGCTGAAACCGCGCCATCCATTCTCCGCCATTTCATCGCGAGTCGCATCCAGGATGGCTGATTTCGACGCCTCGCTGCGCGTCGGTCCCTTGCGCGAGCGGGACGGGGTGGCCGGGGTTTCGGACGGCGTTGTCATGTGCGGGGTCTCCATCGCAGCCCGCCTAGATAAACCGGATTCGGCATGTAGGCGAGACTGACCGTTCCGTGTTAGGCCGCATTTACTTCATATTTGCTTGCACTGCAGCAAGAATTGGGCGATCCGCCCGTCCGGAAAAGCGGGAGACTGGTATGAAGACCGTCGACGACATGATCGCTGGCTATCGCCGCTTCCGGGGCGGGGTCTATTCCAGCCAGGCCGAACTCTACCGCCAGCTCGGGGAAGGCCAGGACCCCGACATCATGCTGATCGGTTGCGCTGACAGCCGCGCCGAGCCGTCGGACATTTTCAATGCGGCGCCTGGCCAGATGTTCGTTGTGCGCAACGTCGCCAATCTCGTGCCGCCTTACCAGCCGAATGGTGGCCTGCACGGCGTCTCCGCTGCCCTCGAATTTGCCGTCAACATTCTCAAGGTGAAAATCATCGTGGTCATGGGCCATGGCGGCTGCGGCGGTGTCTCGGCCTCGCTGACCAAGAATGACAATCCGCTGATTGGCGAATTCGTTGCCCCCTGGGTCCGTCTGCTTGATCAGGCGCGTGAGCGCGTGCTCGAGAGCAATCCGGTCAATCCCCAGTTCGCGCTCGAACTGGAAGGCATCGAGACCTCAATCGAGAACCTGATGACCTTCCCCTTCGTGCGCGAAAAGGTCGAAGCGGGCACGCTGGAGCTGCACGGCGCCTGGTTCGCGATCAAGCATGGCGAGCTCCACTGGCGCAATGCGCGCACCGGACGTTTTGAGATCGTGGCGCCCTGAGCGGCCTCTTTCATCGCGCCCTCCGCCCCACTATATTACCCTTGGTCCGGGGACGTAGCTCAGCTGGGAGAGCGCGGCGTTCGCAATGCCGAGGTCGGGAGTTCGATCCTCCTCGTCTCCACCATCTGAGCTTCGCGCCTTCGGCGCTTCGCAGGACAAGTCCATCACGCCCACAATGAAAACAGCCCGGAAGGGTTCAGCTTCCGGGCCATCTCACTCTGTCCGCAGCGAAACGCCTATTTCCCGGTTGTTTTCTCGCGCTCCACAGCTTCACGGATCAGCTCGCGGGCACGCTCGATGCCCTGCCAGCCATCGATCCGGGTCCATTTGCCTTTTTCGAGGTCTTTGTAATGCTCGAAGAAGTGCTGGATCTTGTCGCACAGGGTCTGCGGCAGGTCATGATATGTCGCGATCTTGTCATAGTATGACGTCAGCTTGGGATGCGGCACCGCGAGGATTTTCTCGTCCTGGCCCTTGTCGTCTGTCATCAGCAGAACGCCGACCGGGCGCGCGCGTACGACCGAGCCGGGCACCAGCGGCCGGTTGCCGACCACCATTACATCCACCGGGTCGCCATCGAGGCTCAGCGTATGGGGCACGAAGCCGTAATTACAAGGATAACGCATCTCGGTGTAGAGAAAGCGGTCGACGAACATCGCGCCGGAGGCCTTGTCGATCTCGTACTTGATCGCATCGCCGCCGAGGGGAACCTCGATCAGAACGTTGATGTCGTCGGGCGGATTGACGCCCGCGGGAATTTTGGAAAGGTCCATATCAGGCCGGGTCCTTCGCTGTGGGAGGGCAGGGAAGCTCGCGCGCTCCGATGAACTGGCCGTGGCTTCAGGTCAAGGGCAGGCAAGGCCGCAGGCGGCATTAACCCACGCGCCGCCCGGCCGCATCGAGGATCATCTCCCCGTCTTCCTTGTAGAGCGGCCCCGGCGGCATCTGTTCCAGAAGGTCCAGCACAAGCTCGCTCGGCCGGCACAGGCGCACGCCCTTTGGGCTGCACACGATCGGCCGGTTGACCAGCACGGGGTGTTCCAGCATCGCGCTCAGGATCGCCTCATCGCTCACCCCCGGCTCCAGCAGGCCCAGCTCCTTCGCCGGCGATTTCGTCTCGCGCAGGGCCGCGCGCGGGGTGAGGCCGGCGGCCGCGAACAGGCCGATCAGCTGCGGGCGCGTCCAGCCCTCCTTCAGATACTCGATCACCACCGGTGCCGCGCCGCTCGCTTCGATAATGGCGAGCACATTGCGCGAGGTGCCGCAGTCCGGATTGTGCTGAATGACGATCATGCCCCGGCTCCAGCTTGCGACTTTCCGCGAATTGTCCCTGAAAGCGTCAGGGCGGCAGCGACCGTGTTGGAAATCGTGCCAAACTTTAGAATGTTCCTGTGCAGCAGCTCCAGGCGGCGCTCCGGCTCATCCGTCTCGACCAGAATGTCATATTCGATCGAGATCATCTTTGGCGGGGAATCCTGGCGCTGGCCCCGAAGGCTGATTTCAACACCCGTCAGATGGAAATCGAGCATGGGCGTGACGCGCTCGATACCCTTCAGCATACAGGCGGCGACCGACGCCAGCAGCATCTCGGCCGGGTTGAAGGCATCGGGCCGGCCTTTCAGGTCGGTATCGAGCACGATCCGCGCCGCCTTGGTGGTGGCTTCGGAGCCGTGACTGTCGATCCGGCGGGCAGAGACGCTGTATTCCAGCATGAGGCGTCCTTTCAGGTGGCCGGTCCGGTGCCCGGCACAAGGTACTCCGGCGCTTCGTCATCGGGCTTGCGCGCGAGTTCCTGGGGCGTGAGGCGGGCATAGACTTCGATCAGTGTACCGTCAGGATCGGCGAGCCACAATTCGTGCAGCGGTGTGCCCTTCCAGGTCGTACGCGGGGGCTTGCCGACAGGTGCGCCAAAAGTCAGGGCGCGGTGATAGGCGTCGATCACCGCGGCCTTGTCGGCCACCTCGATCCCCAGATGATAGAGCGTGTCGTGGTGCAACTCCTTGCCGTCCGCCACCATGATGACGAAGTTGAGGTTCAGGTCAGGCCGGATGAAGGTCGCATACCGGTGCGTCCATTCCTTGGGCCAGGTGTTCAGGAGCCAGGCATAGAAGCGGGCGCTTTCAGCAAGGTCGCGCACCCGGAGGCTCGCATGAAACTCCCGGCCCGGCGGCCCTTGAGGCACATCCATCAGGCCCGCAAGCACTTCAATCCGCGTCTGGATCTGATCGCGCGCCGTACGGAAGGTGGCAATGTCATTGCCCGCCGCAGGGTCGGCAATCGGCCAGTGAAG
>CAYQRX010000188.1:0-6681 GCA_964419865.1 uncultured Hyphomonas sp. | reverse complement strand
CTGTAACTTATGTGGGCAAGACTGCTGACATAAAACACTCAGGAGTAGCGGGATATGTTCAGAGCTTTCTTGGCGGCTATTGCGGCAACATCTGCTGCCGCTTGCACTTCGACGCCCCAGGTTCCGGTCATCGAGCCTCGGGACACACACCTTGCCTGCACACAGATTGCGCAGGAGTCTGAAAAGCTGCAATCAGTTATGGCGGAAGCTCATCACAACAAGGGCTTCAACCTGGCAAACTTCTTCGCCGTCCCATTGTTCCCACCAGCCTATCACAACAACTTTATTGAAGCCGATAATGCCGAGGAGTGGGTGCAGCGGCGGCGTGTCATGCTCACGGAACTCTACATCCAGAAAGGCTGCGCTCCGGGGATCACACCGCGCGGGGTCGGCACACAAACCTCCGTTGACCGTCAAGCGGTCTATGATTCTGCGGTTCGCGGCTTTCAGCGCTAACGTCGGGCGGGGCAATGGCGTGTCCGCTTGCGCCGGTGCCACTGTATGGGGTGGCGCTGTCGTCGGAACCGGTCCATGAAATGTCTGCCTGAAGAGGGGAGACGCCATGCGCCGCACCATTACAGCCGCCCTTGGGGCCGTAATACTGGTTGCCGCAGCCTGCACCGGCCCCGCCGCGCCGGCGGCAGACCCCGCCCCTGAAGGTCCGGTCCGCATCTTCACCGGCGGCACGATCTATACCGGGCTTGAAGATCCCGCGACCGTCGAGGCTGTGATCGTCTCCGCCGATGGGCGCATTCTCGGCACAGCCCCGCCGCTTTCACAGGACTGGAGCGAGGACGAAGCTGAGATCATCGATCTCGCCGGCGCGGTTATGTTCCCCGGCTTCACCGATGCCCATGCCCATCTTCTCGGCATCGGCCAGCGCGAGATGACGCTGAACCTGGAAGGCACTGCGTCCATCGACGAGCTTGTCACGCGCACCGAGATCGAGCTTCAGGACAAACCGGCCGGCGCCGTGCTCGACGGGCGCGGCTGGATCGAGACCGGCTGGCCGGAAGGGCGCATGCCATCGGCCGCCGACCTTGACGCCGTCAGCCCGGACAATCCCGTCATCTATATCCGCGCCGATGGCCATGCCCTTGTCGCCAATTCCGCAGCCCTCGCCGCGGCCGGCATCACCGACGAGACGCCCGACCCGGCCGGCGGCAAGATCGAGCGGGACGCAAACGGCAAGGCAACCGGCATCCTCATCGACAATGCCATGACACCGATGGCGGCCTTGGTCGCCCAGCCGGACGAGCTGGCCATCGCCGAAGCCTATGAAACCGGCGCGCGCCTCTATGCCAGCCGCGGCTGGACGGGCCTGCACAATATGAGCGCGGTTCCCGAACACGCGATGCTGATGCAGCGCCTCAGCCGCGAGGGCCGCCTGCCACAGCGCGTCTACAACGCCTTCGAAGCCTCCGGCATGGCCCTGGCCGCCGGCCAGCAATACGAGACGCCGCGCGTCACCAACCGCGCCGTCAAACTCTATATGGACGGCGCCCTCGGCAGCCGCGGCGCGCTGTTGATCGAGCCCTATGCAGATCGTCCGGATACGGCGGGCCTCGCCCTGATGGAGCCCGGCGAACTCGAAGCGGTCATGGCCGAAGCAGAGGCCGGGGGTGTGCAGCTTGCCATCCATGCCATCGGCGACCTTGCCAACCGGCGCATTCTCGAAGCCTTCGAGGCGGGCGGGTATGGCGCCGGCCAGCGCTGGCGGATCGAGCACACGCAGCTTCTGCACCCGGACGACATCGCCCGCGTGGCGGCTTCCGGCCTCATCCCCTCGATGCAGCCGAGCCATGCTATCGGCGACCTGCATTTTGCCCCGGCCCGTGTTGGCCTTGCGCGGCTGCGCGGCGCTTATGCCTGGTCGAGCCTGATCGATGCCGGCGCCATCATTGCGGGCGGATCGGACGCGCCGGTCGAAGTCGGCTCGCCGCTGATTGAGTTCTATGCCGCCGTCGCGCGGCGTGATCTCACAGGATATTCCGGCGAAGGCTGGCATCCGGAAGAGGCGCTCAGCCGCCAGCAGGCGCTGAAACTCTTCACGCTCTGGCCCGCCTATGCCGCCTTCCAGGACCAGATGCTCGGCACCATCGAAGCCGGCAAGATCGCCGACTTCACCGTCTTCGACCGCGATCTGATGACCATTCCGGAGGCGGAGATTCTGGAGGCTAGGGCCGTGATGACGGTCATCGGCGGCGAGATCGTCTGGCGGGCGGAGTAGCGCTGCTCGCCGCATCGTGAAGCCGCCGGGGCTGGACCTGCCGGCCCGCGCGTCTAGGTTCTCCTGCACTCTGCCGGAAGAAAGTCACCCGATGCGCCTTATCGCCCTTGCTGCCGCCACCTTCCTCGCTGCCTGCAACTATACCGCTGCTGCCCCGGCCGCTTCCAGCGCCGAGCCCGCCCCGCGCGTCGAGGCCGAAGCTCATGAAGAGATCGCGATTTTCGCCGGCGGCTGTTTCTGGTGCATCGAGGCCGAGCTTGAGGAACTGCCCGGCGTGCGCTCGGTCATCTCCGGCTATACTGGCGGGACCACGCCGGACCCGACCTACAGGTCCATGGGCGACCATGCCGAAGCGGTCGAGGTGATCTTCGATCCGGCCGAGATTTCCTATGAGCGCCTCCTGCAGGTTTTCTGGTCCAACATCGACCCGACCGATGAGGGCGGCCAGTTCTTCGACCGGGGCAGCCAGTACCGCACAGCCATTTTCGTCCTCGACGATACGCAGGCCGAGCTCGCCCGCGCCTCGCTTGAGGCCAATGCCGCGCGGCTCAGCCAGCCGGTCTACACCGCCGTCCTGCCGGCCGGGCCTTTCTATCCGGCCGAGGAATATCATCAGGACTATTATCTGAAACAGCCCGAACGCTACCGCGCCTATAAGGAAGCCAGCCGCCGGAAGGAGACACTGGAGCGGGTCTGGGGCGGGCAATAGATCCCCCGCGACATTTCGGCCGGAAAGGCGTATGCTTTCATCCAGACGTCGAACCGGAAGAGGGAGGGGCCCCGCAATGCCGCCGATGACATGGATATACGCCGGCGCTGCTGCGCTTTCCGTCATGCTGGCCGGTTGCGGACCGGCCGCCGAGACGTCCCCGCCGGCGGCGGACTACGCGGCCATTGTTGCCAGCCCCGATCGCCCCGAAGCGGACCGGGGCAGCGATGACAACCGCCGTCCCGCCGCTGTCCTCGGCCTGATCGCGCCCCAGCCGGGCGACACGATCCTCGAGATCGAGGCCGGCGGCGGCTATTTTACCGAACTCTTCTCCCGCGCCGTCGGCCCGGACGGGAAGGTCTACATGCAGAACCCCGCCGCCTTCGATGCCTTCCTCGGCGACGCCGTGCCGCAGCGCCTCGATGGGCGCCTCGCCAATGTCGACTATATCCGCTCCGATTTCGACGCTTTCGGCCTGCCGGACGGCTCGGTCGATATCGTCACCTGGTTCCAGGGCCCGCATGAGCTCTGGTACCGGCCGGAGAATGCGCCAGCCGGCTTCGGCAATCCGGAGCGCAGCTTCGCCGAGATCAGCCGCGTGCTGAAACCGGGCGGCGTCTTTGTCGCCATCGACCATGTCGCCCCGGCCGGTTCGCCCCCGGCGACGGGCGGCGACACCCACCGGATCGACCCCGCGATCATCTGCCGGCTGGCCGAGGGCGCCGGCCTCACCTTCCGGGAAAGCTCGGACCTCCTGCACAATCCGGACGATAGCGGCCTGACCAATGTCTTCGATCCGGCCATCCGCGGCAGGACCGACCAGGCCATCCTGATCTTCGAGCGGCCCTGACCCGGCTGCCTCGCGATCCGCTGCAACTGCAGACTTTCCCTTGCGTCGCACTAGTCGCGGGCCGATCCCGTGCTAGAACGCCAAGTAACAATCGATCTCCTCCCGCGACGAGCCCTGCCTGATGACCGTGATGTCCGATACCGATGCCCTGGAAGGCCTGAAACCGACCGAAAAGATCAATGTGAAGAAGGTCTTCGGCCTCGACACGAATATGGTCGTGCACGGCTTCAAGACGCGCACCGAATATGTCCCCGAAATCGACCCGGCCTACCGTTTCGATCCGCAGACGACGCTCGCCATCCTCGCCGGTTTCGAGCACAATCGCCGCGTCATGGTGCAGGGCTATCACGGCACCGGTAAGTCGACCCATATCGAGCAGGTCGCCGCCCGCCTCAACTGGCCGATGATCCGGGTCAATCTCGACAGCCATGTCAGCCGGATCGACATGGTCGGCAAGGACGCCATCGTCCTCAAGGATGGCAAGCAGATCACCGAATTCCGCGAAGGCATCCTGCCCTGGGCCCTGCAGCGCCCCGTCGCCATCGTCTTCGACGAATACGATGCCGGCCGCCCGGATGTGATGTTCGTCATCCAGCGCGTGCTGGAAAGCTCCGGCAAGCTGACGCTGCTCGACCAGAACCGCGTCATCGCGCCGAACCCCTATTTCCGCCTGTTCGCGACGACCAACACGGTCGGCCTCGGCGACACGACCGGCCTCTATCACGGCACCCAGCAGATCAACCAGGGCCAGATGGACCGCTGGAGCATTGTCACGACACTGAACTATCTCGCCCATGATGCCGAAGTCGAGATCGTGAAATCCAAGGCCACCGGCGCCGATGACGAGACGCTCTCGAAGATGGTGACGCTCGCCGATCTCACGCGCAACGCTTTCATGGCCGGCGATCTCTCCACCGTCATGAGCCCGCGGACCGTCATCACCTGGGCGGAGAACTTCGCCATCTTCGGCGATCTCGGCCATGCCTTCCGCATGACCTTCCTCAACAAGTGCGACGAGCTTGAGCGCCCCCTCGTCGCCGAAATGTATCAGCGCTGCTTCGGTCAGGAACTGCCTGAAAGCGCGCTGATGGTGAAGGTGGCGTAAGACGAGGCGGCGCCCGGACGGGCAGGGCATGGCAAAGGACACGACCCCGCAGGAACTCTTCAAGGCCGCCCTTGCCGCGACCACCAAGGCGATGAGCTCCGAACGCGAGCTCGAAGTCGGCTTCGGCCCGGATGTCGGCGATCAGGGCACGCGCTTTGTCCTGCGTCCCCCGCCGGTCGAAGTCTCGCCCGAACTGGCCGCCCGTATCCGCGGCGAAGCCGACGCGCTCGCCCTGCGCCGCGCCCATCATGACGCCGCCGCCCATCTGGCGAACCGTCCGCAGGGGGAGCTTCCCCGCCGCGTCTATGAGGCGGCCGAGACCGCGCGCATCGAAAGCCTCGGCGCCAATGCCATGGCTGGCACCGCCGGAAACCTCGAAGCGGTGCTCGATCATCGCTGCCGCTCCACCAATTTCGGCGCCGGCTCGGAAGACCCCGATGCCGTCCTCGCCCCGGCGCTGGAATTCCTGCTGCGCGAAAAGCTCACCGGCCGCGCCCTGCCGGAAAGCGCACGGCGGGTTGCCGATATCTGGCGCGACCGGGTCGATGCCCATGCCGAGGCGCTCGACACGCTTGCCGGCCAGCTCCACGACCAGGCCGGCTTCGCCCGCACCATCCGCTCCATCATCCGGGACCTGACGGCCTCTGACCTGCCGGGCGAGGACGCCGAAACCGAGGAGGAGGCTCCGTCCGAGGAGCAGGAGGAGGAGCAGATTCAGTCCGGCGAGGACGACACTTCCAGCGAAGAACAGATGGGCGCCTCGGCCGAGCAGATGGAAGCCGGCGACACCGAGGACCTCGAAGGCGAAGAGGCAAATGTCACCGTCGATCAGGACGTCGATCTCGATGCGGACGAAACCCCCGACGAGACGGAAGAGGGGACAAAGCCGCTGCGCCCCAACTTCCAGCCGGGGGATGATCGCGACCGGTTTGTCTACAATGTCTTCACCCGCGCGCATGATGAAGTCGCCCAGGCGGCGGACCTCTGCGACAGCGAGGAGCTAACCCGCCTGCGCGCCTATCTCGACCACCAGCTCCAGGGCCTGCAGGGCGCCGTCGCCAAGCTTGCCAACAAGCTCCAGCGCCGCCTGATGGCGCAGCAGAACCGCACCTGGAGCTTCGATCTGGAAGAAGGCGTGCTCGACACCGCGCGCCTCACCCGGGTCATTACCGATCCGACCTCGCCGCTTTCCTTCAAGCAGGAAGACGACACCAGGTTCCGCGACACGGTCGTCACCCTGCTGCTCGATAACTCCGGCTCGATGCGCGGGCGCCCGATCATGGTCGCCGCTCTGTGCGCAGACATTCTCGCCCGCACGCTGGAGCGCTGCCAGGTCAAGACAGAGATCCTCGGCTTCACAACGAAAGCGTGGAAGGGCGGCCTCAGCCGGGAGGACTGGGTCAAGGCCGGCAAGCCGCAATCGCCCGGCCGCCTGAATGACATCCGCCACATCATCTACAAGCAGGCCGATGCGCCCTGGCGCCGCGCCCGGCGCAATCTCGGCCTGATGATGCGCGAGGGGCTGCTGAAGGAGAACATCGACGGCGAGGCGCTCCTGTGGGCGCATGACCGGCTGCTCGCGCGCCCCGAACAGCGCAAGATCCTGATGGTGATTTCAGACGGCGCCCCGGTCGATGATTCCACGCTCAACGTCAATGTCGGCAATTATCTCGAACGCCATCTGCGCCAGGTGATCGAGGAGATCGAGACCCGCTCGCCGGTCGAGCTCATCGCCATCGGCATCGGCCATGATGTCACGCGCTATTACAAGCGCGCCGTCACCATCG
>CAYQRX010000187.1:0-6687 GCA_964419865.1 uncultured Hyphomonas sp. | reverse complement strand
GGCCGAAGACCCCGCGTAACGGCTCGGCAACCAGTTGGGCGAGTATACGCTCCAACCCGACCTTGTCCGCCAGATCCGCCTCGATCAGATGCAGCCGCCGCCTCAGTTCAGGAGGCGTGTCAGAGATCAACTCTTCGTTTTTCTTGTGATCGCGGTCCAGAGCCAGGACTTCGGCCCCCGCCGCCAGAAGCTCCAGCGTCGTGAAATGCCCCAGCCCGCCCGCAGCGCCGGTATAGAGAACGCGTCGTCCGGAAAGGTTCGCCATCAACGCCCTCCGATCCTGCGGAAGTGGCCGCTTGCCGCGGGATATTCCGTGTCGGGTTGACCATGGATCGCGCGGATCCGTGCCTCGGCCGCCGCCACTGCTGCGGCGTCGGGAAGAATGGCGAAGCTGGTATCATAGCGGCGCTCGTCCCCATGTTCGAGCCAGATCATCTCACCCCGCTTCCGCGCCGCAAGATTGCCAAGGACGTGGTTCGTCGAAGGCTCGATACCGAAACCGTATTGACCGGCCTGCAGATTCTGCCATTCATACTGCGCAGGGAACTGGTCCTTGCGGGTCACGACCATGAACCCGAGGCCAAGCCTGTCATTGACCAGGGCCACGGGCACTTCCCCTTCGGCGTCAGCCACGAACTCGTGCTGCCAGACCTGTTCATGAAACCCGTTTTGCGGCCCGGGCAAGTGCCGGTAGCCGACACCCTGCGCCTCATAGCTGTCAGCATGCGCGGCCCATACCGTCTCGGCGATGGGGGCAATGTAGCGCGCGCCCTCTTCAAGCACCGGATGCCCGATATTGACATGATAGCAGAACATATGCGGCGTGCGATAAAAGCCGCGGTTCACCACGCGGTCCGACAGACGGATCACGTCGGTTCCGACCTCAATCTCGATACGGCGATGCAGTTCCAGATGCTCACCGAAAACCGCAGACTGCGTCACGACGCCTGCCGCCCAGAGGAAACAGCGGTCTCCCTTCCAATATTCGCCATATCCCGACAGTTGGGCGGGAATGGTGCCTACGCGGCCGTGCAGAGAATGCCGGGCGCTCTTGCGGGGTCCATAAACATAAGTGTCGGTCGGCACCTCATCCATGAAAAGGATATGGTCCAGCCCGCAGGTGACCATTAGTCCAGAGAAGCTGCGCATCCAGCCCAGGCCACCCTCGCCTTCGTAATCGGCCAGCGAGGGATGACGGAAGCCCGCCGGCGAATGCCAGCCAATTGCGCGCCCGTTATGCTCGCAGTCCGCGATGTCCATGCATCGATCTATCAGGACCGTGAAGCGCAGCCCCGAGCCAGAGCGGAATTCAAGCAGACGGTTGCCGCGTTCCAGCCCGTTTTCCAGTACCATCAGGCGAACGCCGGCCGCATGCGACAGGGCACCGCTCATGGCCTCGATCTGGGCGCGGGTATAAGTCTTTCCGTAAAGTTCTACCATGTCTGGGTCCTGGGATCTGGGCTGTGGCGCCGTCTGTCGCGCGGACAGTGTCCCGGCACGAAGCAAACGCCCGTGCCGGGGCGATAAGGCTGCTCAGCAACCGTTTGCGCGAAGTTTTCCGTCAAGAAATGCCTTGGCGCGCGCCACGTCTGATTCATCAAGATGTTCGATGATCATCGGAATGTTCGGATGCTTCTGCGCCAGACGCCTCAGATAGAGGTCATAGTTCAGCTCACCCATGCCGGGGGCGGGCACCTCGATCTCGCCGACGCCGCGGAAAGTGTGGCTTTCGGCGGCACTTTCATCACCAATATCCGAGTGTTTTTCGGATTTATCGTCGCCCGCGCGTTTGACATCCTTGGCATGGGCGATGCGGATCTTGTCGGACAGCGCGTCAAAAACCTGATTCAGCGTCTGGTCCATATGGTCGATGTTGTGGGCTTCGAAATAATTTGTCGGGTCCATCAGCAGGCCCAGGCCGGGATGATCAACCTCGGCAAACATTCGCAAGGTGTCAGCTACCGAACCGACGACATTGTTCACATAGGTTTCGAGCAGGAATACCGCGCCGTGGTCCCAGGCGAAACGGGCAAGGTCGGTGATGACGGCGCGGCAAACGTCCCAGCCTTCCTCGGTCTTGTTCTTCGGATGGTGCACCCAGTCGCTGTCGGTGGCAAAGGTTCCCGTTTCGGAAATCACATAGGGCGAGCCCAGATATTGCACATGGGCAAGGATTTCCTTCAGCCGGTCCAGTCGTTGTTTGCGTGCGGCTGGGTCGGGATGAACGATATTGGTGTATGCGGAAATGCAGCTGATCGGCAAATGATGATCGCGGAAGGTATCACGGATGGTGCGGCATTTTTCAGGCGTTACCTGCCCGTCAGAGACGTCCAGGTCCTTGAAATGCAGATCAAGCTGGACGGTATTAAAGTCATGCGCGCGGATCTTTTCCGCCGTGGTTTTCAAGTCATACGGGAAATATCCCGTGAAAATACCGGCTTGCATCATGACTGTTTTCCTCCCGTTTCAGTCGATGTATGAGGTCAGCTCGACAGTCCGCTTCTCGGCAATCGAGCGATAAGCGGCTTCGACAAGCGCCATGGTACGGACATTGTCCGCGACCGACAGCGCTGGCGGCTCGCCGCTGCTGATGGCCCATTGCAGCTGCTCCATCACACCGATGAAGGCATGCGGGAACCACATCGTCTCCCATTCCGGGCTAACCCATTCGCCGCCCGTCGCATCCTGCGAGGCATAGCTGAGCGTCGAAGGGGCACCGTTGGGCCAGCCGATTGTACCGCGAGCCACGCCTCGGGTACCTTCGACGCGCCACCTGATATGCTGATCGTCGGCATAGCCTTCGGCGCGCGGGCCGGACCAGACATCCTCCAGTGACATCGCGAGAAGACCCGAGGGAAAGCGCAGCATCGTCGAAACGATACCGTCGACATGATCGAAGCTGGTGCGCGGATCGCTGCGCACGACCGTTGTCACCTCGGACGGATCCCCGAACAGATAGCGCAGCGCATCAAGGTGGTGCACGCTCATGTTAGAAAGGGTCAGACGGTCATAGCCCTCGAGAAAGCCCTGCCAGTGCGGGATCGCGTGCATGTCGATCTGCGCGAAGACCGGCTCACCCAGCGCCCCTTTCTCCAGAAGCTGCTTCAGCACCCGGATCGACTGGTCATAGCGCATGTTCTGGTTGACCGACAGGATCTTGCCTGCCGCGGCGGCCTCGTCACGCAGTGCACGCGCCTCATCCACCGAGAGCGCCAGCGGCTTCTGCGCCAGGATCGCCTTCACGTGCGGCTGTTGGAGCGCAAGCCGGATCAGCCCAGGTTGCAAATGCGGCGGATAGGCGATGTCGACGATATCCACCCGGGTATCCCTGATCAATGCTTCAGGATCGTCATGGACGGTGGCGATACCATAACGTTCAGCGACCGCCTGTGCCTTATCCCGCGTACGCGAGGCGATGGCCGCGACCGGGAAACCGGCCAGCCGATAAGCCTCCAGATGACATTCCGACATGATCATTCCGGCGCCCACGGCACCGATACAGTAGGCGCGACAGCGGACCTGTGGATCCGGCGACAGATCGACTTGCGGCATTGGTTCTCCTCCACCGGATTCCCCCATCCGGTTCTGAAACAGAGATTGAAGCGCAGAAAAACCACATTCAATCTTATTTCCTCATCATTTTACATCATTTTACATCATTTTGTTAGGATCGAAGAGGCAAAACGCTTGAGATCTCCGGGTTCTAAGGACTAATGTGCCTCAAATTGAGGTAGGACATCGCCCGATGCGGACTACGATCACAGACATTGCCGCCCGCGCAGGGGTATCGCCAGCTACCGTGGACCGCGTTCTGAATGCGCGCCCCGGAGTGCGCCAACGGACACGCGAAATAGTGGTATCTGTCGCACGCGAGTTGGGGTATTTCGGCCCTCCCGACCTGAACACCTCGTCAAAGGTCCGTCTTGATTTCCTGCTGCCCGCGGGCCCCAACAGCTTCATGCGCAGCCTGCGCGGCCAGTTGGTTGAAGTATGCGGCCGACGCGAGGACATTGTCGTGCGCGTCCATGACGTCGAACATTGGGGTGAAGGACGCATCGCCGACAAACTGGCGGAACTGCGCGGACAGACAGACGCCGTGGGTATCGTCGCGCCCGATCGTCCTGAAGTTCGCGAGGCGCTGAACGCGCTTGCCCGCGACGGAATCAGGATCGCAACGCTTGTTTCCGACCTGCCTTCTGTGGATAAGGTCGGCTATGTCGGCATCGACAACCGTGCAGCCGGTCGGCTGGCGGGCCTGCTGTTAGGTCGCTTCCTGGGCCCTAAGGGGGGCAAAGCCATAGCCCTTTTCGTCGGGTCACGTGCCTATCGCGGCCATGAAGAGCGCGAAATGGGATTTCGGTCGATCTTGGCGGACGAGTTTCCCGATCTTCATATTGTCAGCTATGCCGAAGTGGGCGACGACAGGGAACGGGCCTATATTGAAGCCCGCAGGGTCCTTGAAAAATCATCGGTCGCGGGGATCTACAACATCGGCGCGGGCAATCAGGGTATCGCCCGCGCCCTTGCTGAAGCAGATTGCGCGCGCGAAACGATGTTCGTCGGGCATGACCTCACCGATGCAACACGGATGTTGCTTCTTGACCGGACCATGGATGCGGTGATCGACCAGAACCACCGAGTCGAGGCACGCGAAGTCGTCCGAATGCTTGTTTCTGCCGTCAGAGGCACTGCCGAAAACGAGTATCTCCCACGCCTACAGGTTATCTTTCGCGAAAATATTCCGAACAGCTGACTTAGGTGTTTGATCCCACGGTTTGATGGTGCGATCCTTTCTTTGGAATGGAAGGATGCCCTATGGGACAAGTTCGTCACGGAAGCGCCACGACCACGCACGCTGTCCGAGCAGCAATACAGCGATCGCAGGCTTCGCTCGCGCAGCTGAGCCGGGAGTTGGGCATCAACCCCAAGACCGTTGCGAAGTGGCGCAAGCGCGCGACGGTCGAAGACTTGAAGACCGGGCCGACAGAGCCTCGTTCGACGGTTCTGTCAGAGGCCGAAGAGGCGGCGATCGTGGCGTTCAGACGGCATACACTTCTGCCCTTGGACGATTGCCTTTACGCCCTGCAGCCTTCGATACCCCACCTGACGCGATCTGCGCTGCATCGGTGCCTGCAACGGCATGGCATCTCGCGCTTGCCTGATATGGAAGGTGACAAGCCGAAGCGGTCGAAGTTCAAACGCTACCCGATCGGCTTCTTTCACATCGACATCGCCGAGGTGCAAACAGCTGAAGGCAAACTATATTTGTTCGTCGGCATCGACCGGACGAGCAAGTTCGCCGTGACCCAACTCGTCGACAAGGCCGACAGGAAGACAGCCTGGGAGTTCCTTCAGCATATGCTCGAAGCCGTGCCCTACTCGGTCCATACCATTCTCACGGACAACGGGATCCAGTTCGCAGAGCAGCCGCGAAACAGGAACACGATCACCTCCCGGCCGATGCGCTTCGACATGATCTGCGAGGCCAATGGTATCGAGCACCGTCTGACAAAGCCCAACCACCCTTGGACCAACGGCCAGGTCGAACGGATGAACAGGACAATCAAGGATGCCACCGTCAAACGCTTCCATTACGAAACCCACGACCAGCTGCGAACGCACCTCGCAGACTTCATGGCAGCCTACAACTTCGCTCGAAGGCTCAAGACCCTCGGCGGTCTCACGCCCTACGAATACATCTGCAAGATCTGGACATCAGAGCCAGACAGATTCATCCTGAACCCGATCCACCAAATGCCGGGACTGAACACCTAGATAGTCGGCTCTGAACAACCGTGTCAGGCAGCCAATACTTTCCTATGAAGGGCCCTTTCGCGCCAGATGATCGCCGCAATCAGGTGGAGTAACAGGGCCCAAAGAGCCCTGAGATGGGCGAGGATCTTGCGGATATTGTGGCCGCAGGCGCAGAGGACGGCGAAGACCGCGTCGCCGATGCGGCCTTTCAGCGGGCATCTGGCCAGGCGACCATCGCTCTTCATGTGCCCGATCTCAGGCTCGATGGCGCTTCGCCGCCTGAGGAGCCGCGCCAGGAGCGGGGTGATGCCGCGTCTTGTGCCGCTGATCAGGACCTTTGTGGTCTCCACGCCATGGCCGCGATAGCCGCGATCGACGACGGCGAGATCCGGCACCTGCTCGGTCAGGATGGCAACCTGCTCCAGTGCAGGCGCCAATGTATGGCCGTCGTATGGGTTGCCAGGGAAGCTGCGGGCGCCGACGACGAAGCCTCCGTCGAGAGTGGTGGCGAGGCTGACCTTGGTGCCGAACTCATAGCGGATGCGCGCCTTGCCCTTGGAGATGCAGTCGACCTCGGGCTCGTGCAGGGCGTAGATCTTGTTCTTGCTCTTCGGTGTCTGTTCGAGCAGGCGACCGACCAGCCAGAGCGCCTCCAGCACCCGTCCGCGCAGCGCACCTTCGGGAATGTCCTGGAGGTGGCGGCGCAGGTCCCGGCGCACGCGGCCAACATAGCCCTTGAGTTGGCGCAGGGCCTTGCGCATGCGCTTGAACTGCCGGGCATGGGCATACCGCCCGACCTGGGCGGCCAGTCGCGGGGCAAGCCGGGCGTAGCTCTGGCGCAGATCGACCCCGGCCTCCTTCGCCAAGCCGACCAACAGCGCGCGTGCCCGCTCGTAAAGCCGCGCATCCGTGGGATGGGCGATGGTCTTTTCC
>CAYQRX010000186.1:0-6718 GCA_964419865.1 uncultured Hyphomonas sp. | reverse complement strand
GCCCATTCGACCTTGCCCTCGGCGCCCATATCCACGAGGCCGGTAAACGGCGTCTCGGTGATCGTGCCTTTGTCGCCGAAGACTTCCGACAGCTGGTCGGCGAGGCCGTTGGGATAGGAGAGGACCGCCTCGGCGGGGATTTTCGAATCCTCCGGCAGCAGGTCCGGATCGCACGACCAGCGCACCTCGACGCCCCGGAAGAGGTAGGCCTTGGACCGCGCCATCTGGAACACCCGCGCCGGGCGCCAGCGCAGCTTGTCACCGAAGATTTGGTGGTCGGGCTTGAATTTGACCGAGGTGCCGCGGCGGTTCGGCGCCGCCCCGACCTTCTGCAGCTTGCCAAGCGGCTGGCCGCGCGAGAATTCCTGGCGGTAGAGCGTGCGGTCGCGGGCCACTTCCACTTCGACATGTTCGGAAAGGGCGTTGACGACCGAGATGCCGACGCCGTGCAGGCCGCCGGCGGTGGAGTAGGCTTTATCGGAGAATTTGCCGCCCGAGTGGAGCGTCGTCATGATGACTTCGAGCGCTGATTTCTTGGGGAATTTCGGGTGCGGGTCGATCGGGATGCCGCGGCCGTTGTCGGTGACGGTGATGAAGCCGTCGGCATCCAGCTTGATCTCGATGCGGCTGGCATGGCCGGCGACGGCCTCGTCCATCGCATTGTCGAGCACTTCGGCGAACAGGTGGTGCCAGGCGCGCTCGTCGGTGCCGCCGATATACATGCCGGGGCGCTTGCGGACGGGCTCAAGCCCTTCGAGAACCTCGATATCCTTGGCAGAATAGCCCGCCGTGCCGGCCAGCAGGTCATCTTGCTTCATCTGCCGCGCTGAGGACATGGGATGGCGTCTCCGTCACTGGAACCTGCCGGATTTCCCGGCGATACTGGGCCTGACAGATAGGGGACGAAGCGTTCGCAAAGCGTTAATACCGCCTTAACCCTCGGCCTTCTGCAGGGGAAACTCCTTCAAGCCGGGTTCGCGTCTGCGGGCAAGACGGCGCGCTGAATTCACAGCTTTGTTGAGCAGCGTTCAGCTTGAAGGGGCCATCCTGGGTTTCCACATTCCGTGGGTCGCCCGAATAGTGCCCAAATCGGCATGTCAGGGTATATGAGGGTTGCCGCTCAGCGGGGCCCGAATCAAAGGAGGCACTTGAAGATGCCAAAGACCAGAACAGTGCCGGTGTTGCCGCTGCGGGACATCGTCGTCTTCCCCGATATGGTCGCCCCGCTATTTGTGGGCCGCGACAAGTCCGTCCGGGCGCTCGAGATGATCGAGGAGTCCGAGAACGAAATCATGCTGGTCGCGCAGAAAGATGCTGCGATCGACAATCCGGTCACCAGCGACCTTCATCAGGTCGGCACGCTGGCGACCATCCTCCAGCTCCTGAAACTGCCCGACGGGACGGTGAAAGTGCTCGTCGAGGGCCGCTCGCGGGCGCGCCTGGTGCAGCTGCACGACCGGGTCGAATATTTCGAGGCCGAGGTCGAGATGATCCCGGAGGCCGAGGCCCCCGGCGCCGATGTCGAGGCGCTGATGCGCGCGGTGCAGGAACAGTTCGAAAATTACGTCAAACTCAACCGCAAGATCCCGCCGGAAGCGGTGACGACCATCGGCCAGCTGACCGATCCGGGCCGCCTCGCCGATCAGGTGGCGTCGAACCTCTCGGTCAAGCTCTCCGACAAGCAGGAACTGCTTGAAATGCCGGAGGTGAAAGACCGGCTGGAGAAGGTCTTCGCCCTGATGGAAGGCGAGATGGGCATGCTCCAGATGGAGCGGAAGATCAAGAACCGCGTCAAGCGCCAGATGGAAAAGACGCAGCGCGAGTACTATCTGAACGAGCAGATGAAGGCGATCCAGCGCGAGCTGGGCGAGCAGGGCGAGGGCGGCGAGCGCGACGAACTCGCCGAACTCGAACAGAAGATCGCCGACACTCCGCTGAGCCAGGAAGCGCGCACCAAGGCCGAGGCAGAGCTCAAGAAGCTGCGCCAGATGTCGCCGATGTCGGCGGAGTCGACGGTGGTGCGCAATTATCTCGACTGGCTGCTGTCGCTGCCATGGGGCAAGCGCAAGGATATCGAGACCGACCTCATCAAGGCTGAGAAACAGCTCGATGACGACCATTATGGCCTCGACAAGGTCAAGGAGCGCATCCTCGAATATCTCGCCGTGCAGAAGCGGACCGGGCGCCTGAAAGGCCCGATCCTCTGTCTCGTCGGGCCTCCGGGCGTCGGTAAGACCTCGCTTGGCCGCTCGATCGCCGAAGCCACGGGACGCGACTTCGTGCGCGTGTCGCTGGGCGGCGTGCGCGACGAGAGCGAGATCCGCGGCCACCGCCGGACCTATATCGGCTCGATGCCGGGCCGGATCATCCAGAGCCTGAAGAAGACCAAGAGCGGCAACCCGCTGTTCCTGCTCGACGAGATCGACAAGATGGGCATGGACCATCGCGGCGATCCGGCTTCGGCGCTCTTGGAAGTGCTCGATCCGGAGCAGAACTCGACGTTCAACGACCATTATCTGGAGGTCGATTATGACCTGTCGGACGTGATGTTCGTGACGACAGCGAACTCGCTCAACATGCCCCAGCCGCTGCTGGACCGGATGGAGATTATCCGGATTGCGGGGTATACGGAAGATGAGAAGCTCGAGATCACCAAGCGCCACCTGATCCCGCAGGTGCGTGAGGATCACGGCCTCAAGGAGGGCGAATGGATTGTCACTGATGATGCCATCCGCGATCTCATCCGCTATTACAGCCGTGAAGCCGGCGTGCGCAGCCTGAAGCGCGAAGTCGCCCGCCTTGCCCGCAAGGCCGTGCGTGAACTCGCCGCCAAGGGGCTCGAAAGCCTGACGATCAGCTCCGAGAATCTCGGAGAATATGCCGGTGTACGGAAGTATCGTTATGGCCTGGCCGACGAGACCGACCAGATCGGGGCCGTGACCGGCCTTGCCTGGACGGAAGTCGGCGGCGACCTCCTGACCATCGAAGCAGTGAAGATGCCGGGCCGCGGCAATATGAAGGTCACGGGCAATCTGCGCGATGTGATGAAGGAATCGATCCAGGCGGCCAGCTCGCTCGTGCGGTCGCGTTCGGTCGATCTCGGCATCAAACCCACCGTGTTCAACACGACCGACATCCACGTCCACGTGCCCGATGGGGCCACGCCGAAGGATGGCCCGTCGGCCGGTATCGCGATGACCACGGCCATCGTTTCCCTGCTGACCGGCACACCGGTCAACCGCGAGGTGGCGATGACGGGCGAGGTGTCGCTGCGTGGCCGCGTATTGCCCATCGGCGGCCTCAAGGAGAAACTGCTCGCGGCCCTGCGCGGCGGCATCAAGACAGTGCTGATCCCGAAGGAAAACGAGAAGGACCTCGACGAGATTCCGGACAATGTGAAGACCGGTCTGAAGATCATTCCGGTTTCCGACATTCAGGAAGTGCTGAAACTGGCGCTGACCCGTCCGCTCTCGCCGATCGAATGGTCGGAAGAAGACGAGGCGAAGCTGCAGGCGAGCCTCGGCGGCCCGGCCCAGAGCGGCGACGCCGATGCTGTGCGCACGCACTGATCAGGTCCCGGCTTGAACCGGAAAAGCCCCCTCGCCTCGAGGGGGCTTTTTTGTGCTCGGCCTGTCGCGGCCGGCGCCTCACAGCACAGCGCGCTTGCCTTTGCGCCGCGCTCCCGGCTAAGAGGACGTCGGTAGGGCGGTTAGCTCAGTTGGTAGAGCATCTCGTTTACACCGAGAGGGTCAGCGGTTCGAGCCCGTTACCGCCCACCAGTTTGCCCTGATCATCACAACTCTGTCTCCGAATTGACGCGGCGGGGCCCGGAAGCGTGTTATAATGGCCTGACTTCATGGTTCCGGCAAAGAGGGGAGTGTCTGTGACACGCTTTCGGATGATTTGTGCGGCGGCGCCGTTGCTGCTGGCGGGGTGTACGATCCAGTCCGGCTTCGGCTGGGGAGGGTCGCCGGCGCCAGTGCCGGAGACAGGCGAGGCGGATGTCTGGACCGCGCGTGGCAATGAGCCGGGCTGGTCGCTGACGCTGGACGGGGCGGCGCTGACCTTCATCCATGCCTATGGCGAGCGCCGTCATGTGACGGTGCAGCCAGCGGCCGAGGCGATCCAAGGCGGGCGGCGCTATGCCAGCGCCGATGGCGCTCTGATAGTGACGGCGCGCGACCGGCTCTGCATGGATGACGCAACCGGAATGCCCTATCCGCTGTCGGTCACGGTCCGCTTCGAGGGCGCCGAGGTGACGGGCTGCGGCGGCGAGACGAATGTGCTGCTGGCCGGGGAATGGGCGGTCGTGTCCCTGAATGGCGAGGCGGTGGCGCGGGAAGCCGGGATGACACTGGTTTTCGAACCGGAAAGCGCGCCGCCGCCGGAAAACCCCGGCGCCTTTGTGCCGGGTGTGGGCCGGCTGGCCGGTAAGGCCGGCTGCAACAGCTATGGCGCCGATTACCGGCTCGGCGGCGAGGGCATCCGCATTGGTGACGCCTTTTCCACAGAGATGGCCTGCGAGCCGGATGTGATGGCGCGCGAGGCGGCCTTTTTCGACGCGCTGCGGCATGTGTCGGCCGTCTCGCTCGATGACGCCGGGACAATCGTGCTCAGCGACCATCAGAGCCGCCAGATCCGGGCGCGGCGCTGAGGCTTGCCCTTCCGGCACCCGTTGACGCAGCCCTCCGGCCGGCGGCAATCTCCACCCAAAGCATGCGCAGCGGCGCAGCGATGAGGGAGGAGAGCAGGCGATGGATTCCACCGTCAGCAAGGAGGCGACCCGGATCGCCATTCTGGGCGCCGGGATGAGCGGGCTCGGCATGGCAGCCAAGTTGAAAGACGCCGGCTATTCGGCCATCACCATCTATGAGAAGTCGGAAGGGGTCGGCGGAACCTGGCGCGACAATACCTATCCGGGCTGCGGGTGCGATGTGCCGAGCCACCTTTACTCATACTCGTTCGAGCTCAATCCGGACTGGGACTATAAATGGTCGCTACAGCCGCAGATCCTGCAATATTTCGAGGATTTCGCCGACAAGTATGATGTACGCCGGCATTGCCGCTTCAATACCGAAATCACCGATTGCCGCTGGAGCGATACGGATAATGTCTGGACCCTGACTGACCGGACAGGAAAGACGTACACGGCCGATGTGCTGGTTTCCGGCCTCGGCCAGCTTAATATTCCGCACACGCCTGATTTCCCCGGACTTGATGCGTTCAAGGGCGCGGCCTTCCATTCGGCGCGGTGGGACCATTCGGTGGACCTGAAAGGCAAGACCGTAGCCGTGATCGGCAATGGGCCGAGCGCGGTCCAGTTCGTGCCGGAGATTCAGAAGGTTGTCGGCAAGATGCTGAGCTTCCAGCGCTCGCCAGCCTGGTGCCGCCCGCGCGGACAGCGGAAATATTCCGACGCCGCCAAGCGCAACTTCCGCAGCCAGCCCTGGCGGATCAACTGGTATCGCTGGCGCATTCGGGCGTTTGCCGATTTCGGCTTTGGCGCGTTCCTGCAGAAGTCCCCGATGGGGCTGGCGAACTCCATGAGGAAGATGTGCCAGAAACATCTTGAGGACCAGGTGAAGGATCCCGGGCTGCGCGAGAAGCTGCAGCCAGACTTTGATCCCGGCTGCAAACGCATCCTGATCTCCGACGACTACTACCCCGCTCTCTGTCAGCCAAATGTCGAGGTGCTGCGCCAGGGGATCACGGCCGTGACGCCGGACGGCGTGATCGGCGAGGATGGCAAGGAATACAAGTGCGATGTCATCGTCTGGGCAACGGGTTTCCAGTCTACGGAGTTCCTGACGCCGATGCAGGTCTATGGCCGCGGCGGTCTGAGTCTCAACCAGGCCTGGAAGGATGGGGCCGAGGCTTTCAAGGGCGTGGCCGTATCCGGTTTCCCGAACTTCTTCCTGCTGTACGGACCGAACACGAATCTCGGCCACAACTCCATCATTCTGATGGTCGAACACCAGATCAACTATGTCATCCAGTGCATCGACAAGATCGCCGAGAAGGGCATTGCCGCGATCGACGTGACCCCCTCGGCCATGACGGCGTATAACGTCCGTGTGCAGAGCGAGATCGCCAAGACGGTCTGGGCTTCGGACTGCCACAGTTGGTACAAGAACGAGGCAGGCAAGGTGACCAATAACTGGTACGGCAAGACGACCGACTACAAAAAGGAAACGCGTACGCCGGACTGGACGGATTTCGAGGTGGTGAAGGGGTAGGGGCTCGGCGGCTCGCTCACCCTTCGCCCTCCGGGCACCTCCCCCGTAAACGGGGGAGGATGGGAGTAGCCTTCGTTACATTGGCTCTGTGCGCACCGGGGCGAGGTCGGGGTAGACCGGTTCGCGTTTCTCGGCGCGCGCGGCGAAGGCTTCGGCCATATGGGTGGGCGGGAACATCGCCGCGTTCCAGACGCCGATATAGTCGAGCGTGTCGGCGGTGTTGTGGTCGCGGCCGTAATTGATCAGCACTTTCGAGCCAGTCACGGCGACGGGGTTTTTTGAGGCGATCTCCTTCGCCGTCGCCATGACATAGGCGATCAGTTCTTCATGCGTGTCGAACACATCGTTGACGAGGCCGATCTCCTTTGCCTTTGCCGCGTCGATGCGTCGGCCGGTATAGGCGAGTTCCTTCACCCAGCCTTCCGGGATGTAGCGCTGCAGGCGCGGGTAGCGGCCGACCGCGGCGGTCATCGCGATGTTGA
>CAYQRX010000185.1:0-6722 GCA_964419865.1 uncultured Hyphomonas sp. | reverse complement strand
ATGGACATGCTCGGCAAGGCCAAGCGCGTTGCCATCGACAAGGACAACACGACCATCGTCGACGGCGCCGGCAAGAAGAAAGACATCGAAGCGCGCGTGTCGCAGATCCGCAAACAGATCGAAGACACCTCGTCCGACTATGACCGCGAGAAGCTGCAGGAGCGTCTCGCGAAGCTCGCCGGCGGCGTGGCTGTGATCAAGGTCGGCGGCGCAACCGAAGTCGAAGTGAAAGAGAAGAAAGACCGCGTCGATGACGCGCTCAACGCAACCCGCGCGGCTGTCGAAGAAGGCATCGTTCCGGGCGGCGGCGTGGCCCTGCTGCGCGCTTCCAAGCACATCGACGTGGTTGGTGCGAATGACGACGAGAAGGCCGGCATCGACATCGTGCGCAAGGCGCTCGAGGCGCCGCTGCGCCAGATCGCCGAAAACGCCGGCGTTGAAGGCTCGGTTGTCGTCAACACGATCCTCACCAACAAGTCGCGCGCCTTCGGCTTCAACGCACAGACCGAAGAGTATGGCGACCTCGTTGCAATGGGCGTCATCGACCCGGTGAAGGTTGTCCGTTCGGCCCTGCAGAACGCTGCTTCGGTGGCAAGCCTGCTGATCACGACGGAAGCCGGCATTGCCGAAGCGCCGAAGAAAGAAGGCGCAGCGGCCGGCGGCATGCCGGGCGGTATGGGCGGTATGGGCGGCATGGACTTCTAAGTCCGCCCTCCTCGCCCCAGCGCGACACATTGGCGGCCCTCCGGAGCGATCCGGGGGGCCGTTTACTTTGGGTCATCATTGCGGCCCTGCCCCGCCCTCCCTAAGCATTAGTCAAAACTGACTGGCGGAGGAAACGGATGGACTGGAATTTCGGGGATATGCTGGATGCGGTGGGCGCCGCGCTCGGGCCGGGCGATCTGGCCCTGGCACATGGCGACCGGAAGATCTACTGGCCGGAATTCACCGCGCGCACCAATCGGCTCGCACGGAACCTGTTGGCCCTCGGCGCCAAGACCGGCGACAAGGCCGGCTTCTACATGCGCAACCAGCCCGAATACATGGAGGCCATGGCCGCCTGCTTCAAAGCCGGGCTCTCGCCCGTGAACGTCAACTACCGCTATCTCGATGACGAACTGGTCTACATCATCGACAACTCCGACTCGACGATTGTCTTTTATGATGCGGAGTTCCTCGCGGAAGTCGAGCGCGTGCGCTCGCGGCTACCCGGCGTGATTGCCTGGGTGCAGATCGGAGGCGGCGAGGCTCCGCCCTTTGCACACGCTTATGAAAAACTGGCAACGCAGGGCGATGCCTCGCCGATCAGTGGCAAACGCTCCGGTGACGACATTTTCCTGCTCTATACCGGCGGCACGACCGGCCTGCCGAAAGGCGTGATGTGGACGCACAATATCTGGCGCGAGGCCAGTATGGAGGGCGTGCGCAAACTGGGCGGGCCGGTGCCGGAGACGATGGACGAGCATGTCCAGAACGCCCTGGAACTCGGCCGCCATTCCCGTCAGTTGCCCGCCTGCCCGCTCATGCACGGCACCGGCTGGTTTACCGCGATGGGGTCGATGCTGAATGGCGGCGCCGTGGTCACGCTTACCGAAAAAGCCAAATTCAGTCCGGCAAACCTCTGGGATACGGTGCACGAGAATGGCGTCACCTCCATGGCCATTGTTGGCGATGCCTTCGCCAAGCCGATGCTTCAGGCGCTCGACGAGAATCCCGGGCGGTGGAATCTTTCCAGTGTACTGAATATTGTCTCTTCCGGGGTGATGTGGAGTTCGGAGGTCAAGCAGGGCCTGCTCCGCCACATTCCGCAGACGGCACTGACCGACAGTTTCGGCGCCTCGGAGGCTGTCGGTTTCGGCACCTCGATCACAACGGCCGAAGGCGGCACGCAGACGTCGAAGTTCGAGATTGGCGGCAGCTGCAAGGTCTTCACCGAAGATGACCAGGAAGTTGCCCCCGGCAGCGGCGTGGCGGGCTTTATCGCCCGGGGCGGCGCGGTGCCGCTTGGCTACTACAAGGACCCCGAAAAGACCGCGAAGACCTACAAGACCATCAATGGCGTGCGCTATGCCATTCCAGGCGACTGGTGCACGGTCGAGGCCGATGGCACGATCACGCTTCTGGGACGCGGCTCGAACTGCATCAATACCGCCGGGGAGAAGGTCTATCCGGAGGAGGTCGAAGAAGCATTGAAGTCCCATGCGGCGGTGAGTGATGCACTCGTCGTCGGCGTTCCGGATGACAAATGGGGCCAGGCGGTGACGGCGGTCGTCTCACTCGACAGCCCGGCGAGTGAAGACGAACTGCGCGCTTTCGTCCAGTCCAGGATCGCGCGCTACAAGGCGCCGAAACGTATTCTGTTCAAGGACAATCTCGGCCGCGCTCCGAACGGCAAGGCCGACTACAAATCCATCCGGGCCTTCGCGCTGGATCAGCTTGGCCTCAGCCAATGAACAGCAGGGCACGCAAGGCATAGGCCGTTGCCGCAACGACCAGCAGCGAGGCCAATGCAATACCGAAGAACCAGGCCAGCCGCTTGGCCAGCGGCTGATTGCCATTGTCGCCGGGCCCAACGGGATCAAGCATGGTAGCCATCGCCCGGCTTCACCTTGCCCCAGAACAGGCGGTACACATAGGCGGTGTAGGCGAGAATGATGGGCAGCATGATGACCGCGCCGACCAGCATCAGGCTGAGCGCGTTGTCGCGGGCCGCCGCCTCCCAGATGGTTACTTCGAACGGCACGATATAGGGATAAAGGCTGATCCCGATGCCGAAATACCCGGTCAGGAAGATCCCTGCCGCCAGGAGAAAGGGGCGCCAGTCCGGCGCCGATCCCACACCGGGTTCCATCCACAGGTCCCGCGCGAGCCAGATGCAAAGTGCCAGACCGGCCAGCGGAACCGGCGCCAGCGGCGCCAGGGTGAGGAAGTCGATATGCTGCATTGAAAAGCCCCAGCGATCACCGATCGATGGATCGACGGCAAGTGTCGCAAGGCTCACCGCCATGAAGCAGAGGGACACACCCGCCAGCGAGATCAGGCCCCACCTGCGGGCGCGCAGGTGAAGATCTGCCTCGGTCTTCAAGACCAGCCAGCACGCGCCGAGCAGGACGTAGCCGATGACCACCGAAATTCCTGTCAGGAGCGTGAACGGCGTCAACCAGTCGAAAGCGCCGCCAGCGAAGGCGCCATCCTCGACCCGGATGCCCTGAATCATGCCGCCAAGCATGATGCCCTGGGACAGCGCGGCTGCAAACGAGCCACCGGCAAAGGCGCCGTTCCAGAACTTTTTGGTCAGAGGACGGACGGCCTTGTGCCGGAACTCGAAGGCAACACCGCGGAAGATCAGCGCCGCAAGCATGATCAGAACCGGAAGATAGAAGGCTGGCATGACGATGGCATAGGCCAGCGGAAACGCCGCGAAGAGACCACCGCCGCCAATGATCAGCCATGTCTCGTTGCCATCCCAGACCGGCTCGATTGTTGCCGTCATCATGTTCCGCTCCTCGTCGGAGCGCGCGCGGGTTGTCAGCATGCCGACCCCAAGGTCGAAGCCGTCGAGCAGGACATACATCATGACACCGACCGCAAGGATAAAGGCCCAGATCAGTGGAAGATCGAGTGACATGTGCGCCTCCTAACCCGCAGCGACGATATCATCAGGCTTTTCGGCCGGTTCGTCGACCGCGCCGAGTGGGGTGCCGGGCGCGCGCCGGTCCCTGCGCGGCGGCTCGTCATCAAAGCCGCGCGTCGCAATACGGGCCATATAGACGGCGCCTGCAGTAAATATGATTGCGTAGACGATCATGAAGACCAGAAGCGATGTCGCCACCTGCCCCGCACTGACTGGAGACAGGCTGTCGGCGGTGCGCAGATACCCATAGACCGTGTAGGGCTGCCGTCCGACTTCCGCGACAATCCAGCCGGTGATGACGGCGATGAAGCCGAAACTGCCAACCGGTATCGCAGCCCAATGAAACAGGCCGGGCTGCTCAAGACGGCCCCGCCACCACAGGAAGCAGGCCCAGAGCCCGATGGCGAGCATGCCGAGGCCGGCCGCGACCATGACCCTGAAACTCCAGAATACCGGCCAGACTGGCGGCAGCTCCGTAGCCTCGAACGCGTCAAGCCCCTTCAGAACCTCCCCCTCCTCCAGCGGCGCGAAGAGGTAAGGGCTGGTGCCGGGTATGGTGATGCCCGAGAGGCCGCAGTCTGATCCATCCGGCCAGGCCACAAGAACCGTGCCCTGAACCGGCGCCGACTCACACCAGCCTTCAACGGCGGCAATCTTTGCCGGCTGATGGTGATGCGCCACCTCGCCGGACCAGTGACCGGCCCAGATCTGCAACGGCATCAATACCGCCAGCGTGCCGCCCGCCATCCGCATCTGCCAGCGTGTCGGCTCCGTGACCCGCCCCTTGATGACCTGCCAGGCGCCCGCTGCCATGATAACCGCTGCGGTCGTGATATAGGCCGCCAGGAGCATATGCACGAACCGGCTCGGAAAACTCGGATTGAAGATCACTTCCATCCAGTTGAGCGCGTAGAAGACACCCGTATCCGGATCGACAGCAAAACCGCGCGGCGTCTGCATCCAGCTGTTGGCGGAAAGTATCCAGAAGGCGGAGATCGTCGTTCCGATCGCGACGGCCAGCGTGGCGACAAAGTGCAGCTTTCGGCCGACCTTGTTCCAGCCGAAGAGCATCACCCCAAGAAATGTTGCCTCCAGGAAGAAGGCAGTAAGCACTTCATAGGCAAGCAGCGGCCCCATGACGCTGCCCGTCAGTTCGGAAAAGACGCTCCAGTTGGTGCCGAACTGATAGCTCATCACGACGCCCGAGACGACGCCCATGGCGAATGCGAGCGCAAAAATCTTGACCCAGTGCAGGTAGAGCCGGCGGAACACATCTCGCCCGGTTTTCAGCCAAAGCCCCTCACACACCGCCAGAAAGGCGGCAAGCCCGATCGTGAATGAGGGAAAGATAATGTGAAAGGCGACGACGAATGCAAACTGCAAACGCGACAGGATAAGCGCATCAAACTCCACGTTTGCCTCCGTCGAGTATATATGCAGTTTCTAATATAAAAGGATGCTATGTGCCAGTGGGCAATATCGCGCAGGGACAGGGCAACGTCACCCCCGGGGATTATGCGCGCCGGCGCACGGTCCGGAACACCGCGTCTGCCCGGGCGGCGAGACCGCCGTCCTCCTTGACGATCCGTGCACTGACATGCACAAATTCACCGTCGACGGCCGTGACGACGGGGTGGGCTTCGATCCACTCGCCCTCCCTTGCAATCTCCATGAATTCAAGCGTCAGCTTGATCGTCACCGACATTTTCTGCGTTGCCGACCAGACCGCCCAGGCCAGGGCGCTGTCAGCAAAGGCCGAGAGCATGCCGCCATGCAGGAAGCCCATGCCGTTGCAGTGACGGTCAAGAACCCAAAGCCCCGTTCGAATGTCGCCCGGCGCGGTCGCGCGGTAACTTGGTCCATTATGAATTGTAAACTTGCCGCGCGAAGGCGTCAGCGCAAAACCATCACGAGGGGCCCGCGCGGCGGGCGCGGCATCATCCACCGGTATTTCCGAAGATCGGATGGATCACCGTATCGCCCGGCTCGATCCCGAGTTCTGCGGCGCGCCCGCCGGTGAGTTCCAGAACCGCGCGTACGGGCACACCGGGATTGATGGATCGCAGCGATCCGGGCTGGGCATTGCGTGCGATGGCAACGACGCGCCCGTCTTCCAGAATGAACAACATATCGAGCGGGATCAGCGTATTCTTCATCCACATGCCCGCCTGCCGCGTCATGCCGAAGTCGAACAGCATGCCGGCGTCCGGCGCCAGGCTCTCACGAAACATCAGGCCTTGCTGGATTGCCTCAGGCGTATCGGCGATCTCTACGGTGAACTCATGCGTCTCGTCAGCAGACTTCACGCTGAGGGGAGTCACATCGAGTTCCGCCAGGGCGGTCTGAACCAGACAGGCGGCAGCGATGGCGAGAGAAAGAATAAAGCGGATCATGCCGCTGGTTTACCGGCGCTATTTGAAAGCAGCAAGCGCCGAGCGCGGTTCAGCGATTGGCCTTCACCTGGGACACATGATCGCCCTTGGTGCCGGTCTCGATGACCACGTCGATCCGCGTGCCGGGCTCGATCTCGTCAAAGCCGGCCTTGCGCAGAACAACCGCATGGATGAACACGTCGACCTCGCTGCCATCGCGCAGGACAAAGCCATAACCCTTGGCACGGTTGAACCATTTCAGCGTCACGGTCTCATAGTTCGGCGCTACGCCTTTTTCCTGCGCGAGCACCGCCCTGGGGCGTTCCATTTCGATAATGTGCACGGTTTGCCAGCCGCGTTCCTTGAGGGCCGCATCGCAGACGATCTTGGCGCCTTCATCAGCATAGGTCTCGCCATAATCGCGCAGGCAGGAAATATGCAGCATGACATCGCCGTTAAGCGCGGGATCTGCAGCGGATTCGGCCACAACGAAACCATAACCCTTGCTGCTGTCGAACCATTTCACACGGCCGATGACGCGCACGAGGGGCACGCCCTCGAGCGTTTCCGATTCGGTTTTAGCGGCAGTCTTCGTCATCGACCCAATTTCCCCAGCGAGGAAACCTAAAGCCTGAGGCAGGCATTGTCACGCTGTCTTGAGTCAGAAACACAAAGGATGTGCAGCGTCTGCACGATTCCTGTACTGGCAGGGGGAG
>CAYQRX010000184.1:5037-6744 GCA_964419865.1 uncultured Hyphomonas sp. | reverse complement strand
CTGCCGCCGAGAGTTCGTGGCGACTGCCATACTCCTGCGTGTCCAGTCCTTCTGATGGATCATGGCGTTGTATCAGGCCATGGTGAAAGCCACGCTTCGGCGGGGGGTGGGATTTCGATGAAATTCGATCTATTCGGCTTGGGTTTGACGAGGAGGCATCCATGGCGCGGACGGCATTTCTGGGACTGGGCGTGATGGGCTTCCATATGGCGGGCCACCTCGCCCGGGCCGGCCATCAGGTGACGGTCTGGAACCGCACGCCGGAAAAGGCCGCGGCCTGGACCGGTGTGCATCGCGGCAAGGCGGCCGCTGACCCGGCCGCGGCCGTGTTCGGCGCCGAATACGTCCTGATGTGTCTCGGCGATGACCCGGATGTGCGCGCCGTCTTCGCAGCGTTCGAGCCGAGCCTCGGCGCCGGCATGACCGTGATCGACCACACTACCGCCTCCGCCGGCCTCGCCCGCGACCTTGCCGCCCGCTGCAAGGCCAAGGGCGCCCATTTCATCGACGCCCCCGTCTCCGGCGGCGAGGCAGGCGCCATCAATGGCAAGCTGACGATCATGTGCGGCGGTGAGGAAGCCGCCTTTGCGGCCGCCGAGCCGGTGATGGCCGCCTTTGCCCGCGCCTCAACCCTGATCGGCGCGACCGGTGCCGGCCAGCTGGCCAAATCCGTCAACCAGATCTGCATCGCCGGCATCGTCCAGGGCCTCGCCGAAGGGCTCCATTTCGCGGAGAAGGCCGGGCTGGATGCGGAAAAGGTCATCGCCGCGATCTCCGGCGGCGCCGCCCAGAGCTGGCAGATGGAAAACCGCTGGAAGACGATGACCGAAGGCAAATTCGATTTCGGCTTCGCCGTCGACTGGATGCGCAAGGATTTGCGCATCACCCTGGACGCCGCCCGCGAGACCGGTGCCAGCCTGCCGCTGACGGCGATGGTCGACCAGTATTATGCCGATGTGCAGGCCATGGGCGGCGGGCGCTGGGACACGTCCAGCCTGATCGCCCGTCTCAATCGAAAGGCTGATTGATGGGCATTTGCCGCATCGATATTCATCTGCCCACGGGCGAGGCGTACGATATTGCCATCCGGGCCGTGAAGGCGGCAGACCCGTTCGATTATCTGGTGGTGCAGCCCGAACAGAAGGACCGCCGGCTGATCCAGGTGTTCATGCGCGACGGCCCCGCCCAGTCGCTGCTCGACAGCCTCCAGTCGGCGCTGGAGCAGCGAAAGGACTGGCGGATCAGCCTGGTTTCGCTGGATGTCACCATTCCCGACCTGCCCGAGCCGACCGAGCAGAAGAAGAAGGTCCGCCAACAGAGCACGCGCGAGGAACTCTACGTTCAGATTTCCAGCGGTGCGAAACTGGACCGCGACTTCATCATCATGGTGATCCTCTCGACAATAGTGGCCGCGATCGGTCTTGTTTCCGATGGTGTGGCAGCGGTCATCGGCGCGATGGTGATTGCCCCGCTTCTGGGGCCGATCCTCGGATTTGCCATGGGCGCGGCGCTCGGGGAGCTGGCGCTGCTGCGGCGCGCGATGCTCACCCTTGTGGCTGGTATTGCCATCGCGCTGCTCGTGTCGATGGCCCTGGCCATGGTTCTGCCGGCGAACTGGGAGAGCCGGGAGCTGATGTCGCGCGCCGAAGTGCGCCTTGACGGGCTCGCGCTGGCAATGGCGGCTGGGGGCGCGGCGGCGCTGTCGAT
>CAYQRX010000184.1:0-5027 GCA_964419865.1 uncultured Hyphomonas sp. | reverse complement strand
TGTCGATCACGCGCGGCACTTCCGCCGCCCTCGTCGGTGTCATGGTGGCCGCCGCCCTGCTGCCGCCCGGCGCGGCCTTCGGTCTGTTTCTCGGTTACGGGCAGTTTGGCCTTGCCTTCCGCGCGGCCCTGCTGCTCGGCCTCAATGTCGCGGCGCTGATCCTGGCCGCACTGATCGTCTTCCGCCTGCGGCAGATCCGGCCGCGCAAATGGATCGAGCAGCAGCATGCGACGCGGGCGATCTGGATCAATGCCATCCTGTCGGCCCTGTTCCTGCTGGTCGCCATCGTGCTGATCCTCATGCTCGATCTTGGCCGGGCGGTGGAACTCGGTATCTGAAACGGGAGGGGCCAATGGCAAAATACGAGGCGAAAACAAAAGCGACGGAAGTGTCGCCAGAAGATTTCATTGCCGCGATGGAGGACGGGCCGCGAAAAGCCGATGCCGAAATCCTGCTGCCCTGGTTTGAAAAGGTGACCGGCCTGAAGGCCAGGATGTGGGGCCCCTCGATCATCGGTTTCGGGCGTTACGCCTATACCTATGACAGCGGCCATTCCGGCGAATTCATGCTGACCGGCTTCAGCCCGCGCAAGGCCAACCTGTCTGTCTATATCCTGCCGGGCTACCGCGACATGTCCGATAAGCTCGCCCGCCTCGGCAAGCACAAGACCGGCAAGAGCTGCCTCTATATAAACAGGCTCGCCAATATCGACATGGGCGCGCTTGAGGAAATCGTTCTCGACGGCCTCGCTTATATGCGACGCGCCTACGAGACCTGGGACGAGTGAGCGGGCTGCCGCGGCGCGGGTTTACATATCGGCTGCATGTCTTACCTTGTGGGGGCAGCCTGCGTGAATGGCACCCCTTTTTCCGCCCCGGGCGCGCGCCGATGCCGCGCCGCCTCTGAACCATCACCTTTCCACAAAGACAGGACAGACCCATGACGCAAGTCAAAACCGGTGACACCGTACACATCCACTATACCGGCACGCTGAGTGACGGCACGACCTTCGACAGTTCCGAGGGGCGCGATCCGCTGGCTTTCCAGGTCGGCGCCGGCCAGATCATACCCGGTCTCGATTCGGCGATCCCCGGCATGGCCGTCGGCGACAAGAAGACGGTCAATGTGCCCTGCGATCAGGCCTATGGGCCGGTCAATCCCGCCATGCGCCAGGATATTCCGCGCGCTGACATTCCGCCCCACATCCCGGTCGAGGTCGGCACGCGCCTCGAAATGCAGACACAGAGCGGCCAGCCCGTGCCGGTCACCGTGGTCGCCTCGGACGAGAATGTCGTGACGCTGGACGCCAACCACCCCCTCGCGGGCAAGGACCTCACTTTCAACATCGAACTGGTCGCGATCAACGCGGCGGCGTGAGGGATGGGGCGCTCAGTCGTCGGCGAAAGCTGGACAATTGCTGACAAAGGCGGCGAGCGCGTCATCGGGCTGTGGCAAGTTTTAGGTCACCTCCGGCTGGCCAATCAGCTTCAAGGTAACGGGATCCCCGGCATAGATTGCATCGACGATCCGGTATGCGAATTCACGTCCGACACCATAGGCAATTGAGGCCTTACGGCGGAAAATGAAGCGCTGACGCCGTTCATACCGCTCACCAGCAATCAACACCTCGCCATACAGGCCACGCAAATTACCCTCTTGTCCGAACAGGACAGCCTTGTCGCTGAAATCGATCGGTTTCAGCGAGAAGGTGACGGCGAACCTCGCCTTGTCGGTACAGTCCAGAAGGACGCTCGGCGCGCTGGGGTTACTGGTAAAGGCGACCACGCCGGTATAAGACGCCTTCTCCTCACCGGCGCCCTCTTTCAGGACATGGTCACCCTTGCCGACCTTTTCGAGATAGTCGGTATTGTAGGTACCATAAGCCTGCACTGTCCAACCCTTGCGAGCTGGTTCGGTTTCAGCCAGCGCCTGCAGTTGTATCCCGGCTGCACCGAATTAGGCTGCGAGCAGGCCGCAGGTGATCTGACTGGTCGGGTGCATGATTTCCCCCGGGATCATGAAAGACAACAGCCCGCCTCACATTCGGGTCGGGCTGTTGGGATCAAGAATCGATACAGCTATCCGGCGTGCGCACACAAGGGGGAATTGCGCGTTGTTACAACTAGTCTGCGGCGAAGGCCGGGCAAGCTGCGACGAACTCCCGGAATGTATCGTCAGGTCCCGGAAGGTTGATGGCGACTGGCTTGAGGCTGCCGATTTCGACCTCGATTGTCTTGCCAGCATAGAGAGCATCGACCGTGTCATAGGCGACGTCGGAAGATGCCGTCTGGGCCACGCTGAGCTTGCGGCGATAAAGGAAACGATCAGCCTTGGCGGGCCGCTTTCCATCAATGATCAACCGGCCACCGATGCTGCGGACCTGGTTGCTAGATGCGAAATAGCTGGTATCGGCGAAATCCACCGGTGCGAACGAATACATGACCGACAGTCCCTTCTCCTTGCTGCAGGAAAACAGGGCGCCGGGCTGAGAGGCATCCGCCGTGTGGATAATCACGCCTGAATAATCCACCCGGCGCTCCTCGACCGGCTTGCGCAGATCATCGCGGTCGTAGATGTCGAAGGTGCGCATCGTCCAGCTGGCGGACGCGCCGGCCGGCGCCGCATCCGCTGCGTTTGGCGCGGCAGCGGCGGAAAATGCAATCGTGACGAGGGCGGATGCGAGAAGCAGGCTGCGCATGGGAATGTCCTTCCTTGTTCGTTTTTCAATTAATATTAATTGAAAAACAATAAGTCAACATCGATTTTCGCGAACATTCGTTTCTCCAGCGCCTCACCAGTGCGCCTGACGTATTACCTTACCGGGATATCCAGAACGCTCATCGCCTCGGCGAGGATCTCTTCGCCGAGGAGCTGGGCATAGCTTTCCACCGCGGTCTCAAACCTCGGGTTTGAGACATCGGCAAGGCTCATGCCGCAGCGCGAGGTGGCAATCGCCAGCGCGGCGAAGCTGAAGTTCAGGAGCGCCGAATTCGCTTCGGCCTTCTGTTCCTGCAGGGCATGGATCATCACCTGTTTCACATTCGCCTTGAGCTCAGGCGTCGTGTTACTTTTCATACAGTTGGCCAGCTGATCGGGGTGGAACTGGGCCGAGGCGGGCAGGGCCAGGCCGGCAATGGCGGCGGCAACGATAACAGAGCGTAACATGGTTCCTCTCCGGGGTATGGATGGGGGAGGCGGCAGCGTTATCAGTCGCGGAATGAATGGGACGCAACCGGGCTTGCTTCGCTGCAAGGCGCGCAGGTGGCAGTCCGCGCGAAGCCGACTGGGTCTTAGCCCAGCTTCTCCGCCGCTTTCTCTGCAAAATACGTAATCACACCTGCGGTCCCGGCGCGCTTGAAACACATAAGCGTTTCCATCATCACGCGGTCGCCGTCGATCCAGCCATTCTGGGCGGCGGCCATGATCTGGGCGTATTCGCCGGAGACCTGGTAGGCCAGCGTCGGCACGCCGAAGGTCGATGAGACACGCTGGACAATGTCCAGATACGGAAGGCCGGGCTTGACCATCACCATGTCGGCGCCTTCGGCAAGGTCCATGGCCACTTCGCGCAGCGCTTCGTCCGTATTCGAAGGGTCCTGCTGATAGGTTTTCTTGTCGCCTTTCAGGGCGGCGGCAGAGCCGATGGCTTCGCGGTAGGGCCCGTAAAAGCCGCTGGCATATTTGGCGGCATAGGAGAGGATCATCGCATTGGTGAAGCCTTCCTCCTCGAACGCCGTGCGGATGGCGCCGATGCGCCCGTCCATCATGTCGGACGGGGCGACCACGTCCGCGCCTGCCGCAACATGGACAAGGGCCTGGCGCACCAGGCGTTCGACGGTCGCATCATTCGGGACGGTGCCGTCGGCGTCGAGCAGGCCATCATGGCCGTGGGACGTGTAGGCATCCAGCGCAACATCGGTGATGAGGCCGATCTCGGGGGCGGCATCCTTCATCGATTTCAGCGCGCGCGGGACGAGGCCGTCGGGATTGAGGGCGCCGGTGCCTTCCTCATCCTTCCCGTCCGGGCCGATATAGGGGAAGACGGCAATCGCCGGGATGCCAAGCTCGCTCGCCCGCCGGGCCGCGCCTGCGGCTTCCTTCACGCTCAACCGGTCCACCCCCGGCAGCGAGGCGACCGGCAGGCGGCCTTCGCCATCATGGACGAAAATCGCCCAGATCAGGTCGGCCGGGGTCAGCACCGTCTCTGCTGCCAGGCTGCGTACCCAGGGCGCCTGGCGCAGCCGGCGCAGGCGGGTTGACGGAAAGGATTGTGGAAAATCGGTCATCTGTCGCGTCTCGGGCTCCGGTCAGGGCTCCAGCACTAATCGCCAAACCCCCTAGCGGCAATGCGCAATCCCGTTTACCAAAAGTCGCAGAGGGACGCTCATGCAGTACGATTTCTTCCTCAGCTACCGCCGCACCGATCAGGCGCTGGCCCGGTCGCTCGCCGGGGCGCTGGAAGGGCGCGGGGCGCGGGTCTGGTGGGATGACCATATCGAAGGCGGCCAGGACTGGCGCGAAGCCATCGTCACGAGCCTGGAAGCCTCCGAAGCGCTGGTGATCCTGTTCTCCGATGCCTGCAATTCGTCGAAACAGCTGCGCAAGGAACTGGCCGTTGCCGACCATCTCGACAAGCAGGTCATTCCGGTCCTGATCGAGCCGACGGTGCCGCGCGGGCATTTCCTGTATGAGCTGGCCGCCCTGAACTGGTTGCAGATCCATCCCGACCCGGCCTCGAGGGTCGGCGAACTCAGCGAGCGGCTGGTGGCGGAAATCGGCCTTGTGCCGGCCGGCGAACAATCCGGCCCGGCAGCGCTGGAAGAGGTCAGCGGCGGTGCTGCGCTGGCATTTGAGGAAGGCCGGATTGCCGAAGCGCCGCCGGCCGCCGCCAGCCCGGCGCCAGCGGCCCGCAAGAAGGCGCCGCCCGCCCCGAAAGCCAGCCGCAGCGCGCCGCACAAGGAGCGCAAGGCCCACCGCAACTTCCTCGCCTTCAAATGGTATGAAGTGCTGGCGGCGCTCCTGTTTGC
>CAYQRX010000183.1:0-6856 GCA_964419865.1 uncultured Hyphomonas sp. | reverse complement strand
CCATCCCTTTCCTGCGTGAGACCGAGGGCGGCGGCGTAGAATTCCAGCGCCTGGACGGCCGCTTCGGCCATCAGCGTGCCGGGCATGCAGGGATCATTGTGGAAATGTCCCTCATAGAACCAGGCGTCTTTCGGCGTGATGGCCCGGGCCTTCAGATAGCCGCGTTTCCAGGGGCCGCCCTGAGGATCAAACTCGGGCAGGAAAGGGATGGTTACGTCTTCGAGCCTGTCCCCGGCGAAACGGCAAAGTTCATCTGCCGGGGCCAGGTCATTCCGGATACGGATCACGAAATCACCTATGAAGTCTTCATCGACGAAGTGATCGACGGCGAAACGCCCAAAGTCTTCGCCGCGCTTCTGGCGCGCAGCGACGGCAAGAAGGTGTTCTACTGCCCCCGTTTCGGGGTGCAGCTGCGCCGCCAATGGCGAGCGCCGCGCGTCTCGCCTTCCCCCATCCGCACGGGCCCGCAACAGGAAAGCCGGGGCGACTATGCCGCCCTGCTGGACTGCGCCAATGGCGCGCCTTCCTCCGCCTTCGGAGAAATGTACCGCCGCTTCGATACCGAAGGCAAAGTCCCCCGCCTGCCGCAGCCGCCCTATCATATGATGTCGCGCGTGCTGGAAGTCAGTGAGCGTCCGGGCGTGCGAAAAGTAGGAACCCGAGTCGCCGCAGAATACGACATCCCGTCCGACGCCTGGTATTTCGCAGACAACAGGAATGGCCAAATGCCGTTCTCGGTCCTGTCCGAAATCGTGCTTCAGCCCTGCGGCTGGCTGGCCAGCCATTGCGGCTTTGCGCTGGATGGCGGAGACCGCTTCCGCAACCTGGAAGGCGATGGCCATGTCTACCGCACCCTCGGCCCCCGCGACGGCACGATCTGTGTTGATACCATCCTGTCCTCCTTCTCCAAGGTCGGCCCGATGACCATTGTGGCCTTCGGCCTGAAAGCCCGCCTGAAGACCGGCGAGCCGGTAATGGACCTGACAACCCGTTTCGGCTTCTTCCCCGCGCAGGCGCTTGTCCGTCAGGCCGGTCTCGGGGCGAGCGCTGCTGACAAATCCTGCCTCGCTTTGCCCGCCGCGCGCCGTGATCTCTCCCCGGACGATACCCGCCTTGCCGCGGGCAATCTCCGGATGCTCGACCGGATCGATCACTTCGACCCGTCCGGGGGCAACGCAGGGCTCGGCCTCGCCCGCGGACGTCAACAGGTCGATCCGTATGCGTGGTATTTCAAGGCGCATTTCTTCGGTGATCCCGTGCAGCCCGGTTCTCTCGGTCTCGACGCGCTGGTTCAGCTCCTGACGCGCGCCGCCATCCTCAAGGGCACCGATGCAGATATGCCCGGCGCCCATGTCGAGACGCTCGCGGCGGACATGCCGGTCAAGTGGACATATCGCGGCCAGGTCACGCCGGAAAAGAAGGAAGTCACCACCGTTATGGAGATTGTCGACATCTCCGGCAGCCCCGGCCGCCGCATCGTCACCGGGCGCGGCTCCCTGTGGTGCGACGGCTTGCGCATCTATGAGGCAAGCCCCCTGTCGATTGCCTTTACGCGTCAGCGCTGACCGGCACTGGCAGCAACGCATATCGCCAGATCGCCGGCTGCCCCGACCACGCCGCTGTACCGCTGCCCGAAGGCCGTCAAACCAAAAGCGGCCGCCGGCGAGGCGATCCAGTCCATGATGACCGGCACATTCCGGGCCCCGGCCCGCATCCCGCGCCCCGTCGCCTTCAGCACCGCCTCCTTGATCGTCCAGAGCCGGTGAAATGCCGCCAGCGCAGCGGCCGGGTCCTTGCTGAAGGCGTCAAGGAAGGCCGCGGTCTCACCCGGCGCTGACACCATCTCCAGCATGGGCCGCCAGGCGATCGCCCGGATCGCGGAGATGTCGACGCCAATCGCAGTTCCGGCCGGTGCCAGCGCAACGGCCGTATGCCCCTCGACCGCAGAGACCGACAGGCACCAGCCCGGCGGCTCGCGAAGCGCGGGCGCGCCCTCGGCGGTCCAGGCAAACGCCACCGCGTCCCCCTCGGCGCCCGTTATCTTGGCAACGGCCTGCCGCCTGACCTGCATCGACCGGCGTAGGTCGCCCTGCTGTTCGGCGCGCTTCAGACGCGCGATCCGCGCCTCCTCGACGCCGCTGAGCGCCAGCTCATGCCCGGCCATACCGGCATGATCGCACAGCACTAACCGCACGCCCGCAGGCAAGCTGAACGGAAAGATGAAATTCTGCGGCGGCATGCTTTTCGTTTCAGGAACAGGGGTCTGACGACAATGAATACTGTTCGGGGCGGCGGAACAATACTCTCCGGGCACGAATAATTATTTCAATGTTCGCTTTCGGGGTGAAAGATGGAAGCGAATATCTTGCCCGCCAGGGACACTGTTCGGATCCTGCGGGACTGCCCCTCATCCCATCCGTCGCGTTTATGATAATAAATACAGGGTGTTGACCCGGTCTGCTCGTTCCAGCGAGGTTTGCGGAATGTTGCCGCCCTGTATTGCCGCCCATAGCGTATTGTGGCTTTACTTTGCCGGCAGGAGGGCATCGCAGCAGTCGAGGGCGGCCCTCAACCAGGCCAGCAAAGGCGGCGCAATGACGGTCGACTCTGAGCAGTCGGAACAGAAAGCAATTCGCCCGGCGCGTCAGTACCGGCGCGCTGACGACGATGTGCTGCCCTTTCTGCCCTATGGCCTGATACCGGCTGCAGGCCTTCTGGTCCTGCTGCTGTTCGGCTGGATGATCCTGGCGCCGAATGCGATTCAGGACACCGCCCGGCGCACCGCCCAGGCGGCCCTGGCAGAAGCGGGCGAAGACTGGGCCGCGGTACGTGCATCAGGCCAGTGGATCACGCTGCACGGCGCGCCGCCCTCCCCCGAAGCGGCGCAGCGGGCGATTGACGCCGTGCGCCGGCAGTCAGCCGCAACCTGGGTCGGCAGCGCCAGGCCGGTGACGCGCGTGCGCACCGACTTTGCGGCGCCGCGATCGGCGCCCGCTGAGCGGGCCAATTCCCTGAATGCTGCAACCGCGCCGGCGACGCCTCTCGAATACCTCTTCCGTTTGCGAAACGGCGCACTGGTCCTGAACGGCAAGGTACCCTCCGGCCAGACCCGCGCAGAACTCATGGTCGAGGCCGAGAAACTCAAATCGCCGCCCTATTTCGTGACCATCGTCAATCAGCTTGAGGTCACCGGGACTGCGGCGCCGGATGGTTTCGCCGCTGCCGCAATCCGAAGCATCAAGGCGCTGGCGCTCTGCGAGGAAGGCACGTCGAGTTTCGTCGACATGACCTTCAACTTCTTCTGTGAAGCCGACGACCGCAATGTCGAACAGATCCGACAACTGGTCTCCGCCGACCTGCCCTACGGCTCGGCCGGCACGATCAACGTCCTGCCCAGCCAGGCAGCGGCCGAGTGCGAGGAGGAACTGGCCCGCTTGCTCGACGCCGCGAGGATCGAGTTTGCGTCCGGCAGTGTCGTCATCAATGTTGCCAGCGGGCCCGTTCTCGACCTCGCGGCGCGCGCGGCCGCTGACTGCCCGGGCACGCTCCGTGTCGAGGGGCACACCGACAGTACCGGCAACCCTGCCCTCAATGACGAACTCAGCCAGCAGCGCGCGGAAGCCGTCCGTGCGGCGCTGATCGAGCGGGGCGTGCCGGCCGACCGTCTGGTCGCGGCGGGATATGGCTCAGCCCACCCTGTCGGCGACAACGCCACCGAAGACGGCCGGGCCCGCAATCGCCGCATCGAACTGCGGATCGTGAGGCACCCTGAATGACGTATGCCGCCCTCCCCTTCAACGCGCCAGCCGGCGGAGTCTGATTCCATGTGGTTTCTCCTGATCCAGATTTTCTTCTTCATGTGTGTGTCCGCAGCGCTCGGCGCGGCGCTGGCCTGGTGGTGGCTCAGGCGCCGGCTTGTCGATGTGACGGAAACCCATGCGGAGCTCTCGCGTCAGCTTGAATCCGCACTCGCAGAGGGCCGGGCGCTGAAGCCCGAAGATGTCGAAACCAGCGTGACGGCAGCGCTGGCGGTCTATGATCCGCCCCAGCCCGATCTTGACCCGATCCGCATCCGCCTTCAGGCGCTTGAGGAGGGGCTGAAAGCGCCGGACCCGGAGATCGGCACACTTCGGGAACGTATTGGCGCCCTTGAAGGGCTGCTCTCGGCCCTGTCCGATGGGCTGAGCGGCCAGTTGAAGGACGTCACCGAAAAGCTGGGCGACCTCAGCGCCCCCGAAGGCGACACGCTGTCGGCGCGCCTGTCGGCGCTCTCTGCAAATGTGTCGGACAATCGCCCTGCGGATCTAGGGCCGGTACAATCGCGGCTCGAACAGCTTGAGCTTCGCCTTGCAGAGCTTCGAATACCGGAAGTCGATCTGGGCCCTGTCCACAGCGGCCTCGCCCGCCTCGACCTGACACTGTCGGAACTGGAGCCGCCGGAGATCAATCTCGGCCCGATCGAAACCCGCCTCGGCGAGCTGGAAAACCGGCTGGCGGCGCTCGCCCAGAAAGAAGCGCTGAGCGCCCTGTCGACCGACGTCACGCACATCGCCGGAGAGCTCACCTCACTCGGCGAGGCGATTTCGGCGCTCGACATTCCCGGCCCGCCGGACCTCAGCCTAATCCAGAACCGCCTGTCAGAGCTCGACCTGTCGATCGCGGACAGGATCGGACAGGTCGAGACACGCCTGGCCGCCACGTCGCCCATCAATGAAGCCCTGGTCTCGACGCTCGCCGGCATCGAGTCCGATCTCGACGTCGTCGCCTCCCGGCGCGGCCCGGATTTCGAGCCGCTCTATGCCCAGCTCTCCGCGCTCGACACCTCCATCGCCGCCATCCGGACGGAACTGCGCGGACAGAGCCGGTTCGAAACGATCGACCGGCGTCTCGCCTCGCTGCAGGAAGCGGTCATGAATGCGCCCTCCGGCGATGTCACCCGCGATGATCTGACGGCGCTCGAGGACCGGCTGACATCCATCGAATACGGCCTGTCGGCGATCCACCACCAGCTCCGCTCGCGGCAGGATCATGCCCGCTCCGAATACGAGCCCCTGCGCGCCCGGCCCGCAGATACCGGAAGCACAGGCTATGAGGCGCGCGAGGCGCGCCGGCAGGTGCGCACAACCCGCACACCGCCGGCCGATCTGCCGGCCCGGAAGGCAAAACGCCTTGAGGCGATTGCCGCCGCCCGCAAGCCTGATGACCAGGCAAACCTCCTCACCCACGCTGCCTTCGGCGAGGGTGATGACCTCTCCCGCATCGTCGGCGTTGGCCCGATCCTGACCGAGCTGCTGCACGATGTCGGCGTCTATTACTTTTGGCAGATCGCCGAATGGACCGACGAAGACGTGGCCTATGTGGATGAGAAGCTGCTGCACTTCCGCGGCCGGATCGAGCGCGACGACTGGGTCGGCCAGGCCCGCGATCTGGCTACGGACCCGGACGCCGCACGCCGGCCAGGCGAGAGCTGAGCTGCCCTCGCGGAACGGGTTGGCGTAGAAGCGCGCAGGCGCCTAATCTGCCGCTGATCGGGGCCGCTCAACGCCGTCCTGCTGCAGGAGGAAACCGATGCTCGAAGGCATTCGCGTCGTCGAATATGCAACCTATATGGCCGCGCCCGGCGCCGGCTGTATCCTGCGTGACTGGGGCGCCGATGTCGTCAAGATCGAACCCCCCGGCGGTGATCCGATCCGCCTCTTCTTCCGCACCATCGGCACCGATATCCAGGACAACCCGGTTTTCGATTTCGACAATCGCGGCAAACAGTCCGTCATCGTCAATACCGGCACGCCGGAAGGCCAGCAGATCCTGCGCGAACTCGTTGCCGAGGCCGATGTGTTCCTGACCAATGTCCGCCCCGGCGGCCTCGCCCGCTCCGGCCTCGATTATGACTCCATCCGGCAGGTGAACCCGAAACTCGTCTATTGCTCGCTGTCCGGCTACGGCCTCGAAGGCCCGGACGCCGACCGGCCGGGTTTCGACATCGCCAGCTTCTGGAGCCGCACGGGCGTCGCCAGCCTGACCATCCCCAAGGGCCAGGAACCCTTCCCGCTGCGGACCGCTTTCGGCGACCATACGACCTCCATTGCCGCTGCCGCCGGCATCTGCGCGGCGCTTGTCGAGGCCCAGCGCACCGGCAAGGGCCGCCTTGTCGAAGCCTCCCTGTTCCGCACCGGCCTCTATGCCATGGGCTCGGACCTTGCGATCCAGCTGTTCTTCGGCCGCGTCGCGTCGACCAAGGGACGGCATGAGCAGAATGTTCCGATCTCGAACTTCTATCAGACCAAGGACGGCAAATGGTTCTGCATTGTCGCCCGCCAGGGCGAGACGGACTGGGCGCCGCTGTGCCGCGTCATCAATCGGCCCGACCTTGCGACCGATCCGCGCTTCAATAATGCCAAGGGCCGGCGGGCGAACAATGCCGAAGTGGTCGACATTCTCGATGCCGGCTTCGGCGCTTATGACATGGCCGAACTCGCCGCCCGTCTTGATGCCGAATCCATCGCCTGGGCCCCGGTGCAGACACTCGCCGAGGTGGCGGCCGATCCGCAGGCCCATGCCGCCGGCGCCATCGTGCAAACACCGAGCGCGAAGGGCGATGGCTCGACCTATGCCTCGCCCGCCTCGCCTGTGCGTTTTCCGGGGGCAGATGATGGTCCCAAGGGGCCCTCCCCGGCCCCCGGCCAGCATACCCGCGACATACTCGCCGGCCTCGGCCGGAGCGCCGAGGAGATCGAGGCGCTCTACAAGTCCGGCATCGTCGCCTGATTGCGGCGCAAGTCTGTGGGACAAGCTGCGGCCTGTCCCGCAGCTGAACGCCGGACATATCGGCGCTTCCGCGGGCTCAATCCGACCG
>CAYQRX010000182.1:0-6865 GCA_964419865.1 uncultured Hyphomonas sp. | reverse complement strand
ACGACCTCCCGCGCGCCGTCGACGACCTCGTCACGCTCGTCGAGCGAAACCGCATTCTGGATATGCTCGCCCGACAGCATCAGGATCGGATCGACGCGCACGCCCGGCGCATTCATGTCGATCAGCAGGAAGGTGATGCCTTGCTGCGGTTTGCCGGACGCATCCGTGCGTACGAGGCAGAACATCATGTTCGCTTCATGGGCATGGGTGGTCCAGATCTTGGAGCCGTTGCAGATGAAGTCGTCCCCGTCCTCGACCGCCGACATGGTGAGGGCGGCAAGGTCGGAGCCGGCATGCGGCTCGGAATAGCCCTGGCACCAGAAATCCTCGCCCGACAGGATGCGGGGGAGGTAATGGTCCTTCTGGGCCTTCGAGCCATGGCCGATCAGGGCCGGACCGCACATGCCGATGCCCATGGGCGAGAGGGGCGGGGCACCCGCACGGGCCATTTCGACATCGAAGATGTAGCGCTGGGCGGGGGTCCAGTTGGTGCCGCCATACTCGACCGGCCAGGAAGGCGCCGCCCAGCCCTGTTTCACCAGGATCGCCTGCCATTCGAAGGCGACTTCCCTGGTCGCATAGACGCTCGTCATCTGCCGGGCATAGGCGCGCAGCGAGGGGCTCAGATGATCGGCGAGGAAATCACGCACTTCCTCTCGGAAGGCTTCTTCTTCCGGGGTGAAGGAGAGGTTCACGCGGCCGCCTCGCTCAAGGCGCCCCGGCTGCGGGCCGCGGCGAGCAGGCGGGTACGTTCGGACGCAGACTTCCAGAGGAAACTGCGCGGCAGGCCGAGGCGTTCGCAGGCCTGCGCCGCAGGCCCGTTGAGATCGGGTGTCCGCTCGGCCATGGCCGCCATTGCCTTCACCGTCAGCCGGCCGATCGGGGACAGGTTGTATTCCCGGCCGAGTTCCAGCCGGGCTCGCACCGGGGCGGGAAGGATGTCGACGGCGGCATGGACGAGCGCGCTCTGGAGCCCCTTGGGAACCTCCGGTGCAGCGCGCCCCGATTTCATGATGTCCAGGAATTCGGTGTTGATCGGATGGGGTTCGAAGCGGGGCAGCAGCCGGTTCATCATCACATGGAAGTCGGCCACCGAACGCAGCGGCGTCTGCACGCCGTAAAGACGCGCGACCGGCTCGCCATCAATGAAATAGCTGCTGATCTCCTCCTCGCTCAACCGGCGGACGAAGCGGTGATAGGCTGTGACGAAGCCGTATCCGGCTGTGGCGCTCACCCAGTCCAGGAGTTCGGGGTCGAGGGCACGATAAGCTTCCCCTTTCGGCGTCTGGCCTTCGACGCGGGCATGCATGTTGGTTACGCCCTGAATGACGCGGCGCGCGGCACTTGCCGGGCCATAGGTGCCGACCATCGCCGCCGTTCCGGTGCGCTTGGAGCGGCCGATGGGGTCGGTCTTGAACACCGAATGATCCCAGACGCCGGAGCGGATACGGGCATCGGCGAATTCCAGAAGGACCGCACAGATGCCCCCGATCGCGAGGGCGACAGGGTTCTTGAATACCTGCCAGTTGACCGAATCCGGCGCGATCAGCGCCGGCTCCCCGGGCGGTGATGTAAAATCGACCTTCCAGCCCAGATAGACGTCCGGTTTGCTCATGCTCTCCTCCCCGAGAGTCTGTTCAAACGATAGTCGCACCCATCCGGCCGGAAAAGGCGGGACGCCGCGTCAGCTGCACGCTAAAGCGGGTCCGGTCTGCCGGGATAGCTGTCACAAATGACAGGGCCGGGCGGAAGGGGGATCATTCGCCGCTCAGCACCCAGCGCAGGCCGGCGGCGATATGATCGCGGACATAGGCCTCGGAGAAGCTCTCTTCGGTGTGGCCCATGCCGGTGTAGAAGATGCGCGCGCCTTCGAATTCATGGCGCCAGGAGAGCGGGCGCAGGCCGGGGCCCGGCTCGCCGATGGAAACGGGATCGAAAGCGGTGAGCAGCACCGTGTCTTCCCGGAAGTCCTTGAAATAATACCATTCATCGCGGCGCACGATTTCTGCCGGCAGGCCCTGCATCACCGGGTCATCCGGCGCGGCGGCGACGATGCGGCCCTCCGGCGTTCCCGGCGGATGGCGGGCGAAGGCGCCGCCGATCATCTGCCGGTACCAGGGCCAGTGATAATGGCTGTCGGCGGCGGCGTGGATTGCGACGATGCCGCCGCCTGAGCGGACGAAATCCTGAAACGCATCGCGCCGCGCGCCCGTCAGCCATTCGCTTTCCGGATCGTCTGGCGCCGTGGTCGCGCTGAGCAGGAGGATCGCGGAATAGGGGGCGAGGCCTTCTGCTGAAAAGATCGCGGGATCTTCACTTGCATCGGCCCGGTAGCCCTCGGCCGCCGCAATCTCGGCCAGCGCCGCGGCGCCCGCCTCGATCGAGGCATGGCGGTAGCCGGTTGTGTGCGAAAAGATCAGGATTGCCGGCTCTGTTTCCGGTGAGGCGCGGCCCGTATTGCCGGCGCAGCCGGTCAGGGCGAAGAACAGCGCAAACAGGCAAGCGCCGAAAGCGGCAAACCAGTGAGCCTTAATTGGCAACGGGCGCAGCAGCGTGGCGGACATCATCGTTCAGCGTAGCAAGTTTGACGCTGACGACATAGGCCTTCTCAGCCTGCATCGCGGCCAGGATAAGCCCCGCCTGATCGCTCGGCATGAGGCGCAGGAAGCCCGCGGCAAAGCCAGGGTCCATCTGGTTGAAGATGCCGGCAGCCTGATCGGGCTTCATCACCGAATACATCTGGGCAAGGTGCTGAACATCCCGGTCTGCGCCGGCCTGCATCTCATCCCAGCGGGTCTCGAGCGCTGCCTGAAGCGCTTTCAGCTCCGCCGTCTGGCGCTGGAGTTCGACTTCCCATTCCTGCAGCGCGAGGCTTTGCTGCTTCAGTTCCTCGCGCTCGGCCTCGAACAGCCACTGGTCTTCCTTGAGAAGCGAGGCCGTCTCGGCAGTGAAGCAGACTTCCTGCAGTGCGCCGGACGGGGCCGGCTTCGGCGCCGGCGTGGCCGCCATTGTCGAGGCGCTGGCACCGGCAGGGCTTTCCGTCCTCTGGCCGGCCGGCTGTTCGGCGAAGGCCAGGGCATCCGGGAGGAAGCGGGTGACGCCCCCAATCGTGAACAGGACACCGAGGGTCAGCAGGACATGGGAGCGGGTGGGGGTGTAGCTCATCTCGTCAGGCCGATTTTGCGCGGGGTGAGGGAACGGGTTCGAGGTTATTCCGGGCGGTCTCGTTGAGCGTACGCATCTGGCGCATGAGGGTCGTCATCTCGACAATGCGCTCTCGCGACTGGTCGAGCACATCGCGCATCATGACATTGAGTTCGGTCTGGGCGGCGTGAACCTGATTGGCCGCGCTGGTCTGCGAGGCTTCCATGGTCATGATCGTGTTTTCGAGACGGGTGCACATCTTCTCCCCCTCGGCGATCAGATGGGCGAGGCGCGTCGCCATGTTCTCGACGCGGGTACGCGTATCCTGGGTCGCGGCCGACATCGCCGAGACCGAGCTGGACAGCGCCGTGATTGTGGCGCCAAGCCCATCTTTTGTGTCCTGCAGGGCGCGTAGACGCCGACTCAGCAGGATGCAGTAAACGCAGGCCGCAAAGGAGACCAGGAAGATTGCAATATCCGTGGGCTGGATGTTGGGGAGCTCCATCGTCTACCTCAGCAGGAACTCTGTGATCAGGACGCCGTTCGAAACCGTGCCGCCGAGGACGAGCTCAGCGCGGCGGGCGAGCTGTTCACGCATGTGCGGATAGAAGCCCGGGTCCTCCACATCCGCAAGCTCTATCGAGCGCAGATAGTTGTTGAAGGCATCGATCAGCATGGGTTCGGCGGCCTTGACCTTTGTCGCGCCGTCCCGGCCGGTAATGATCGAGATATTCATCTTCAGGTAGCGCGTCGCTGGCTCGCTGCCGATGGTGATCAGCACTTCCTTCAGGTCGACATAGACATGGTCGGCCGAAGCGAGAGCGGGTGTTGCGGGCGCGACCGCAACCGTCGGGCAGGCCTGGGCGGCCGGCGCCTGCGGTGAGAGAAAATAGAACAGCCCGAAGGAAGCCGCGAGCGAGGCGCCGGCGACGATCAGGATGCCCGCCAGACCACCGCCTGGCTTACCCCCCGCATCACCTTGAGCCGCCGCATCTGGTGCAGGCTTCTTGGCCATATGGACCCCGATTTAACCATACGTTTCACCGTCCGTTAGACCAATGCGTGGTAAAGATAACCTTAACGATTTTGCTCCAAATTTTAATCATTACAGCAGATTCGAACCCGATTGGGGCCTATCGTTCATGAATTTCATCGACAATCTGAAGGCGCTGCCCCGCTCGCGGCAGGTGATGCTGGCAGGGGCTGTGGCAGCCATCATCTTTGCCATGAGCTTCCTGTTCCAGAACGTGACCCGGGAGCCGATGGCGCTGCTTTATTCCGGCTTCGAGCCCCAGCATGCCGGGGAGATCATCCAGAAGCTGGAGCAGGCAAAAGTTCCGTATGAAATCCGCGGCGAAGCGATCTTCATACCGCAGGGCAAGCGCGACGCCGTGCGTCTCGATCTCGCCCGCGAAGGTCTGCCGCGTCCGTCCGTACAGGGATATGAATTGCTTGACGAAGTCAACGGCTTCTCGGTCACCTCCGAGATGTACAACGCGGCCTACTGGCGTGCGAAGGAAGGCGAGCTGACGCGCACCATCCTGGCCATGCCGGGGGTGACATCAGCGCGGGTGCATATCGGGGCCAATCTGCGCTCCGGCTTTGCCCGCACGCAGACCCAGCAGACGGCATCGGTCACGCTGACAACGGCGCGCGACCTCACCAAGGGACAGGCCGAGGCTATTCAGTACATGGTTGCGCTCGCTGTGTCGGGGCTTCGGGCGGAAGATGTTGCCGTCATCGATCCGCGCAAGGGTATCCTCGCCGGGCCGAACGCCGACCGGACGGAAGAACCTGCCATCGCGGCCGAAAGCCAGGCAGGGCTGATCGAGCAGAAGATCCAGCGCCTGCTGGAGCCACGCGTCGGCGCAGGCAATGCGCGCGTCTCGGTCTCGGTCGATGTCAGCCGCGAGCGCCAGCGCACCTCGGCGGTCTCCTTCGACCCGAACTCCAGGGTCATCCGTAACCGGACTACCAACGATGTGAATGAGGCAAGCGCCGGGGGCACGGCGGGCATGACCGTCGCCAGCAATCTGCCGCAGGGCGGGCAGGGCGCGGGCGGCAGCAACAGCACGACGCGCAACTCGACCGAAAGCGTCTCTTATGAGATCAATGAGACGCGCACCGAGATTGAGACGCTGCCCGGCCAGATCCAGAGAATATCAATCGCGGTTCTGCTCAACCAGCAGGCACTTGGCATTGATACTGCCGCAGACGACGCGGCCGCAGTGCAACAACAGGTCATCGCGGATTTCGAGAAGCTGATCGCCAACGGCGCGGGCCTGAATCTCGAGCGCGGGGACACCATCACGGTCGAGCTGATGCCCTTCCAGCCGGTTGCGGTGGAGGACCTGGTCACGGCGCCGAGCCTGATGGAGCAGCTTCTGGAGCGGTATTTCTGGTCAGGTCTTCAGGCCTTGCTGCTTGGCCTCGTCGTCATTGTGCTCGCCTTTGGCGTGGTGCGCCCTATGCTGATGCCGCGCCCGAAACAGGAAGCGCTTGAGGGCGCCGCCGGTGCGGCGGTGGCGATCAGCGCTGCGTCAGGCACCGCTGTGGCCGCCGATGCGGAGACAGACCCCTTCACCTACCTCAAGGACTATACCAGCGAGCGCCAGGATGAGGCCGCGGCGCTGCTCCAGCAGTGGCTGACAGAAGACCAGAACGTCGTCCCGTTCGAGCGCAAGGTCGCGGTCAATGAGTGACGCGGTGTTCTCACACCTGCCGCGCTTTGACACCCCGTCGGAGCGCAGGCCGGCAGACTGGCAGAAGCCGCTCGACGGCGCCGTCCGCACCGTGCAGAAACCTCTGTCTCCGGAGGAAGCAGCGCCGCCACCAGAGACGGCGGCGCCCATATCACCACCATCGGCGGGCGGCGAGGCCGGTCAGATGCAGAAGACCATCGCTGCGCTCTCTTCGCTGATGGGCCGCCTTGAGACGGAATCGCGCCAGCAGGCCGTTACAACGATCCAGACGATGGCCGGCCGCCTTTTCCCGGAGCTTTCGCGTCAGTTCATGGCCGAGGAAATCGGCCGGCACCTGCCGGGCCTCATTCCTGCCGCTGTCCCCGGGATCGACATTCACGCACCGCCGGATCTTGCGGCGAAGCTGGAAGAAATGGTCGCAGCCCAGCCTGCGCTCGCCGGCCGATGCACAGTGATCGCGGCGGAGGGCCGGACCGGCGTCGACGTTTCCTGGCGCACCGGCGGGGTAACCTTTGATTTCGACGGGCTGCTGGCAGCCTGCCTCGCCCAGCTCGGCGCAACCCATAATACGAAAGTGGAGCAGATGTGATGGCCCAGCCCGAAAAGGCAGTTGAAGAATTCAATGGCGACGATCGCCGCGACCCCTCGGGCCGCAATGGCTTTCGCCGCTCGATCTATGCTGTACCGGTGACGGTCACGGTCTCGATCGGACAGAAGCGGCTGAGCGTTGCCGAGATCCTTGACCTTCAGCCCGACGCCATCGTGACGCTGACATCCAAGGTCGATGATCCGGTCGACCTGTTCATCGATAACCGGCTGATTGCCAAAGGCGAACTGATCGAGACCGATGACGGCCAGATTGCCGTCAAGATTGTCGAGATCATGGAGCGGGCACCGGGCGAGCATGGCTAGGACGGGGGCAGCTGCCCGCATCCTCCTGACGCTGGCGGTCCTTGCCAGCCTGGCTTTCAGCGCCGGTGCGCAGGAGGCAATCCCGCCTGTCCTTGACGGTCTCATAA